>NZ_SCOO01000002.1:0-322750 GCF_005502415.1 Pseudomonas sp. G(2018) | reverse complement strand
AGCGGTCTGTCAGTCACCATCGGTATCGACTGACAAATCGCATTCGCGAGCAAGCCCGCTCCCACAGGGTATTACGTTCGACCCGAATATCAGTCGAACGTAATACCCTGCGCCAACGGCAATTCCAGCGAGTAGTTCACGGTATTGGTCTGACGACGCATGTACCCGCGCCACGCATCGGAACCGGACTCACGACCGCCGCCAGTCTCTTTCTCGCCACCGAACGCGCCACCGATTTCTGCACCGCTTGGTCCGATGTTGACGTTGGCGATGCCGCAGTCACTACCGACCGCCGACATGAACTGCTCGGCTTCACGCACGTCGGTGGTGAAGATGCAGGACGACAGGCCTTGCGGCACGGCGTTGTTCAAGCGCAGGGCTTCGTTGAAGTCGGTGTAACCGACCACATACAGGATCGGCGCGAAGGTTTCGTGGCAGACCACGTCGCTCTGCTCCGGCATTTCGACGATGGCCGGCGAAACGTAGTAGGCATTCGGGAATTTGTCTTCCAGCTGGCGCTTGCCGCCGAATACCCGGCCGCCTTCGCTCAGTGCCTGCTCCAGTGCGTCCTGCATGTTGTCGAAGCTTTGCTTGTCGATCAGCGGACCGACCAGGTTGCCTTCCAGCGGATGACCAATGCGCACTTTGGAATACGCAGCTTTCAGGCGGGTAACGATTTCTTCTTTGACCGATTCGTGGGCAATCAGGCGACGCAACGTGGTGCAACGCTGACCGGCAGTGCCGACGGCGCTGAACAGGATCGCGCGTACAGCCATGTCCAGATCGGCGCTTGGGCCGAGGATCATTGCGTTGTTGCCGCCCAGTTCCAGGATGCTGCGGGCAAAACGCGCGGCGATTTTCGGCGCCACTTCGCGACCCATGCGGGTGCTGCCGGTGGCGCTGACCAGCGCGACACGTGGATCATCGACCAGCGCTTCGCCGGCGTCGCGACCACCGATGATGACCTGGCTCAGGTGCGCAGGCGCATCGCTGAAGTTCTTCAGCACGCGGTCGAACAGCGCCTGGCAGGCCAGTGCGGTCAACGGGGTTTTTTCCGACGGTTTCCAGATCACCGGGTTGCCGCAGACCAGCGCCAGCGTGGCGTTCCAGGCCCAGACCGCTACCGGGAAGTTAAAGGCGCTGATAACACCGACGACGCCCAGCGGATGCCAGGTTTCACGCATGTGGTGGCCAGGACGCTCGGAAGCAATGGTCAAACCGTACAACTGGCGGGACAGGCCGACGGCGAAATCGCAGATGTCGATCATTTCCTGAACTTCACCCAGACCTTCCTGAGTGATCTTGCCGGCTTCCCAGGACACCAGCTCGCCGAGGTCGGCCTTGTATTCACGCAGGATGTCGCCCAGTTGACGCACCAGCTCGCCACGGCGCGGTGCCGGAACCTTGCGCCACAGTTCGAACGCATGATCTGCGCGACTGATGTGCTGCTCGACTTCAGCGGCACCTTCCCAGTTCACGGCGGCGATGCGACTGCCGTCGATGGGCGAATGCACCGGCACTTTGCCGTTCTGGTACAGGGCCGGGTTCACACCAAGACGATCAAGCAATGCGGCAACCATGGGTTACTCCTCAAGCAAAAAACGGTACGTGTGCAGCCGCGCGGACACGGCTGATCAGACCTGTAGTTTTAGCGCCCCGCAGGTTACTCAACAAACGACCTTTAAGAGAGATATCATTCCGTTTATTCATGCTGTGCATTGTTGGCAATAAAGAGACAAGAACAAAGGACCGCCCATGCTGAACAAACGCTACCTGCCATCGATCGCTGCCCTGCAGTGTTTCGAAGCCGTGACCCGGCATCTGAGCTTCACCCGGGCCGCCGAAGAGCTGAACCTGACCCAGAGCGCCGTCAGCAAACAGGTCGCGCAACTCGAAGAGCTGTTGCAGCATCTTTTGTTTCGCCGAGTGCGCCGACGCCTGCAAATGACCCCAGCAGGCGATTTGTACCTGGTCGAGGTACGAAAAATCCTCACGCAAGTGGAGATGTCGACCCATTACCTGCGTTCCTACGGCGGCGAAACAGAAGTCCTGCGTGTCTCAACACCGCCGACCTTCGGTGCGCGCTGGCTGGTGCCACGACTCAAAGGCTGGCGCCTGCGCCATCCGTCGATCCATCTGGATCTGTGCAGCGAGCAGGAGGCTGATGATCTGCTGCAAGGTCGCAGCGACCTGGCGTTCTACTTCGGCCAGGGTTCCCGTCCCGGCACCGAATGCCTGAAGCTGTTCAGTGAGGAGCTTGTTCCGGTATGTGCCCCCGGCAGCTTGCCCTCCGAGCCCTTCACCGACCCCACGCAACTCACCGACCTGGTCCTGCTGCAAAACGCCTCCCGCCCCCAGGCCTGGCATGACTGGTTCGACAGCCAGGGTTACCACACCGAACACAGCTACCACGGCCCGCGCTTCGAAACTTTCTACATGTGCATCCGCGCCGCGCAAGTCGGCTGTGGCGTGGCGTTATTGCCACGGTTTCTGGTGGAAGAAGAACTGGCCGAAGGCAAGCTGGTCATTCCCTGGCAGCATGCAATGCCCAGTACTGATGCCTATTACCTGGCGTACCCGGAGCATTCGGCGGAAGTGCCCAAGGTGCGGGATTTTGTGAAGTGGATGCTGGAGCAGATCGATAGCCCGGAAAAACCGCAAACTTAAGGATGCATCACAGGGATCTTTATGGCCTGAAAAATTGCTGGCAATACCCACCGCCGATATGCGCCACTAGCACCCATGATTGATACCGCGCCACGTCGTGGCACGTCTGGAGATTCCCGTAATGAGCGAGAGTGTGTTTGCCGATCGCATCGTGCAGAACCTGCTCGACACCGATTTCTACAAACTGACGATGATGCAGGCGGTGCTGCACAACTACCCGAACGTGGAAGTCGAATGGGAGTTTCGTTGCCGTAACAGTGAAGATTTGCGCCCGTATCTGGCGGAGATCCGCTTCCAGATCGAGCGCCTGGCAGAGTTGAGCCTGAGTGCCGATCAGTTGGGCTTTCTGGAGCGCATCACCTTCCTGAAGCCGGATTTCCTGCGCTTTCTCGGGCTGTTTCGCTTCAACCTGCGCTACATCCACACCGGAATCGAAAATGGTGAGTTGTTCATCCGCCTGCGTGGCCCGTGGCTGCACGTCATTCTTTTCGAAGTGCCGATACTGGCGATAGTCAGTGAAGTGCGTAACCGCTATCGCTACCGGGAAATCGTCCTGGAACAGGCCCGCGAGCAGCTCTACCGCAAGTTTGACTGGCTGGCCGCCAACGCCGGCAGCGACGAGCTGTCCGAATTGCAGGTCGCCGATTTCGGTACCCGCCGTCGCTTCTCGTACCGCGTGCAGGAAGAAGTGGTGAACGTACTCAAGCACGATTTCCCTGGACGTTTCGTCGGCACCAGCAACGTGCACCTGTCCCGGGAACTGGATATGAAGCCGCTGGGCACCATGGCCCACGAATGGATCATGGCTCACCAGCAACTCGGCCCGCGGTTGATCGACAGTCAGATCGCCGCCCTCGATTGCTGGGTGCGCGAGTACCGTGGCCTGCTGGGAATCGCCCTGACCGATTGCATCACCATGGATGCCTTCCTCGGCGATTTCGATCTGTTTTTCGCCAAGCTGTTCGACGGATTGCGCCACGACTCCGGCGATCCGGTGGTATGGGCAGAAAAAGCCATTGCCCACTATCACAAGCTTGGCATCGATCCAATGAGCAAGACGCTGACCTTCTCCGACAGCCTGACCCTGCCCAAGTCCATGGAAATATTTCGGGCACTGCGTGGTCGGATCAATGTCAGCTTCGGCATCGGCACCAACCTGACGTGCGATATTCCGGGTGTCGAACCGATGAGCATCGTGCTTAAAATGACCGCCTGCAACGGCGCGCCGGTGGCGAAGATCTCCGACGAGCCTGGCAAGACTCACTGCAAAGACCCGAATTTCGTCGCCTATTTGCGACACGTTTTCCAAGTACCTGTCCCATCAAGCCTACCTGGCAAGGAGTGAATTCATGCAAGCCGTACAGCGTGAGATTGCTGAGCAGCTCAAGGTCCAACCGCCGTTCGCCGACGAGGCCGCCCTTGAGGCAGAAGTCGCCCGGCGGATTACCTTCATCCAGGACTGCCTGGTCAATTCCGGGCTCAAGACCCTGGTGCTGGGCATCAGCGGCGGTGTCGATTCCCTGACCGCCGGCCTGCTGGCCCAGCGTGCCATGCGCGAGTTACGCGATCGCACGGGTGACGACAGTTACAAATTCATCGCCGTGCGCTTGCCGTACGAGACTCAGTTCGATGAACACGATGCCCAGGCTTCGGTGGATTTCATCAAGCCGGACGAACGTCATACCGTGAACATCGGCCCGGCGGTCAAGTCCCTGGCCAATGAAGTCGCAGCGTTCGAAGGCAAGCACGCGGTGTCGGTGGATTTCGTACTCGGCAATACCAAGGCGCGGATGCGCATGGTTGCTCAGTACACCATCGCCGGTGCCGCCCAGGGCCTGGTGATCGGTACTGACCACGCGGCGGAAGCGGTCATGGGTTTCTTCACCAAGTTCGGTGATGGCGCTTGCGACCTGGCACCGCTCAGCGGCCTGGTGAAGAATCAGGTCAGGGCAATTGCTCGCAGCTTCGGCGCACCGGAATCACTGGTGGAGAAAGTCCCGACCGCCGACCTGGAAGACCTGTCTCCCGGCAAGCCGGACGAAGCGTCCCACGGCGTGACCTATGCCGAGATCGACGCCTTCCTGCATGGGCAGCCGGTGCGCGAGGAAGCGTTCAAGATCATTTGCAACACGTACAACAAGACCCATCACAAGCGTGTGATGCCGTTTGCGCCTTGAGGCACGCGGTGTCTGGACCGACGTCTTCGCGAGCCTGCTCGCGAAGAACGATGACTCGGTCAAATTCCGAGTAAAAAAAAAGCGTCCCAAGCGGACGCTTTTTTGTGCGGATCTGATTACTTCAGGGTCACAGTACCCTTCATCATCGAGATGTGGCCCGGGAACGAGCAGAAGAAACCATATTTCTCATTGGCATCGAGCTTCGACACGTCGAAGGTCACCGAGTCGGTTTCCTTGGCGCCGATGATCTTGGTGTGAGCGATGACACGGGCATCACCTTCCTTCAGATAGCTCTTGTCGATACCGGCACTCAGGCCGTCGGTGGCGATCGGCTGCATGTCGGCTTCTTTGCTCAACACCCAGTTATGGCCCATGACGTTTTTCGGCAAGCTGCCGGAGTGGGTCAGTTCCACGGTGAATGTCTTGCAGCTCTTGTCGATTTCAATGGCCTTGGTGTTGAAGGACATTTGGTCTGTGGAGTCAACGGTGACTTTGCATTCCGCAGCCATCAATTGGCTGCTGGCCAGCGTCAACAGGGATACCGCAACAAGTTTGGCAAACATGGTGAATCTCCAAGGCAAGGTTATTGGAAATATGCGAATGAACAGAAGACTGCCTGAAAACTTCGCAAGTTCATATGACCTGAATCAAAAATTGTATACAACTTTTGGGCTATGGCACCGATCGAGACAATCTACCAGCCAAGCGTCTGGACCGGGCCTATGATCGGGCCATCATCACTGACCGGAGCGTCCGACATGTCCCTCAATAGCCTGTTGTGCAGCTTGCTCGCCGCCTACGCCTGTGGCGCCAGCGGTACTTACGAAACGCCCAAGCGGGAAGTTTAGCCCTTGGTGCGCTGCGCGCCTGCCTTTACTCTGTGGCACTGTTCGACCATGGAGTAAGGCATGTCTTTAGCATCCGTATGTGTATTTTGTGGTGCCAGCACCGGCACCAACCCGGCTTATCGTGAAGCCGCTGTGGCGCTCGGCCAGGCATTGGCCGAACGCAAGCTGACCCTGGTCTATGGCGGTGGTGCCGTGGGCCTGATGGGCATCGTGGCCGACGCCGCGCTGGCGGCCGGTGGCGAAGTGATCGGCATCATCCCGCAAAGCCTCAAGGACAAGGAAATCGGCCACAGCGGCCTGACCCGCCTGGAAGTGGTCGACGGCATGCATGCGCGCAAGGCGCGGATGGCCGAACTCAGCGACGCCTTTATCGCCCTGCCCGGCGGCCTGGGCACGCTGGAAGAACTGTTCGAAGTCTGGACCTGGGGCCAATTGGGCTACCACGGCAAACCGCTGGGGTTGCTGGAAGTGAACGGCTTCTACAGCAAACTCACCGGTTTTCTCGATCACATCGTCGGCGAAGGCTTCGTTCGCGGGGCGCACCGTGACATGCTGCAGGTGAGCGAATCGCCACAGACGCTGCTCGATGCCCTCGATAGCTGGCAACCGACCGTACTGCCCAAGTGGGTCGAACAAAAACCCGACTAACGACTCGGCACCGATACAGGGCAGAATACGCGCCGCTCAACCTCACCTTCGACCCCAGAGGATCGCCCATGGCTAAACCCAATTATTCCTTCGCCAAACGTCAGCGTGACTTGGCCAAGGAGCAGAAGAAAGAGGAAAAGCTTCAGCGCAAGAAAGCGATGGCTGAAGACGCGACACTGAACCCTGACGGTGACGTCGCGACAGAAGATGATGTTGAAGCACCGAAAGACCAGGCGCCCGACGCCTGAGACCCTCCGGGCCGGATGAACACATCAGGCCCACCGGATCTGTGTCCAGGGTTGGCAGTCTTGCTGCCGACCCTCACAGGTCAATCTGAAATACCCCATCCAGAAATCACCGAACTTCTCCTTGTGGGAGCGAGCCTGCTCGCGAAAGCGGTGTGTCATTCAGCATCGATTTCGCCTGACACTACGCCTTCGCGACGGTGCAACAGGCTCGCTCCCACAATGGTTCACTGCTGATCCAATGGCATCACGGTAACCCGAACCTCAGGGTCATGATTACCGCCCCCCAGAATCACCCCACGCAACGGCGACACATCGGAAAAATCCCGGCCCCAGGCCAGGGTGATGTGTTCCAGTGCCGGTTGCACGTTGTTGGTAGGGTCGAAATCTACCCAACCCAGCACCGGGCAGTACACCGACACCCAGGCATGGGAGGCATCGGCGCCGATCAGTCGTGGCTGACCGGGCGGCGGCTGGGTCAGCAGGTAACCGCTGACATACCGCGCGGCCAGGCCTCGGGAGCGTACGCAGGCGAGCATCAGGTGGGCGAAGTCCTGGCAGACCCCGCGCCGACGCTCCAGCACTTCCACCAGCGGCGTTGCCACTTGGGTGGCTTCGGCGTCGAAGGTGAATTCGCTGAAGATTTTCTCCATCAATGCCTGCACGCCCAGCAGCAGCGGTCGACCCGCCGGAAAGCAGCTGTCTGAAAACTCGACGAAATTGCGCTTCAAATGCACGTAGGGCGATTGAAACCGATAACGACACGCATCCAGCAATTCAGCTGAAAGCGGCTGACTGCTGTAGGTCAGCGCATTGCGGGTTTCCTCCCAGGCCGGAGACAACTTGAAATCCAGCGCAGGCCGAGGCAGCACTTCGATCGTGAGGCTGGCATTGACGAGCAGTTCATCATGAGGACGCTCGAACGCCAGCCGGGTCAGCGGGTTGCCGAATACATCGAGTTCATCACGGCGGGTCGTCGGGTCCGGGCTGATCTGCAATTGCTGCTCGGTGCAACGTTGCCAGGTGCATGGGCGCGGCCACAGATGCGCCAGTTGCTGGGCCAGGGACACCGGGCTGTCGTAGTGATAATGGGTGTCGTGGAAAATCTGGTATCGAGCACTCATCAGACGGACACCGTGCGCTGGCTGACATCATCGACATGGGCAAAATGACGCAAGGCCAGGCGATCGGATACTTGCCCGCTGGCATCGGCGATCTCTTGCAGCAGATCGGCCAAACCTTCGAGCGCCGCGCGCACGCTGGTTTCGCCGAACAGCGGGTTTTCCAGGCACCCCAGGTCAAATCGCGCCAGTCGCTCCACCAACCGCGGCAGCCCGGTTTCTCGCGGGGCACCAAAGTCATCGTTCAGGCGTTTGAGGGTACGACTCACCAGTTTCAACTGGAACAGCACGGCGTGAGGGTTCTGCTCGTCGAGCAGCAACAGGTCCAGCACCGGGATCAACTGCGCCACCGCCAGATACCGCGAACGGTAGGTGATGCTGCTGTTGCCCAACTCCAGTAACCATTCGAGACCGGCCTGATCGAACGCGCCCGCGCCCCGCAAGAACGCCGCCAGACTGCCGCTGAGAAATTGCAGGCGCTCGATCCGCCGACCGATCATCAAAAAGCGCCAGCCTTCGTCCCGGGTCATGTCGTCGAGGGCAAAACCGGACAGCGCCGCCAGAGACATCACCAGACGGTTGAGGAAATCCAGCAGCTCGCCGAAGTCCGGCTCATCGGTCTCCAGCTCCATGGCTTCACGTTGCAACTCCACCAGCGCTTGCCAGTTTTCCCGCGAAAGCTTGCCGCGTACCTGCGAAGCGGCCCACTGCAAGCGCTGCAGGTTGGAACGCAGGCTGAACGGCCAGTCATCGCCAAGTATCGCCGCCAACAGGCGCTCCGGCAGCTCGCCTTCATCGGGCAACAGCATCAGCCGTTCGCCCAGGTCGACTGCCGCCTGCAGCGCCTGTGGGTCATCGCCGTCCACATATCGCGCCAGCATGATGCGCAGCAATCGCGCACTGTCATCGCAACGCTCGCAGTACCGCCCGAACCAGAACAGGTTTTCCACCACCCTCGATGGCAGATAGGGGTCGCGTCGTACCAGATCATGCACGCCGACGTTGCGCTGGGCTTTCCATTGCTCGCCACTGGGCGGGCGATCGCCCAGCACCCAGGTGTCCTTGCTCGCGCCACCGCGCTGCATCGACACGACTTCGGCATCGGCCTCGGCGGCCACTCGGGTCAACCCGCCGGGCAACACCCGATAACCATCGTGGCTGGCCACCGCATACACGCGCATACCGATCGCCCGGGGCTGTAATTGCCCACCCTCGGCCTGCCAGATCGGTGCCTGGGACAACTGCGCCAATTCTTGCGCGACATAAGCATAAGGCCGCGCCTGCATGCGCTCGGCGAGTTCATCACGCTGCTTTTCACTCAAATCGCGACCGAAGACCGGTGTAAAGCTCTGGGACGGGAACGCCGGTTTGATCAGTAACTCCGGCAGTTTCTCCAGCGCCTGGGCCAGTACGGGGGCTTCGCCACACCACCAGGTGGCGATGGACGGCAGGATCAGTTCTTCACCGAACAGGAACTGGCTGATTTTCGGCAGGAAACCCAGCAATCCCGGCGACTCCAGCACACCGCTGCCAAGGGCGTTGGCCACCAGTACCCGCCCTTGTCGCACGGCCTCAAGCAGACCCGGTACGCCCAGTGCCGAATCGGTGCGCAGTTCCAGCGGGTCGCAGAAGTCGTCATCGAGGCGGCGCATGATCGCGTGGACGCGGCGCAGGCCACTCAGGGTTTTCAGGTAAACCGTGGCATCACGCACCGTCAGGTCGCCGCCCTCCACCAGCGGATAACCGAGTTGGCGAGCGAGGTACAAATGTTCGAAGTAGCTTTCGTTGAATCGCCCCGGCGTCAGCAGTACCACCAGTGGCACGTCTTCATCGCTGGGTGCCTGGCGGGCCAGGGTTTCCTGAAGCGTACGGAAGAAGCCGGCCAGATGCTGCACTTTCAGATCGCGGTACAACTCGGGGAAAGCCCGGGAGACGATGGTACGGTTTTCCAGCGCATAGCCGGCACCGGAAGGCGCTTGAGTGCGATCCGCCGTGACCCACCAGCGGCCATCGGGAGTGCGCGCCAGATCCACGGCATACAGATGCAGAAAGGCGCCATCAGGCGGGCTGATGCCCTGACAGGGCCAGAGAAAGTTGTTGTGGCCGAATACCAGTTCGGCCGGCAGCAAACCTTCGGCGATCAGGCGCTGCGGCCCATACAGGTCGGCGAGCACGGCATTGAGCAATCGGGCACGCTGGGCGATGCCGGCCGACAACTGTTCCCACTCGTCAGCGGCAATCACATGGGGCAGCAGGTCCAGTTCCCACGGCCGATCGGCGCCCTTGGGGTCGGCATAGACGTTATAGGTGACGCCGTTTTCCTGAATCTGCCGAGTCAGCAGTGCCTGACGCTGCACCAGTTGCGCTGGCGTGCTGCGCTGCAATTGGTCGAACAGTCGGCGCCAGTGCGGACGTACCCCGCCGCTGTCGTCGAGCAGTTCGTGATAGGTGCCCGCCGTCAGCGGGTAGCGGTCTAGCAGGTCAGGCATGGAAAGCTCGGCAGACAGCACGGAACGGTCAGACTAACGCAGGCTCATGACGCCCGGATATACGAAAAATCCGAGCGTCGCGTACGGTTTAGAAACGTCGTAAATCGAGCGTCATCGGCAGCTCGTCATTGATTTGCGGAATCGGTATCGGAAGTTTCCCGGGGGTGTGTCCGATGCGGAAGAATCGCGCCATGCGCCGGCTCTCGGCTTCATTGGCATTGATCGGTAACGTCTCGTAATTGCGCCCGCCCGGATGTGCGACGTGGTACTGACAACCACCCAGTGAACGGCCCATCCAGGTGTCGAGCAGGTCGAATACCAACGGTGCATGAACCGGGATGGCAGGTTGCAAACAGTTCGCCGGTTGCCAGGCACGAAATCTTACGCCAGCGACGAATTCGCCTACACGTCCGGTTGGCTGCAATGGCACAGGGATGCCGTTACACGTCAGCACATAACGCTGTGGCGGCAGGCCGGTGAGTTTGACCTGCAAACGCTCCAGGGATGAATCCACATAGCGCACCGTGCCGCCGACCGCGCCCTCCTCGCCCAGCACATGCCACGGCTCGAGTGCCTGCCGCAGTTCCAGTGCGATACCGCTGACGGCGTAATCGCCCACCTTGGGAAAGCGGAACTCCAGATGCGCCGCAAACCACTCGGCCCGCACCGGATAACCCGAGGCATTGAGATCGACGATAACGTCGGCGAAATCCTGCTCGATAAAGTGCGGCAACAAGAACCGATCATGCAGCTCCGTGCCCCAGCGCGCCAGTTTCGGCGGCGCGAAAGGCTCGCGCCAAAACTTCGCAACCAACGCTCGCAGCAGCAGCTGCTGAGCCAGGCTCATGCGTGCATGGGGTGGCATTTCAAAAGCGCGCAATTCCAGCAAGCCCAGGCGTCCTGTGGCACCGTCCGGCGAATACAGTTTGTCGATGCAGAACTCGGCGCGGTGGGTGTTGCCCGTGACGTCGATCAGCAAGTTACGCAGCAGTCGGTCGACCAGCCACGGCGGGCATTCCTCACCGGGTTCCGGCATCTGGGCAAAGGCGATTTCCAGTTCGTACAAGGCGTCGTTACGAGCTTCGTCGACTCGCGGCGCCTGGGATGTCGGGCCGATGAACAGCCCGGAAAACAGGTAGGACAGTGATGGATGGTTATGCCAATAACTGATCAGGCTGCGCAACAGATCCGGGCGACGCAGAAACGGCGAGTCAGCCGGTGTCGCACCACCCAGTACGAAATGGTTTCCGCCACCGGTGCCGGTGTGCCGGCCGTCGATCAGGAATTTCTCGGTAGTGAGTCGGGTCTGCCGGGCTTCTTCGTACAGAAATTCGGTGCGCTCGACCAGTTCATCCCAGGTCGCGGATGGCTGCACATTGACCTCGATTACACCGGGGTCAGGGGTGATGCGCAAATTGCTCAAACGCGGATCGCTCGGCGGTTCATAGCCTTCGAGCAGTACCGGGCAATGCAGCTCCTCGGCAGTGGCTTCGATGGCAGCGACCAGCTCCAGATAGTCCTCGACCCGCTCCAGCGGTGGCATGAACAGGTACAACCGGCCCTCCCGCACCTCGGCGCAGAACGCCGTGCGCGTCAACCAGTCAGCGGATTCGTCGATCTTCGGCGTGCGCTCCTGCGCCTCGGCCGGCTCGCCATGGCTGTTCAACCGTGCGGTGTCAGGCAGCGGCGGGAAATCCTGATTCGGGTCCTGTGGATGAATGAATGGGTACTCAGCCGCTTTCACCCAAGGCTGCGAGCCGAGCGGCAGCCGATAGCCCAGTGGCGAATCTCCCGGTACCAGCCGGCAATGTTCGTCGCGCAAATACCAGCGCCCGCTTTGCCACTGATCGCCCTTGGCGGTACGCGCCAGCGGCAGCACCTGCCCGATGACCTTGTCCAGGCCCTGGCTGAAGACTTTGCGCAGCCGCGCACGCTCCAGCGGTTCTTCAAGACGTGAGTCTTCGGCGCTGACGTTCTGCGGCAACGTGCCTTCGCGCCAGAGGTAGTAGAAATTGTCTTCATAGGCCGGAAATACAAAGCGTGTCGGAATTTTCAGGCGTTCAGCCACACTCGCCAGAAACCGCCCGGCCAATTCGCCATTGGCGCCATAGTCATGCTGTTCATCGGCAATCAGCGCGCTGTTATGCCAGATCGGCACACCGTCGCGACGCCAATAGCAATTGAGCGACCAGCGCGGCAGCTGCTCGCCGGGATACCACTTGCCTTGACCGAAATGCACCAGCCCTTGAGGCGCATAGCGTTTACGCATGCGCTGGAAGAGTTCGGCGGACAGCCGACGCTTGTTCGGGCCCAGTGCGGCGGTATTCCATTCGGCGCCGTCAGGGTCATCAATGGAAACGAAGGTTGGCTCACCGCCCATGGTCAGGCGCACGTCGCCTTCGAGCAGGTCGGCATCGATCTGCCGGCCCAGGGCCTGTATCGCCAGCCACTGCTCTTCGGTGTAGGGCTTTGTAACCCTTGGCGCCTCCCAGATCCGCTCGACCGACATTTCATAGCTGAATTCACACTCGCAAGGTTCCACCAGGCCACTGATCGGTGCCGCGGAGGACGGATCGGGACTACAGGCCAACGGGATATGCCCTTCACCCGCAAACAGACCCGAGGTTGCATCCAGGCCGATCCAGCCCGCACCGGGCAAGTAGACCTCGCACCAGGCATGCAGATCGGTAAAGTCCACCTCAGTGCCGGAAGGACCGTCGAGGCTTTTCACGTCGGCGGTCAACTGAATCAGGTAACCCGAGACGAAGCGCGCTGCCAGCCCAAGGTTTCGCAGCAGTTGCACCAGCAGCCACGCCGAATCGCGGCACGAACCTGAAGCCTGTTCCAGGGTGTGCTCAGGCGTTTGCACACCCGGCTCCATGCGAATCAGGTAGTCGACGTCTTCGCTCAGGCGCTGGTTGAGTGCGACGAGGAAATCCACGGCAGGCAGCGGCGTGCGGTCGATGCCCTCCAGATAGGCCTGGAACTTCGGTGTCAGGGGCAAGGTTTCCAGGTACGGTGCCAATTCCTTGCGTTCGTCCGCGGCATAGGTGAACGGGATTTTTTCTGCGTAGGGTTCGAGGAAGAAGTCGAAAGGATTGAAAATTGCCATTTCCGCCAGCAGATCGACCTCGATGCGCAGCTCATCGGTTTTTTCCGGGAACACCAACCGCGCCAGGTAATTACCCTGCGGGTCTTGTTGCCAGTTGATGAAATGCTGCTCGGGCGAAACCTTCAGCGCGTAGGACAGTATCCGCGTGCGACTGTGGGCCGCCGGACGCAGGCGAACAATCTGCGGACCAAGCTCGACGGCGCGGTCGTAGCGGTAATGCGTGACATGGTGCAATGCGACATGAATCGACACGGCGTGCCTCCTGCGAGCCTTGAGCGTATTCGAAAGCGCGCAAGACTTATGCCATCCAGCAGCGCTGGCGCTTTCTCCGGTTACTGGAGGCAGTACAGCACCAAAATCGGGCGATGCGAGAAAATGGTTTGGCGTAGGTGCACGTAAATGTGGCGATCGACCAGAAATTGGTTGCCAGCTCCGGCCTCTTCGCGGGCTTGCCCGCGATGAGGCCAGTGGCTCCAGCACAAATGGTTAAACCCTGAAATGCAAAACGCCAACCCGAAGGTTGGCGTTCTGTTCAGTTCAAGCGAGGCTTAGCGCGGCACGACTGGCTTGCGCGCAGGCTTGGGCCCCTTGCCTTTGGCTGCATCCTTGCGCTCCTTGGCCGCCTGCTGGTTGCGGGCGAACGCCGCCGCCTTGGCCTGTTCACGCTTGTCCCACGGGTTGCCGCCATCGCTGGCGCGCGGTGGCAGGCCGGTGTGTTGGGTCAGGATCTTGGTGGTCTTTTCCCCCGCCACTTTATGACTGCCGGCCGGCGTCGAGTTCTTGCGACGGGCAGACTGGTAGCTGTCGGTGGACGGCTGGTGCAGCGGGATCAACTGGTTCTTGCCTGGCCCGATCAGATCGGCGCGGCCCATGCGTGTCAACGCTTCACGCAGCATCGGCCAGCCTTTCGGGTCGTGATAACGCAAGAACGCCTTGTGCAAACGACGCTGCTCCTCGCTCTTGACGATGGTTACCGCGTCACTCTTGTAGGTCACCTTGCGCAGCGGGTTCTTGCCCGAGTGGTACATCGCGGTCGCGGTGGCCATCGGCGACGGGTAGAACGCCTGCACCTGGTCGGCACGGAAACCGTTGCCCTTGAGCCACAGCGCCAGGTTCATCATGTCTTCATCGGTGGTGCCCGGGTGGGCGGCGATGAAGTACGGGATCAGGTACTGCTCTTTTCCGGCTTCCTTGGAGTACTTCTCGAACATGCGCTTGAACTTGTCATAGCTGCCGATGCCCGGTTTCATCATCTGGTTGAGCGGACCTTCCTCGGTGTGTTCCGGGGCGATCTTCAGGTAACCACCGACGTGATGGGTCACCAGCTCCTTGACGTATTCCGGCGACTCGACCGCGAGGTCGTAGCGCAGGCCGGAAGCGATCAGGATCTTCTTCACGCCCGGCAAGGCGCGGGCGCTGCGATACAACTGGATCAGCGATGAGTGGTCGGTGTTCAGGTTCGGGCAGATGCCGGGGAACACGCAGGACGGCTTGCGGCACGCGGATTCGATTTCCGGGCTCTTGCAGGCGATACGGTACATGTTCGCGGTCGGGCCGCCGAGGTCGGAAATGACACCGGTAAAACCCGGGACCTTGTCGCGAATTTCTTCGATTTCGCGAATGATCGACTCTTCGGAACGGTTCTGGATGATCCGGCCTTCGTGCTCGGTGATCGAGCAGAAGGTGCAGCCGCCGAAGCAGCCACGCATGATGTTCACCGAGAAACGGATCATCTCGTAGGCCGGGATTTTCTCCTTGCCATACGCCGGGTGCGGAATGCGCTGATAAGGCATGCCGAACACGTAGTCCATTTCTTCGGTGGTCATCGGAATCGGTGGCGGGTTGAACCAGACATCGACTTCGCCGTGTTTCTGTACCAAGGCACGGGCGTTACCCGGGTTGGTTTCCAGGTGCAACACGCGGTTGGCGTGGGCATACAAAACGGCGTCGCCACGTACTTTCTCGACCGACGGCAGACGGATCACGGTCTTGTCGCGGGTCATCTTCGGGCTGGCCAGAATCTGCACGACCTTGGCTTCCTGCGGATCTTCAACCGGCCCCTTCTCCTGCTCGATGGCGCAGGCCTGGGTGTCCTGGGTGTTCACGTACGGGTTGATGATCTTGTCGATCTTGCCCGGGCGGTCGATGCGCGTGGAGTCGACTTCGTACCAGTCTTTCGGCGTGTCGCGACGGATGAACGCGGTGCCGCGCACATCGGTGATGTCTTCGATCTTGTGACCGTAGGACAGACGCTGGGCGACTTCGACAATCGCACGCTCGGCATTGCCGTAGAGCAGGATGTCGGCGCAGGCGTCGATCAGGATCGAGTTGCGGACCCGGTCCTGCCAGTAATCATAGTGGGCGATGCGGCGCAGGGAGGCTTCGATGCCGCCGAGTACGATCGGCACATGCTTGTAGGCTTCCTTGCAGCGCTGGCTGTAAACCAGGCTCGCGCGATCCGGACGTTTACCCGCCAGGCCACCTGGCGTGTAGGCGTCATCGGAACGGATTTTCTTGTCCGCGGTGTAGCGGTTGATCATCGAGTCCATGTTGCCGGCCGCGACACCGAAAAACAGATTCGGCTCGCCGAGCTTCATGAAATCGTCTTTGGATTGCCAGTTCGGCTGGGCAATGATCCCGACGCGGAAACCCTGGGACTCCAGCAGCCGGCCGATGATCGCCATGCCGAACGACGGGTGATCGACATAGGCATCACCGGTCACGATGATGATGTCGCAGGAATCCCAGCCAAGCTGATCCATCTCCTCCCTGCTCATCGGCAGGAATGGCGCTGGCCCGAAACATTCGGCCCAGTACTTGGGATAGTCAAATAACGGCTTGGCTGCTTGCATGTCGATAACCGGTGTTGGCTTTCATTGAATTTCGCGGGCGCGGAATATAGCACAAATTTTGACCAATTCCGACGGCTATGGTCGGAAATCGGTGGAGCACCATTCGCGGGCAAACCCGCTCCCACAAGGACAGCGAGACCCCTGTGGGAGCGGGCTTGCCCGCGATGGCGTCCGTTCAGACGCTACAAATCACTCGTCGTCGTCGAAGTTGTAGCTACCCGGCGCCAGGTTCTCGAATCGGGTGTATTTACCGATAAACGCCAGGCGGATAAAGCCGATCGGGCCGTTCCGCTGTTTGCCGATGATGATTTCGGCAATGCCTTTGTGTTCGGTTTCCGGGTGATACACCTCGTCGCGGTAAACGAACATGATCACGTCGGCGTCCTGCTCGATCGCTCCGGATTCCCGCAAGTCGGAGTTCACCGGACGTTTGTTCGGCCGCTGCTCCAGGGAGCGGTTGAGCTGGGACAACGCCACCACCGGGCAGTTGAACTCCTTGGCGAGCGCTTTCAGGGACCGGGAGATTTCGGAAATCTCGTTGGTCCGGTTGTCACCGCTGGAACCCGGAATCTGCATCAGTTGCAGGTAGTCGATCATGATCAGGCCAACGTCGCCATGTTCACGCACCAGACGTCGAGTACGGGCACGCATTTCCGACGGACTGATGCCGGCAGTATCGTCGATGAACAACTTGCGGTCGTTGAGCAGGTTCACCGCCGACGTCAGGCGCGGCCAATCGTCGTCCTCCAGCTGACCGGAACGGACCTTGGTCTGGTCGATACGGCCGAGGGACGACAGCATACGCATGATCAGCGATTCGCCTGGCATCTCCAGCGAGTAAACCAGAACGGCCTTCTCGCTGCGCAGCACGGCGTTTTCCACCAGGTTCATCGCAAAGGTGGTCTTACCCATGGACGGACGGCCGGCGACGATGATCAAGTCGGCCGGCTGCAGACCGCTGGTCTTCTCGTCGAGGTCGGTGTAGCCGGTGGACAGGCCGGTGATCGCGTTATCAGTGTTGAACAGGGTGTCGATGCGGTCGATGGCCTTGGTCAGCAGTTCGTTCACACCCACCGGGCCGCCGGTTTTTGGCCGGGCCTCGGCGATCTGGAAGATCTGCCGTTCTGCCTCATCGAGGATCTCTTCAGCCGTGCGACCTTCCGGGTTGAAGGCGCTGTCGGCAATCTCGGTACTGATGCCAATCAGTTGGCGCAGGGTCGCGCGCTGACGGACGATCTGCGCATAGGCCTTGATGTTGGCGACGGACGGCGTGTTTTTCGCCAGCTCGCCAAGGTAACCGAGGCCACCGACCTGCGAAGTCTGACCTTCCTTGTCCAATTGCTCGGCAAGGGTCACGACGTCAATCGGGGAGTTCTGATCGGCCAGCTTGGCGATCGCGCGGAAAATCAGGCGGTGGTCATGTCGATAGAAATCGCCGTCGGAGACTTGATCGAGTACGCGTTCCCAGGCGTTGTTGTCCAGCATCAGACCACCGAGTACAGCCTGTTCGGCTTCGATGGAATGCGGCGGCACCTTCAGCGCGGCGGTTTGCAGATCGTATTGCTCGGGAGCGGAGATTTCGTTCATGGCCACTTGGTTTTTTAGGAAAAGCAGGGATTGAAAAACGGGTGTTACCAGAAAGACAAAGGGCACGACCTGTAAACAGGATCGTGCCCGATGTTACCGGCAAGCACCCGAGGGTGCCAGCCGACAAGTGCTGCTTAAGCTGCTACCACGACAACGCGTACGGTGGCTTCAACTTCGGCGTGCAGGTGCACGGCCACGTCGAATTCACCTACGTTGCGGATGGTGCCGTTCGGCAGACGAACTTCGCTTTTTGCAACTTCAACGCCAGAGGCGGTCAGTGCATCAGCGATGTCGTGGGTGCCGATCGAACCGAACAGCTTGCCTTCGTCACCAGCGGTGGCAGTGATGGTCACTTCCAGCTCAGCCAGTTGGGCGGCACGGCTTTCAGCCGAAGATTTACGGTCTGCTGCGGCTTTTTCCAGCTCAGCGCGACGCTCTTCGAACGCAGCCAGGTTGGCTGGGGTCGCAGCGGTAGCTTTGCCGTAAGGCAGCAGGTAGTTACGACCGTAACCAGCCTTAACGTTCACTTTGTCACCCAGGTTGCCCAGGTTGGTGACTTTTTCCAGAAGGATCAGTTGCATGTGAAAATCCTCTTAACTTTTAACCTTCACCGTTCGCGTTATCGGGGTCTTTCGACACCAGACGACCGCGAAAATCAATCAGGCTGTCGACGATGGCCAGGACCACCAGCAACGGATAGATCAGCTGCATGAACAGCAACAGCGTCACGTACAACCCCACCAGCCAGAACCTGGCCAGTCGCTTTTGCGCCACCAGCCCGTGAATCAGGGCCAGCCCGGCGAAAACCAGCGGTACACTGCACAACGGCACAAGCATGGACATCTGGACACCGAGATTCGGTGTCACAACCATGCCCGCCAGCAGCAACATCGCGGGACCCAGCGGGATTCGGACGGCGCGAAACTCGCGACCGAAACCACCGGGGTTGTACAACAACGCCTGCCAGTAGCGCCCGACAATCAGGCTCAGCACACTGACGATTTGCAACAAGGCCGCTATCAGGCCGGTCAGGATCGGTGCAATCAGGGACGCGAAACGCGCTTGCTCGTCTACCGACATCCTCTGGTAGACCTCACCGAGTAGCGACGGCATGACTTTGATCAAAGCCTGCGCCAGCATCTCGATCTGGGGACCAAAAGCCATCCCCAGCACCACTGAAAACACCACTCCCATCGCTATGCTGACCAGCAGCACGCGGTTCCAGGACTCGCTTGCGCGCAAAACCAACGCAAGGCTCGCAGATCCCAGCAGCACCAGAAGCGCCCGTGGGTCGTCGGAGTAAAGCCACCAGATCAACGCCGGCAGCAGTCCCAGAGCAAGAACGCCCAAGGCGTCCTTCAGTCCGCGCCGCAAGAGCACAAGGCATCCGGCGGCAGCACCCAACCAATACAACAACGGCAATGCCGCGCATCCAGCCACTACCAGAGTGGCCTGCATACGGCCCCGCATGATGAACTCAGCCAAGGCCCGCATACATTCAATCCTTTGCTACGTGTCGACTGCCCGGTCTCAGCGGCCGTGGCTGTCGGTGTAGGCCAGCAGGGCCAGGAAGCGGGCGCGCTTGATAGCGGTGGCCAGCTGACGCTGATAACGAGCTTTGGTACCGGTGATGCGGCTTGGAACGATTTTGCCGGTCTCGGATACATAAGCTTTCAGAGTGTTGAGATCTTTGTAATCGATCTCTTTCACGTCTTCAGCGGTGAAGCGGCAGAATTTACGACGACGGAAGAAACGTGCCATTTGATAGGCTCCTTAAAAGGTCCGTGGATTACTCGTCAGCGTTATCGCTGTTGTCGCTGTCATCACCCTCAACGCCTTCGGCGTCGGAGTGCTCAGGACGGTCGCGACGCTCACGGCGCTCACTGCGGTTTTCTTCAGCCTTGAGCATCTCGGATTGGCCGGTAACGGCTTCTTCGCGACGGATGACCAGGTTACGGATCACTGCATCGTTGTAGCGGAAGTTGTCTTCCAGCTCGGCCAGGGCCTTGCCGGTGCACTCAACGTTCAGCATCACGTAGTGAGCCTTGTGAACATTGTTGATTGCGTAGGCCAGTTGACGACGGCCCCAATCTTCCAGACGGTGGATTTTGCCGCCGTCTTCTTCGATCAGCTTGGTGTAACGCTCAACCATGCCGCCGACTTGCTCGCTTTGATCCGGGTGGACCAAAAAGATGATTTCGTAATGACGCATGAATGCTCCTTACGGGTTGTAGCCTGCCGCTCAAAAGCGGTCAGACAAGGAGTGAATGACACTTATGGACTTGCGTGGGTAAGGCACATGCGCGCCTGCCGTCACAGCAAGGGGCGCAATTGTAGAGAAGGGGCGTGGGAGGCGCAAGGTAATTGGTGATTATTTGAACAACCTCCAATCTTTGCCCACGCACAACTCATTGTGGGAGCGAGCCTGCTCGCTCCCACAGGGATTACAACTGGCTTAAGCCTTTTTGGTGGCCGCTTTCGCGCCGCGCTGGCGCAAGGCCTCGAACAGACAAACGCCGGTCGCTACGGAGACGTTGAGACTGCTAACGCTACCCGCCATCGGCAGGCGCACCAGGTAGTCGCACAGATCGCGAGTCAGACGACGCATGCCGCTGCCTTCTGCCCCCATGATCAGGATGGTCGGGCCGGTCAGGTCCTGGTCATAAAGACTGACTTCCGCCTCGCCCGCCGTACCGACGACCCACAAGCCACGCTGCTTGAGCTTTTCCAGTGTGCGCGCCAGGTTAGTCACGGCGACCAACGGAATCACTTCGGCGGCACCACAAGCCACCTTGCGAACCGTAGGGGTCAGTGTCGCGGACTTGTCCTTCGGCACAATCACCGCCAACGCACCCGCCGCATCGGCGGATCGCAGGCAGGCACCCAGATTGTGCGGATCGGTCACGCCGTCGAGTACCAACAGCAACGGCGCACCTTCAGTGCGATCGAGCAACTCATCGAGCATCGCTTCGCCCCAAACCTGGCTCGGACTGACGTCCGCGACCACACCCTGATGCACGCCTTCGACCCAGGCATCCATTTCACGGCGCTCGGCCTGACCGACCTGGACACGATTCTCGTTGGCCAGCTCGATCAGCGTTTGCACGCGCGGATCACTGCGGCCTTCGGCCAGCCAGATCTGCTTGACGCGTTTGGGGTGGTGACGCAGCAACGCTTCTACAGCATGCACGCCATAGATTTTTTCCAACTGACTCATGGCTTGGCCTTAGGTTTACGCGCCCCACCGCTTTTGGCTGGGGCCGAGCCCGCTTTTGGCGGACCTTTACGATGTTTGCTCGGTTTGGCTGGTTTGCCGCCGGGAGCCTTGTCAGGCGCCGACCGTGAGGTCTTTCCCGCAGACGGCGCTTTACCGCCGCTTTTCGCGTCGGCCAACAGCGCCTTTTTCAATTCACGACTCTTGCGCACTTCAGCGTTTTTCGCCGCTGCATCGCTCGGACGGTAAGCTTCGACAGCCTTTTCCTTGGCAGGACGACGACCGGTTTTCGCCGACGCGGGCTCTGCGGCGGTCTTTGCCGCAGGAACGGCGGTTTCGGTGCCGCGTTTCTTGCGACCGATCGGCGCGCTGATGGTTTTTTCGGCCATCTCGAAGTCGATCTTGCGCTCGTCGAGATCGACGCGCATGACCCGCACTTCAACGGTATCGCCAAGGCGGAAGCTGCGACCGGTACGCTCACCGGCCAGGCGGTGGTGCACAGGGTCGAAATGGTAGTAATCGCCCGGCAGCGCGGTGACGTGCACCAGGCCCTCGACGTAGATATCGGTCAGCTCGACAAACAGACCGAAACCGGTCACCGCCGTGATCACGCCCGGGAACGATTCGCCCACGCGATCTTTCATGAACTCGCACTTGAGCCAGTTCACCACGTCGCGGGTCGCTTCGTCGGCACGGCGCTCGCTCATCGAGCACTGCTCGCCGAGTTGCTCCAGCGCCGCTTCGTCGTACGGGTAGATGCGCGCCTTCGGAATGGTCATCGCACCGGCACGGCGAACGTGCGGGGTGTCCTGCTTCGAATGGATGACGCTGCGAATCGCCCGATGCGTAAGCAAGTCCGGATAGCGGCGAATCGGCGAGGTGAAGTGGGTGTAAGCCTCGTAATTCAGGCCGAAGTGGCCCTGGTTATCGGCGCTATACACCGCTTGGCTCAACGAGCGCAGCATGACGGTCTGGATCAGGTGGAAATCCGGACGATCCTTGATACCGGCCAGCAGTGCCTGGTAGTCCTTCGGCGACGGGCCGTCCTTGCCTTTGTGCAGGGACAGGCCGAGCTCGCCGAGGAAGGCGCGCAGCTTTTCCAGACGCTCCGGTGGCGGACCGTCGTGAACGCGATACAGCGCAGGAATCTCGTGCTTTTTCAGGAATTCGGCGGTGGCCACGTTGGCCGCCAGCATGCATTCCTCGATCAGCTTGTGCGCATCGTTGCGCACGGTCGGCCGGATTTCGGCGATCTTGCGCTCGGAGCCGAAGATGATCCGGGTTTCCTGGGTTTCGAAATCGATCGCGCCGCGCACATGACGGGCAGCCAGCAACACCTTGTACAGCGCATACAGCTGTTTGAGGTGCGGCACGACGTCGGTGTACTCGCCACGCAGCTTGCGCGCTTCGGTGGCTTTCGGCGTTTCGAGCATGGCGCTGACCTTGTTATAGGTCAGGCGCGCATGGGAATGGATCACCGCTTCATAGAAGCAGTAGTCGGTCATTTCACCGGATTTGGAGATGGTCATCTCGCAAACCATGGCCAGACGATCGACTTGCGGGTTCAGCGAGCACAGGCCGTTGGACAGCTGCTCCGGCAGCATCGGGATCACGCGCTCGGGGAAGTACACCGAGTTGCCACGAACCTGGGCCTCGGCATCCAGTGCCGAACCGAGTTTCACGTAGCTGGAAACGTCGGCAATCGCCACGTACAACTTCCAGCCGCCGGAGAACAGGCGCAGCTTGCCCGGCCGGGCTTCGCAGTAGACCGCGTCGTCGAAGTCTCGGGCATCTTCGCCGTCGATGGTGACGAACGGCAGATGGCGCAGGTCGATGCGCTTCTCTTTGTCTTTTTCTTCGACTTCAGGCTTGAGCTTGCCGGCTTCCTTGAGTACCGCATCAGGCCAGACGTGCGGAATGTCGTAGGTCCGCAGGGCGACATCGATTTCCATGCCCGGCGCCATGTAGTTGCCCACGACTTCAACCACGTCGCCTTGCGGCTGGAAGCGTGGAGTCGGCCAGTGAGTGATCTTCACTTCAACGAACTGACCGATCTGGGCATTGGCGTTACGGCCCGGCGTCACCAGCACTTCCTGCTGGATCTTCGGGTTGTCGGCAACCACGAAACCGATACCGCCCTCTTCGAAGTAACGACCGACGATGCTTTCGTGAGCACGGGACACCACTTCGACAATCATGCCTTCGCGGCGACCGCGACGGTCCAGGCCGGAAACACGGGCCAGGGCGCGGTCACCGTCGAACACCAGACGCATTTGCGCCGGGCTCATGAACAGGTCATCGCTGCCGTCGTCCGGCACCAGGAAACCGAAACCGTCGCGGTGACCGCTGATGCGACCGAGGATCAGGTCGAGCTTGTCCACCGGTGCATAGGTGCCACGACGGGTATAGATGAGTTGAGCATCGCGCTCCATGGCGCGCAGGCGGCGGCGCAGGGCTTCGATCTGGTCTTCTGTGGTCAGACCAAACTCTTCGACCAATTGCTCGCGGTTAGCAGGCGAACCCCGATCAGCAAGATGCTGAAGGATCAGTTCGCGGCTAGGAATGGGGTTTTCATATTTTTCCGCTTCACGAGCGGCCTCGGGATCGAGGGACTGCCAATCGGCCATTAGAGAGTTTTCACCTTGTCTATATGCGGGTTAGTTTGGCATAGGCGTAATGAAACGGGAAATTTCAAGCTAAGACGGCCCATCTAAAGCCCTGTATCGACACCTCAACGCTGAATTGCAGACCGCTGGTGAAATTTTTCAGGTTTTTTTGAGACCGGGGGTTTACAGTTAAAAAGACGCTCCGTATAGTGCGCGCCATCGACGACGGACAACGTTGCCGATACTGCCCAGATGGTGAAATTGGTAGACACGCCAGCTTCAGGTGCTGGTGACCTTACGGTCGTGGAAGTTCGAGTCTTCTTCTGGGCACCAATTTCGAGCTTGAGATTAGATCAATTTCAAGGCTCACACAAAACCCGCGAAAGCGGGTTTTTTGCATTCTAAACCCCTGATTTAATAAATTTAAATCAGGGGTTTACAGATAAAAATACTCTCCGTATAGTGCGCCACATCAACAGCGGCAACGCTGAAGATGAATGCCCAGATGGTGAAATTGGTAGACACGCCAGCTTCAGGTGCTGGTGGCCTTACGGCCGTGGAAGTTCGAGTCTTCTTCTGGGCACCAATTCAAACTCAAGGTTCCGGCCTTGAATTTCACAGAAACCCGCGAAAGCGGGTTTTTGCGTTTCTGACGTTTGAAAAGCACCTCCCCCTGTAGGAGCGAGCTCTGCTCGCGATGGATTCACAGACAAAGCACTACTCCAGACACCCCTCGTTTTCGTTCACGCCCATCGCGAGCAGAGCTCGCCCCTACAAAAACACTCGCACATATCAAAGTCATGCCGGACTCACAAGGCGCATTTGAGAAAGAATATCGTTTATCATTGTTGCAAGATTTTGCAATGCGACAGTGAGGAACCTGCGAATGATGTTTCGAAATACCCTGCGCCGAGGCCTGACCATCACCCTGCTCGGCCTGGCACTCGCCACCCCTCTCACCCAAGCCGCCGACCCGGTTTCCCTGACACTCTACAACGGCCAGCACAAGGAAGTCGGCGACGCGGTCGCCAAAGCCTTCGAAGCCAGGACCGGCATTCACGTCAACGTACGCAAAGGCAGCAGCAACCAACTCGCCAGCCAGGTCGTCGAAGAAGGCGATCGCTCCCCTGCCGATGTGATCTACACCGAAGAATCGCCCCCACTGAACAAGCTCGGCGAGCAAGGCCTGCTGGCCAAGGCTGATGACGCAACCCTGGCGGTTCTGCCCAAGGATTACGTCGCCGGCAATGGCACCTGGATTGGTGTGACCGCCCGGGTACGGGTTGTCGCGTTCAACCCGAAGCTGATCGATGAAAAAGACCTGCCGAAATCGGTGATGGAATTCTCCGATCCGAAATGGCAAGGCAAGGTCGGCTTCGTGCCCACCAGTGGCGCCTTCCAGGAACAGGCCGTGGCGATTATCAAGGTGCACGGCATGGACGCGGCCGAAGAATGGCTCACCGGCCTGCGCGCATTCGGCAAGACCTACAGCAACAACATGGTTGCACTCAAAGCCGTGGAAAACGGCGAAGTGGCCACCGTACTGGTCAACAACTACTACTGGTTCGCCCTTCAGCGGGAAAAAGGCCAGCTCGACTCGAAGCTGCATTACTTCACCGGCGGCGACGTCGGCGGGCTGATCACGGTTTCCAGTGCGGCCGTGTTGAAATCCAGCAAGCATCCCAAAGAAGCCCAGCAACTGCTCGCCTACATGGCCAGCGAAGAGGGCCAGCGAGTGATCACCCAGACCACCGCCGAATACCCGCTGCACAAAGGCATGGAGTCGGATCGCGGTCTCAAGCCATTCAGCGAACTGCAAGCACCGAACGTCACGCCAGCCGACCTCGGCAATGCTGAAGAAGCCCTGGACCTGGAACGTGATGTTGGCCTGAACTGATGAGCACAACGCTATCCACCGCTGGGCACCGCAGCTACGCGCCGCGACGCAAGCGGCCGTCGATCTGGTTGCTGCTGCCGGTTTTGCTGTTGGTGGTGCTCAGCCTACTGCCACTGGTCTATGTCGGGCTCAAGGCCTGGCAAGCCGGCTGGGCCGAAGCTGTGCATCTGTTGTGGCGGCCCTACGTGTTCGGTCTGTTGCGCAACACTCTGGCATTGATGGTCGGCGTTACGCTGGCCTGTGGCGTGATCGGCCTGTCGCTGGCGTGGCTGCTGGAACGCAGCAATCTGCCAGGACGGCGGTTGTGGGGCGTGATTCTGTGCTTGCCATTCGCCGTACCGGCGTTTGTCAGCAGCTTCACCTGGGTTTCGCTCAGCGCACACTTCGAAGGACTGGGCGGGGCGATCCTGATCATGACCCTGTCCAAATATCCGCTGATCTTCTTGCCGGTTGCAGCGACCTTGCGCAACCTTGACCCCTCGCTGGAAGAGTCCGCGCGAACACTGGGACACAATCGCTGGGGCGTATTCTTCAAGATCACCCTGCCCCTGCTCTGGCCATCGCTGATTGCCGGCTCTTTGCTGATCGCACTGCACATGCTGGTTGAGTTCGGCGCACTGTCGATCATTGGCCTGCAAACCTTCACCACCGCGATCTATCAACAGTTCGAACTGGAATTCAGCAACGCCAACGCGGCGATGCTTTCAGCGGTGCTGCTGATACTGTGCCTGATGTTGCTGTGGCTTGAGCTTCGCGTTCGTGGCAAGGGTCGACATGTGCGCACCGGACAGGGCGCGGCGCGACAGGCGGAGCAAGTGCGGCTGGGGCCATGGGCGATTGCCGGGCAACTGTACTGCCTGTTGCTGGCGATCGTCGGCAGCGGTATTCCGCTGGGCATGCTGGCTTACTGGCTGGCCGTGGGATCATCGGCCGCTTTCCCGGTTGCCGCCATCAGCGAGGCGCTGCTGTCGTCCCTGGCACTGTCGCTGGGTGGCGCGACGTTCTGCCTGGTGCTTGCGGTGCCGGTGGGACTGTTGGTGGTGCGCTACAAAGGCCAACTGGCAATCTGGGCCGAACGCTTGCCGTATCTGCTGCACGCACTGCCAGGCCTGGTGATCGCCCTGACCCTGGTGTATTTCGCCTTGCACTATGTACCGATGCTGTACCAGACGTCGGCGCTGCTGTTGATCGCTTATGCACTGCTGTTTCTGCCCCTGGCCCAGGCACCGATCCGCACAGCGCTGAACAAGGCTGCACCGCAACTGGAAGAGGCTGCACGCACACTGGGTGCATCGTCGCTCACCGCGTTTTGCCGGGTGACATTGCCGATCATCTTCCCGGCACTGGGAGCGGCGTTTGCGCTGGTGTTTTTGGATGCAATGAAGGAACTGACGGCGACGCTGCTGTTGAGTCCGACGGGGCTCAACACCTTGGCGACGGAGGTTTGGGCGCATACCGCGAACGTGGAGTTTGCGGCGGCGGCGCCTTATGCGGCGTTGTTGATATTGGTGTCGGGGTTACCGGTCTATTTGCTTACGACGCGGATGTATTTGAGCCGCTGAAAGCGCTTTCGCGAGCAGGCTCGCTCCCACAGTAGAATGCATTCCAATGTGGGAGCGAGCCTGCTCGCGAAGAGGCCTGCTCAATCAAAGAAAGCTTAAGCCCTGAACTGCCCCAGGCTCGCCTTCAACTGCGCCGCAAGACCATCCAGCACCTTGCCGCTGGCCGTGGTTTCCACCACGGCTTGCGCCGCTTTCTCGGCTTGCGCATGAATGGTCTCGACCCGACCACGCACCGCCTGAGCACCCTGTGCCTGATGCGCCGCTGCCTGAGTCGCCAGGCCAATCGCCGCATGTACCTGCTCTACCGATGCCTGTACCGATTGCTGCAACCGAGCGCTGTCTCGCAGTACCAGCAAACCTTCGTTGGCCTGACGCCCCGCCTGCCCGATCGCCGCCACTGCTTCTCGTGCACCTTGCTGCAACGCCACGATATGCGCCTGGATATCGCCAGTGGAGCTTTGAGTCTTGCTCGCCAGCGCCCGCACCTCATCGGCCACCACGGCAAACCCGCGCCCGGTCTCACCGGCTCGCGCCGCCTCGATGGCCGCGTTCAAGGCCAGCAAGTTGGTTTGCTCGGCGATCCCGTGAATCACCGTCAGCACCACTTCAATCTGCTCACTCTGCTGCGCCAGTCGCTCGATCACTTGCGCGCCGGTATCGACCTGCCCGGCCAACGCCTCGATCAGGCTGCCGACTTTCGCCGAGGTCCGGGTGTTTTCATCGGTGGCCTGACGAATATCCACCACCTGCTTCAATGCGGCCTGCATGGCATGGCTTTCAGACTGAGCCTCATCCGCCATCTGCGACAGCGCACGCAGGCTCTCGGCCACCTCATCGCGCTGCATGCCCGCCGCCGCGTCGGCCCCGGCGTTGCGCAAGGTCATGGCGCCGATTTCCACCCCGGTACGCTGAGCTACATCACCCGCCTCACGCACGATTGGCTGCAACTTATCCACAAAGCGATTGACCGCCGAAGCCATGTCGCCGATTTCGTCCTTGCTGTTGATCTTCACGCGCTTGGTCAAATCACCTTCGCCGGCCGCCAGGTCATCCATGGCGCTAATCAGCATTTTCAAGCGATTGACCACTCGACGGCCCAGCACCACTGCCAGCAATAGCAGCACGCCAGCACCCACTACCGCCAGACCCACACCGATGCGCCAGCGCAAGGTCGCCGCGGCTTCCTGCACTGTGCTGGTGGTGTTGGCTTTCATTTCAGAGGCTGTGGATTGCGCCGACTGCAGCCGTGCACGCATGGCTGTCGCGCTGTCGGCCGCCGCGCCTTTGAGGCTGTCGCCCACCAACTGATCACTGCTGGCGATCAGGGCCGAGAAGCGCTTGTCGAGGGCCGCCAGGTCGGTTTCCACCGAAGCGGTAGAGACCCCCATCAAGACCTTGCCGATTTCCACGCCATTGGGATTGATCGAGGCTTCGAGGTAGTAGACCGACGGATCGTTCTTCGCTGCATCCAACAACTTGTCCAGCGCGCGTTCGCCCTGGCCTTTTTCCAGCAGCGCCTTGTTGATCGGGTTCTCCCGATTGAGATAGCGCGTCAGGTGCTGGCCCGTTGCGTCGTCGTAGACCACGAACAACACGTTGGGATTGCGCTGCGCCCGACGGGCGAACTCGGAGAGGGTTGGAACATCGCTGTCCCACATGGCGCGGGGTGCGACCGAAGCCAGAAGCTGCGCCATATCATTGGCGGAATCCTTCAGGTCTTTTTCCAGGGTCGCACGCAATTGCGCCTGCTCTTCCTTCAACCGCGAAGACAAACCGGCTGTAAGACGCTGACGCGTGCTGGCGGAGAGACTGTCGAGGCTGGACGTGACTTCACGCCCTGCCTGCTCGAGTTCGCCGGAAAGTTTTTGACTGTCAGCTCCCAGGCGCACGCCAAGATCGGCTTCCAGCGCGGTAACCGTGCTCCGGGTCAGAGCAACAGCCACCAGCACCTGCACCAAAAGGGCGATACCGAGAGTAACGAACACAGGCCGCAAGAGACGGCTTTGTAACAGTGAGAGAACGGCCGACACTGGAAATCCCTCTGCATGAGCGCCATTAAATTGATGGCTCGCCAGAAGCAATTCTTACAGCAAAGGTCATGCCGTCCTACAGGCATATACGACAAAGGGCCCAATCAAGGGCCCTTTGTTTTTTACATCAACGACTTATCAAGCGAACGGATGACGCAGAACGATGGTTTCGTTGCGGTCCGGGCCCGTCGAAATAATGTCGATCGGTGCACCGACCAACTCTTCGACGCGTTTGATGTAGTTGCGTGCAGCTTGCGGCAGCTCTTCCAGCGTCTTGGCACCGAGGGTGGATTCTTTCCAGCCCGGCATCACTTCGTACACCGGCTCCAGGCCGATGTAGCTGTCGGCGTCGGTCGGCGCGTCGATCACTGCACCGTCCTGGTTCTTGTAGCCGACACAGATGTTGATGGTTTCCAGGCCGTCCAGTACGTCCAGCTTGGTCAGGCACAGGCCCGAGATGCTGTTGACGTCGATGGCGCGACGCAGGATGACGGCATCGAACCAGCCGCAACGACGGGCACGGCCGGTGGTTGCACCGAACTCGTGGCCACGCTTGGCCAGGAACGCGCCAACGTCGTCGAACAGTTCAGTCGGGAACGGGCCCGAACCGACGCGAGTGGTGTAGGCCTTGGTGATACCCAGGATGTAGTCGAGGTACATCGGGCCCACACCGGAACCGGTGGCGATGCCGCCCGCGGTGGTGTTGGAGCTGGTGACGTACGGGTAGGTACCGTGGTCGATGTCCAGCAGGGAACCCTGGGCGCCTTCGAACATGATGTCCTTGCCATCGCGACGCAGCTGGTGCAGCTCGGCAGTGACGTCGAGCATCATCGGCTTAAGCAGCTCGGCGTATTCCATGCACTCCTCCAGAGTCTTCTGGAAGTCGATCGCAGGTTCTTTGTAGTAATTGACCAGTACGAAGTTGTGGTAGTCCAGCAACTCGCCCAGCTTGGCAGCGAAACGTTCACGATGGAACAGGTCACCGATGCGCAGGCCGCGACGCGCAACCTTGTCTTCGTAGGCCGGGCCGATGCCGCGACCAGTGGTGCCGATCTTCAGCTCGCCACGGGCCTTTTCACGGGCCTGGTCCAGCGCAACGTGGTAAGACAGGATCAGCGGGCAGGAAGGGCTGATGCGCAGGCGCTCGCGCACCGGCACGCCTTTCTCTTCCAGCTTGTTGATTTCCCGCAGCAGGGCGTCAGGTGCAACCACCACGCCGTTACCGATCAGGCACTGCACGCCTTCGCGCAGGACGCCCGACGGGATCAGGTGCAAGACGGTTTTTTCACCGTCGATCACCAGCGTGTGGCCAGCGTTGTGGCCACCCTGGTAGCGCACTACGGCGGCAGCATGTTCGGTCAGCAGATCAACGATCTTGCCTTTGCCCTCATCACCCCATTGGGTGCCCAGGACTACGACATTCTTACCCATAACACTTGTCCTCATTCGCGCAAACTTGGTGCCGGCGGTGGCCGGCAGGAAAACTCAAGAAGCCAGTGGCGATACTTGCCAAAGCCCGTTCTGCTGAATCAATTGCCGGTCGCAGTCCGCTTCACGGGCGGCGGCCAAAGGTTGTCCAGGCAAGGCCTGAACGACACGCTGACCCTCACTGCGCAACTGGCAAACCTGCTGCCAGAGTGCCGCATCCGTACTGTCAGGCATCCAGATACCGCCAGACGGTAGCTCGATCTCAGCACGCCCCAGGGTCACCAGGGTTTTCAAATCGGTAGAGAAACCGGTTGCCGGACGGGCACGACCGAAATCGGCGCCGATGTCGTCGTAACGACCGCCCTGAGCAATGGACTGGCCAACACCCGGCACGAACGCGGCGAACACTACACCGGTGTGATAGTGGTAACCGCGCAACTCACCCAGGTCGAAGTACAACGGCAGCTCCGGGAAACGCACGGACAAACGCTCGGCAATCGCCAGCAGATCGTCCAGCGCCGCCAGAACCGGGGCCGGGGCCTTGGCCAGGCGCTCGCGGGCAGCCACCAGCACTTCACGACCGCCACACAGATCGACCAGTGCCTGCAGCATGGCCGACAGATCGGCCGGCAAGCCTTCGGTCAAGGTAATGACCTCGTCGATGGCTTTACGTTGCAATGCATTGAACAACTGTTGTTCGACTTCACCGGACAAGCCAGCGGCGCGGGCCAGCCCTCGATAGATACCCACATGCCCCAGGTCCATGTGCACGTCCGGCACATCGGCCAGTTGCAGCATGGCCAACATGAGGCTGATGACTTCGACGTCACTGCTAGGGCTGGCATCGCCGTACAACTCCGCACCCAACTGGATCGGGCTACGCGAGGACGACAAGGCGCGCGGCTGCGCATGCAGCACGCTGCCGGCATAGCACAGACGGTTCGGGCCTTCGCGACGCAGGGTATGCGCATCGATACGCGCCACCTGCGGCGTGATGTCCGCGCGGAAACCCATCTGCCGGCCCGACTGCGGGTCGATGACCTTGAAGGTACGCAGATCCAGGTCCTGGCCCGCACCGGTCAGCAGGGATTCCAGGTACTCGATATGGGGAGTCACGACAAACTCGTAACCCCAGCTCTGGAACAGATCCAACACCTGACGACGCGCGACTTCTATGCGCGCCGCTTCCGGTGGCAGTACTTCTTCGATGCCATCTGGCAGCAGCCAGCGGTCTACCGTTGCCATTACGCCATTCCCCTATGATCCGGGCGGCAAGCCTTTGGGCGAGCCTTGAGTGAAGCAGAAAACGCTCGGCTCAGCACAAACCACGCGCATGAGCGACGAAGCGAAAAGCCTGAAATGGGCTTCGCCAAGCACTTTCCTCGTAAAACCTGTCGAGCCATTGCGCTCGGGCACCTGCACAAAAACAGCAATCAAACGTGCAGACGCAAAAAAGCCGGGAATTTCCCGGCTGCCGCATCATACACACGTTTTCCCAAAGGATCACCCCGCCAGAGGTTTTAGCCGCCCGGCGGGATGATTCAGGTCAACGCCGTATCAAGGCTTGGCTTTTTCCAGGTAGTGGAAGAAGTCACTGCTTGGGTCGAGGACCATGACGTCGGATTTGTTCGCGAAGCTTTCACGGTAGGCACGCAGGCTACGGTAGAACGCGTAGAATTCCTGATCCTGACCGTAGGCCTTGGAGTAGATCGAAGCGGCCTGGGCATCACCGTCACCGCGAATCTCTTCAGACTCACGATAGGCTTCAGCCAGCAACACGCGGCGTTGACGATCGGCGTCGGCACGGATGCCTTCAGCCAGCTCGTTACCCTTGGCGCGGTGCTCGCGAGCTTCACGCTCACGCTCGGTGCTCATACGCTCGAACACACTGCGGTTCACTTCTTTTGGCAGGTCGATGGTCTTGACCCGGACATCGACGACTTCAATGCCCAACTCTTTTTCAGCCATCTTGTTCAGCGAAGCCGTGATATCCGCCATCAGCGCATCACGCTCACCCGACACCACTTCGTGCAGGGTGCGCTTACCGAACTGGTCACGCAGGCCCGATTCCAGACGGCGCGACAGACGCTCGTCGGCAATCTGCTTGAGGCCGGAAGTCGCGGTGTAGAAACGCTCGGCGTCCTTCACGCGCCACTTGGCGTAGGCATCAACCATCACGGCTTTCTTTTCCAGCGTCAGGAAGCGTTGTGTCGGTGCATCCAGCGTCATCAGGCGTGCGTCGAATTTGCGCACCTGGTTAACGTAAGGCACTTTCACATGCAGGCCCGGCTGAACATCGGTCTGAACCACGCGACCGAACTGCAGCAACACCGCTCGCTCGGTCTGAGCCACGATGTAGAAGCAGTTCCAGGCAGCGATCGCCACGACGACGCCGACAATAAGGGCGATCAGCGATTTATTGCTCATCAGCGACTCTCCCTGGTACGTGCTTGCTGTTGCTGCAGATCAGCTGCCGCACGCGCATTCGCTTCATTGCTGGTGGCGGCTGCACTGCTCACCGGAGTGCTGGTGCTGCGACCACTATCGACCATTTTGTCCAGCGGCAGGTACAGCAGGTTGTTCTGGCCATTCTTGTTACCGGTCACGAGAACCTTGCTGGTGTTGCTGAAGACTTCCTGCATGGTGTCCAGGTACAGACGCTGGCGGGTGACTTCAGGCGCCTTGCGATACTCGGCGACCAGTTTGGTAAAGCGATCAGCCTCACCCTTGGCACGCGAGACGGTTTCGTCACGATAGCCATTGGCATCTTCGAGAATACGCTGGGCCTGACCACGAGCTTCCGGCACGACGCCGTTGGCGTAGGTTTCAGCCTGGTTGCGCGAACGCTGCTCGTCTTCACGGGCACGGATCACGTCATCGAAGGCTTCCTGCACTTCACGCGGTGCCGCTGCGCTCTGTACGTTGACCTGAGTAACGGTGATGCCGGTGCGATAGGTATCCATGAAGCGTTGCAGACGCTCCTTGATTTCGCTGGCCATCAATTCACGACCTTCGGTCAGTACCTGGTCCATCGCGGTGGAACCCACCACATGGCGCAAGGCGCTGTCGGTCGCGTGTTGCAGGCTGATTTCCGGCTGATCGACGCTCAGCACGAAGTCCTGCAGGTTGCTGATCTTGTACTGCACGGTCAATGGCACCTCGACGATGTTTTCGTCTTCAGTCAGCATTTGACCCTGCTTGGTGTACGCACGCTCACGCGTGACGTTTTCCATGTACTTCTTGTCGATCGGCGGGAAATAAATGTTCAGACCCGGGCCGACGGTTTCGTAGTACTTGCCGAAGCGCAGCACCACGGCCTGCTCCTGCTCGTCGACTACATAGACCGCGCTGTACAGCCATACGGCCGCCAACACGACCAAGCCGATGCCGAGCAGACCGCCAAAGCCGCCGCTCTTGCCCGGACCACCACCGTCATCACCACGTTTCTTACCACCACCGAACAACCCGTTCAGGCTTTCCTGCAGCTTTCGGAAGGCCTCGTCGAGATCTGGCGGCCCCTTGCGATCGCCGTTATTACGGCGTTTGCCACCCCAAGGATCCTGATTATTCGAGTTGCCACCCGGCTCATTCCAAGCCATAGCGCTCTCCATCTGATAAAGCAAAGACGCACCCACGGCGCGCCGACCAATGCTACAGAATGCCTGTCACCACGGCACAACCGCTTTCTCAGGCTTTTATTGCAAAGTGTGTTGCTCGATAAATTCCAGCGGCTGCAAACCTTCGCGGCTCACCAGCCGATTCAATTCGGCCCGTGGCAAACGAACGGCCAGCAAGCTGAGACCTTCTTCGTCATGTTCTTCTTTCTGTACCGCACCGAGTTCGAAAAACTGAGCACGCAGTCGAGCAAATCGTTGCGGCAAGCGCAAGGTGCCAACAAACAAATCATCGCCGAGCAGCTCGGCCACGGCCTGTTTGAGCAAACCCAGACCCGTACCGTCCTTGGCCGACAACCAGACCCGTTGCGGCTTGCCATCGGCATCGCGCTGGATCTGCGGCTCAACACCCTCGAGCAAATCGAGTTTGTTGTATACCTCCAGGATCGGCAAGTCCTGGGCCCCGATCTCACCCAGCACCACCATGACCTGCTCAATCTGGGCCATGCGCTCGGGCTCATGGGAGTCGATCACGTGCAGCAACAGGTCGGAGTTGCTCGACTCTTCGAGCGTAGCCCGAAATGCCTCGACCAGTTTGTGCGGCAAGTGACGAATGAAACCCACGGTGTCGGCCAGCACGATCGGACCGAGATCGTCGAGCTCGAGTCGGCGCAGGGTCGGGTCGAGGGTGGCGAACAACTGGTCGGCGGCGAACACGTCGGACTCGGTGACCGAGTTGAACAACGTCGATTTGCCGGCGTTGGTATAACCCACCAGTGAAACCGTCGGAATGTCAGCGCGCTTGCGGCCACGACGCGACTGCTCGCGCTGGCTGCGGACCTTTTCCAGGCGCCCCTTGATCTGCCGCAGGCGAACCCGCAACAGGCGCCGGTCGGTTTCCAGCTGGGTTTCACCCGGACCACGCAGACCGATACCGCCCTTCTGCCGCTCAAGGTGAGTCCAGCCACGAACCAGCCGCGTGCTCATGTGTTCAAGCTGAGCCAGTTCGACCTGGAGCTTGCCTTCATGGGTACGGGCGCGTTGGGCGAAGATATCGAGAATCAGACCCGTCCGGTCGATCACGCGACACTCGAATATCCGTTCGAGGTTACGTTCCTGGCTGGGCGTGAGGATGTGATTGAAAATCACCAGATCTACCTGCTCGGCTTTGACCAGGTCGCGTAACTCCTCGACCTTGCCGCTGCCAATCAGGTATTTGGCGGTTGGCCGATTACGCGGCACGTTGAAAAACGCGACGGTCTCGGCGCCAGCCGACATTGCCAACTCCTGAAACTCCTGCGGATCTTCGCGCGCCTCAGGGTCCTGACCATCCAAGTGAACGAGAATGGCTCGCTCACCACCACCGTGGCGCTCAAAGAACAAAGGAGACTCCTATCAGGCGTTACCTGGCTCAGCATCACCTGCTTCGGATTCGGTTGCGCTAGGCAGACGAATTGGACGAACCGGCACTACTGTAGAGATAGCGTGTTTGTAGACCATTTGGCTGACGGTGTTTTTCAGCAGGATAACGAACTGGTCGAAAGACTCGATCGTGCCTTGCAGCTTAATACCGTTGACCAGGTAAATGGACACCCCAACTTTCTCTTTACGTAAAGTATTCAAGTAAGGGTCTTGTAGCGAATGCCCTTTTGACATGTGCCGCACTCCTTTAAGGATTCAATATAAAAAAATAGGTAAACAGATGGCTTGTGGCCGTCACACCCCCAAGGATAGACGGCAATTGCAAGGACTCAGCTCAATATGGAGATGGTCCCCAGGTATTTCAAGGCGCGCGGCAGATTGTCGCAATCCAGGCTGTCCAGCCAGTGTAAATCAGCCCAACTGCGCAGCCAGGTGAACTGGCGCTTTGCCAATTGGCGCGTGGCGATGATTCCACGCTCCTGCATCTCGGCTGACGTCAGCTTGCCATCCAGGTAGTCCCAGACTTGTCGGTAGCCTACCGCACGTATAGACGGCAACCCGGCATGCAGGTCACTTCGCTCACGCAGGGCTACGACCTCGTCAATGAATCCCTGTTCCAACATTAAAGTGAATCTTTGTTTAATTCGCTCATGCAGTACCTGACGATTTGCCGGAGCAATCGCCAAGTTCGCGACAGTATAGGGCAATTGTTGCCGCCCCGAAGCGGCTGCTTCAGTACTTTGCGCAGATTGTTGCAGTCGTAGCGCGGTCATGCTCTGACCGCTGACGCGATAAACTTCCAGTGCTCGACTGAGCCGCTGCGGATCGTTCGGATGAATGCGCGCCGCGGAAACCGGATCGATCACCGCCAATTGTTCGTGCAAGGCTTGCCAGCCAAGGCGTGCAGCCTCTTCTTCGATTTGTGCGCGCACGTCCGGGTCGGCAGCCGGCATATCGGCCAGGCCTTCGAGCAAAGCCTTGTAGTAGAGCATTGTGCCGCCTACCAGCAGCGGAATTTTTCCGCGCGAGGTGATGTCGGCCATGGCTTCAAGGGCGTCACGACGAAAATCCGCGGCCGAATAACTCTCGGCCGGATCGAGAATGTCGATCAAACGGTGCGGAAACTGCGCCAGAAGCTCCTTCGACGGCTTCGCGGTGCCGATGTCCATGCCACGGTAGACCAGTGCCGAATCAACGCTGATCAGTTCGCAGGGCAGGACCTTGGTGAGTTCGATGGCCAGGTCGGTCTTGCCGGCGGCGGTCGGCCCCATCAGGAAAATGGCAGGTGGGAGCTGGCTCATCAACGACCGCGCAAAAACAGTTTGTCCAGATCGTCCAGGCCCAGTTGGGTCCAGGTCGGTCGGCCATGGTTGCATTGACCGCTGCGCTCGGTGTTTTCCATGTCACGCAGCAGACCGTTCATTTCCGGCAAGGCCAGACGCCGGTTAGCCCGGATCGCGCCGTGGCAGGCCATGGTGCCGAGCAATTCGTTCAGGTGTGCCTGAATCCGGTCGCTGGTGCCGTACTCCATCAGGTCAGCCAGCACATCGCCGACCAGCCGATTGGCTTCAGCCTGTTTGAGCAGTGCCGGAATCTGCCGGATGGCCAGGGTTTCCGGGCCCAGGCGCTGCAATTCGAAGCCCAGTCGCTGGAACCAGGCGGCATGCTCTTCAGCGCAATCGGCTTCGCGCTGGCTGACCGCCAGGGACTCCGGCACCAGCAGTGGCTGACCGCTCAAGCCTTCGCTGGCCATGGCGACTTTCAGGCGTTCGTACATGATGCGCTCATGAGCGGCGTGCATGTCCACCAGCACCAGCCCCTGGGCGTTTTCCGAAAGTATGTAGATACCTTTGAGCTGCGCCAGCGCATAACCCAGCGGAGGGATGTCACCCTGCCCGGCCGGCAGCGCGACCGCATTGGCTTCGGGCAGCGGCGCGAAGAACTCGCGATAGGCAGCCTGGGCTTCGGCGGCAGGCACCGCGGACTGAGGGCGCGGCGTGTATTGATACTGGTAACCGGCCCCCGAACCCGATCCGGCTGGCGTATTGAACGACGGTTGTGCCTGAGGCTGCTCCAGCAATGCGTTGGCCGCCAGACGCATTTCACCCTGCGGACCGAACTCACCGGCATCCAGCCCGGTAGGCCGGACAATCGCTGTCGCAACCGGCGCCGCCAATTGGTCTTCCGGCCGCACATCACCCAAGGCGCGGTGCAAGGTGCCATAAAGGAAATCGTGGACCATGCGCCCGTCACGGAAACGAACTTCGTGTTTGGTTGGATGCACGTTGACGTCGACGCCCGCCGGATCGACTTCGAAAAACAGCACAAATGTCGGGTGCCGGCCGTTGAACAGTACGTCGCGATAAGCCTGGCGCACCGCGTGGGCCACCAGTTTGTCGCGCACCGCACGGCCGTTGACGAAGAAATATTGCAAATCCGCCTGGCTGCGGTTGAAAGTCGGCAAGCCAACCCAACCCCACAGGTGCAGGCCGTTGCGCTCGATCTCGATCGGCAGCGCCTGCTCCAGGAAACCGGGGCCGCAAATCGCCGCGACTCGCCGGGCCCGGGCCGCATCATCGTGGGCTTCGTGCAGGCTGAGGATGGTCTTGCCGTTGTGGCGCAGATGGAACGCCACGTCGAAACGCGCCAGGGCCAGGCGCTTGATCACTTCTTGCAGATGATCGAATTCGGTTTTTTCAGTCTTGAGAAACTTGCGTCGCGCCGGAGTGTTGAAGAACAGGTCGCGAACTTCGACAGAGGTGCCTACCGGATGCGCTGCCGGCTGTACGCGGGGCGCCATGTCACGGCCTTCGGTCTCGACCTGCCAGGCCTGATCGGCATCACGGGTGCGGGACGTCAGGGTCAGACGCGCCACCGAACTGATCGAAGCCAGCGCCTCACCGCGAAAGCCCAGGCTCATGACCTGCTCCAGATCTTCGAGATTGCGGATTTTGCTGGTGGCGTGTCGCGCCAGGGCCAGCGGCAGGTCATCGGCGGAAATGCCGCTGCCATCGTCGCGCACCCGCAGCAACTTGACGCCACCCTGCTCCACATCGACATCGATGCGTTTGGCGCCGGAGTCGAGGCTGTTTTCCAGCAACTCTTTGATCACCGAAGCCGGGCGTTCTACCACCTCGCCGGCGGCAATCTGGTTTGCCAGCCGAGGGCTGAGCAGCTCGATGCGGGCAGCGTTGGTCAGCACCTGGTTCATTCTTTGGCCGCCAGTTCAGTGCCAGGAATGGTCAAGTGCTGGCCGACCTTGAGTTCGTCACTCGCCAGGTTGTTGGCGCTGCGTAGCGCGGCCGGCGACACCTGATAACGCACAGCGATCATCGCCAGCGTCTCGCCCGGATTTACCCGGTGGTCACGCGGGCCTTGGGCGATCTTCCCGGAATCACGCAGCCAGGCGATGTAAGTGCCCGGTGGCGGATTTTGCTGGAAGAATTGACGCACACCGCTGCTGATCGAGCGGGCCAGCGCCTGCTGGTGGCTCGACGCGGCAAGTTTCGAGGCTTCGTTGGCGTTGGAGATGAATCCGGTTTCCACCAGGATCGATGGAATATCCGGCGACTTCAGCACCATGAACCCGGCCTGTTCAACCCGCTGCTTGTGCAGCGGCGTGACCCGGCCAATGTTGCTCAATACTTTCTGACCGACGTTCAGACTGGAGGTCAGGGACGCGGTCATCGACAGATCGAGCAGCACGCCGGCGAGCATGCGGTCCTTGTCGTCGAGGCTGACGTTACCGGCACCACCGATCAGGTCGGAACGGTTTTCACTGTCGGCCAGCCAGCGCGCGGTCTCCGATGTGGCACCGCGATCCGACAGGGCGAACACCGAGGCCCCGAAAGCAGCGGTCGAAGGCGCGGCGTCGGCGTGGATCGAGACGAATAGGTCGGCGCCCTTCTTGCGGGCAATTTCGGTACGCCCGCGCAACGGGATGAAGTAGTCACCGGTGCGGGTCAGCTCGGCACGGAAACCCTTGATCCCGTTGACCTGACGCTGCAATTCGCGGGCAATCTGCAGTACCACGTCTTTCTCGCGCTGACCGCGCGAGCCGGAAGCACCCGGGTCTTCACCACCGTGGCCAGCATCGATCACCACAATGATGTCGCGCTTGCCGGCCGGTGCTGGCGGCAATTTGATAGCAGGCTCCGTCGGCGTGACCGGTACGGCCGGCACCGTGGCCACCGATGGCGTCGGCGCAGGCGGCGGCGCGGCATCGGCCGGGTTATCGAACAAATCGACCACCAGTCGGTTGCCGTACTGGGCGTTGGGGGCCAGGGAGAAGCTTTTCGGGGTGACGGCCTTTTTCAGGTCGATGACCACCCGCAGGTCGGTCGGCGTACGTTGAGCCGAGCGCATGGCGGTGATCGGAGTATTGGCGCTGTTGACGTTCAGCGGCGCACCCAGGGTCGCGCCATTGATGTCGATGACCAGGCGATCGGGGGCCGTCAGGGTAAAGACGCTGTGCTGCACAGGGCCGGTCAGGTCAAACACCAGCCGTGTGTTGTCCGGCGCCCGCCACAGGCGAACACTGTTGACCTTCGTCTCGGCCACAGCGTCGACGGTCACCGCCAAAAACAACACCCCTACGGCAGCAACCAACGCGCGAAAGCGCATACCTAACCCCATCATTTATTTGGATTCCAATGCCAAAGCGGCACACCACGACTCGCCGCGCGAGCCCTGGGACAAAATTTTCAGCGAACGCCCGCTGTCTTGCGGGCTAATGGTAATGGTCAGGTCGGGCTTTGGCAAAAAGCCTGCACCTTTATCGGGCCATTCGATCAGACACAGAGCGTCGTCTTCGAAATAGTCGCGGATACCGAGGAATTCCAGCTCCTCCGGATCGACCAGGCGATACAGGTCAAAGTGGAAGGCGCGAATATCGCCAATCTCGTAGGGCTCGACCAGGGTGAAAGTCGGACTCTTTACCGCCCCGACGTGCCCCAGCCCCCGGATGATGCCCCGGGACAACGTGGTTTTGCCCATCCCCAGGTTGCCTTCGAGAAAGATCAGGCCGTGCCCTTTAGTGGTTTGGGCGATGCGTGCGCCAAACGCGGTCATCGCCTCTTCATCAGCCAGGTACAGGGTTACTTCAGACACGGTGCTTGCTCCTCCAACAACTGACGAATGGCTGGAATCAGATCACTGGCCGCCAGCCCGCGGCCCAATTTACCTTGCTGCTCACCGGCATTGGCGTGCAGCCAGACCGCCAGGCAGGCGGCGTCGAACGTATCCATGCCCTGGGCCAGCAGAGCGCCGACCAGACCGGCCAGCACATCCCCCAACCCGGCGGTGGCCATCGCCGGATGGCCCTGATGACACACCGCCAACCGCCCGTCGGGACTGGCGATCAGGCTGCCAGCGCCCTTGAGCACCACGACAGCTGTATATTTTTTGCTCAAAGCACGCACCGCCGCAGGGCGATCAGCCTGAACCTCGGCAGTACTCATGCCCAGCAACCGCGCCGCTTCGCCCGGATGCGGCGTGATCACACAATCCTTGGGCAAGTTCACACGCTCCTGTGCCAGCATGTTCAGCGCATCGGCGTCCCAGACTTGCGGCAGTGGTGCATTGGCGGCGGCGGACAACAGACTGTGCCCCCAGGCAGCCTGGCCCAATCCGGGACCTACGACCAACACGGAAACCTTTTGCAGCATTTCCATCAACTGATTGGCCGACGAAGTACCCAACACCATCGCCTCGGGGATTCGGGCCAACGCGGCGGGCACATGCTCGCTGCGGGTCGCCACCGACACCATGCCCGCACCGCTGCGCAGCGCACTTTGCGCACCGAGCAGGATCGCGCCACCCAGTCCGCGATCGCCACCGATCAGCAGCACATGGCCGAATTTGCCTTTGTGGGAAGTGGGGGCACGGGTGGCCAGTTGCGGCAGATTGCCAGCCGTCAGCCGGCGGGCACTGGTCGGAGCACTTTCAAGCAGCTGCGGATCGGCGTGCAGGTCGTTGAAGACCAACTCGCCCACCACGTCAGCCGCGTCACCGGTGAACAAACCCAGTTTCAAACCGATGAACGTCACCGTCAGATCGGCTCGTACTGCACCGCCGAGGATTCGTCCCGTATCGGCGCAGAGTCCGGAAGGGATATCCACCGCCACCACTGGCAGCCCACTGGTGTTAATCGCAGCGATGACGCTGGCGTAAGGCTCACGCACGTCACCGGTCAGGCCAGTGCCCAGCAAGGCATCCAGCACGAGGCCGCGCAATTCGGAATTTGCCGTCCAGGCTTCGATAAAGACGTTTTCGGACACCGCTTCGGCATGGGCCGCCGCCGCATCACCGCGCAACTGCTGCGGATCGCCCGCCGCAAGCACCCGAACCACCCAACCGGCGCGCTTGGCCAGCACAGCCACCAGATAACCGTCACCGGCGTTATTGCCGTGACCGGCGACCACCGTCAATTCGCTCGCCGTCGGCCACTGGCGGACCAACGCTCGCCAGGTCGTCCGCGCCGCGCGACGCATCAATTCGAAACCCGGGGTACCGGCAGCGATCAGGCTCGCATCGAGCCCTCGGACCTGCGCGGCGCTGTACAGCGCGTCGGGTAAATCATCTTTAGTGTGCGGCATGCGTCTTCGGGCTCCGATGTCTGGCAGAATTATACGCACCTCAGCTCCGGTTTCTCTCGCCTCATGCCCGCTATTACCACAGACCTGCCCGCCCTCGCCCAATCCATCAAGGACTGGGGCCGCGAGCTGGGCTTCCAGCAAGTCGGCATCAGCGGCCTCGACCTGGGGGAGCATGAGCAGCACCTGCAGCGCTGGCTCGACGCCGGCTACCACGGTGAAATGGACTACATGGGCGCCCATGGCAGCAAACGCTCGCACCCGAATGAACTGGTACCGGGCACCTTGCGTGTGGTTTCGCTGCGCATGGACTACCTGTCGGGCGACACCAAAATGGCGCAGTTGCTGGCCCAACCGGAAAAAGCCTACGTCTCGCGTTATGCCTTGGGCCGCGATTACCACAAATTGATCCGTAAACGCGTGCAACAACTGGCGGAAAAAATTCAGGCCGTGATTGGTCCGTTCGGCTACCGCGCGTTCGTCGACAGCGCCCCGGTGCTGGAAAAAGCCATCGCGGAACAGGCCGGCCTGGGATGGATCGGCAAAAACACCCTGGTCTTGAATCGTAAAGCAGGGAGTTACTTCTTTCTCGCCGAACTGTTCGTCGATTTGCCGCTGCCGGTGGACCCGCCCCACGCCACCGAACATTGCGGTCGCTGCAGCGCCTGCCTCGACATCTGCCCGACCAACGCCTTCGTCGGCCCCTATGTGCTGGACGCCCGACGCTGCATTTCCTACCTGACCATCGAACTCAAGGGTGCGATCCCCGAGGACTTGCGACCGCTGATCGGCAACCGGGTGTTTGGCTGCGATGACTGCCAGATCGTCTGCCCGTGGAACCGCTTCGCCCGTCCGTCTGGCGAAAGCGATTTCAAGCCACGGCACAATCTGGATAACGCTGATCTGGCCGAATTGTTCATGTGGGATGAGACCAGGTTTCTAAGCAGCACTGAAGGCTCGCCACTGAGGAGGGCAGGTTACGAAAGCTGGTTGCGCAATCTGGCGGTCGGGCTGGGCAACGCGCCATCAACGATTCCGGTTCTGGAAGCTTTAAAAGCGCGGCGCGATTATCCATCCGAGATGGTGCGTGAACATGTCGAATGGGCGTTGCAGCAACATGCTGACCGTCAGGCCTCGTCGTTGTAGATGAACTTCGGCATTTCCCAATGAAAACGGATCGCCAGCAAGCGCAGCAGAAAACCGCCAAATAGCGTGATCAGTATCGCTTGCTCACCCGGCACGTTCAGCCAGAGACACAGCATGTAGCACCATGCCGCGGCGAACGAGACGCTGGCATAGAGTTCGCGACGGAAGATCAGTGGAATGTCGTTGCAGAAGATGTCGCGCAGGATGCCGCCGAAAACCCCGGTAATAACGCCACTGACCGACGCGACCAACATGCCATGCCCCATTTCCAGGGCGGTCATGCAGCCGATCAGAGTGAACGCCACCAGACCGACGGCGTCGAGCACCAGAAACAACGAGCGCAGATGACGCATCCAGCGGGCGGTGAACACCGTGAACATCGCCGCGATGGTCGTCAATATCAGGTATTCCGGGTGTTTGACCCAGGTCAGCGGGTAGTGGCCGAGCAGCACGTCGCGCACCGAACCGCCGCCCAATGCCGTGACGCACGCGATCAGCACCACACCAAACCAATCCATGCCGCGACGGCCCGCGGACAAGGCGCCGGTCATGGCTTCGGCGGTGATGGCGATCAGGTAAAGCATCAGCAACATGGTGGCGGTCCTTGCAGAAAGGCGCGCAGTCTACTCACTTCACCTAAGCACCAAAAGAGCGCCCCCAAGAACTTCATCCTCTCACACGGTCGCTCCGTGACTGGACGAACGCCATCGCGGGCAAGCCCGCTCTCACAGGGTTATCGCTGCCCTTGTGGGAGCGGGCTTGCCCGCGAAGAGGCCGGCACAGACACCACCCAATCAGAACTTGATGAAATGCTTGCGGTAGTGCTGCAACTCGGCGATGGATTCGCGGATGTCATCCAGGGCGAGGTGGGTGCTGCCCTTCTTGAAGCTGTCCCGCACGTCCGGCGCCCAGCGTCCGGCCAGCTCCTTGAGCGTCGAAACGTCGAGGTTGCGGTAGTGGAAATAGCTTTCCAGGGATTTCATATGGGTATAAAGGAAGCGACGATCCTGGCAGATGCTGTTGCCGCAGATCGGCGACTTGCCCTTCGGCACCCACTTCTCCAGGAAGGCGATGGTTTCCGCTTCAGCTTCAGCCATGGTGATACGGCTTTCGCGCACGCGCTGGGTCAGGCCCGAATTGCCGTGGGTGCGGGTGTTCCACTCGTCCATCCCGGCGAGGATTTCGTCGCTGTGATGAATGGCGATCACCGGACCTTCGGCCAAGGTGTTCAGGTCGCTGTCGGTGACAATGGTGGCCATCTCGATGATGACGTCGGTATCCGGGTTCAGACCGGTCATTTCCAGGTCGATCCAGATCAGGTTCTGCGGGTTTTGCATGTGTCGGCTCCTAGGCAATGCTGCGCAGTTTAGCCTAGGCCGGTGGCCGGGCGTGCTAAACTCGCGGCCGTTTTACCTAATCGCTGCATTCTTGATACGGAACACCCATGGCCAAACGCCAACTCAATCGTCGTCAAAACTGGCGCATCGAAAAGATTCAGGGCGAACGCGCTGCCCGCGCCGCCAAACGCGAGTCCTCGGCTGTCGAGGCACTCGAAGGTGGCGACCTGGGTCCGGAACAGCACGGCCTGGTGATCGCGCACTTCGGTGTGCAGGTCGAAGTCGAGGCTCGTGATGGCGAGTTGGCCGGCCAGGTATTCCGTTGCCACCTGCGCGCCAACCTGCCGGCGCTGGTGACCGGCGACCAGGTGGTCTGGCGTGCCGGCAACCAGGGCATCGGCGTGATCGTCGCGCAACTGCCGCGCAACACCGAACTGTGCCGCCCGGACAGCCGTGGTCAACTCAAGCCGGTTGCAGCCAACGTCGACATGATCGTCATCGTTTTCGCGCCATTGCCTGAGCCACACGCCAACCTGATCGACCGCTACCTCGTCGCTGCCGAACACGCGGGAATCAAGCCGCTGCTGCTGCTGAACAAGTTCGACCTGATCGACGAGCATAACGCCCCGGCGCTGAATGCCTTGCTGGCGGTTTATCGCACCCTGGGTTATCCGGTACTCGAAGTGTCGGCCCATCACGGCAACGGCATGGAGCAACTTCAGAAGCAACTGGACGGGCGCATCAGTGTGTTCGTCGGCCAGTCCGGCGTCGGCAAGTCATCGCTGGTAAACAGCCTGCTACCGGAAGTCGAAACCCGTGTCGGGCCATTGTCCGAGCTGTCCGGCCAGGGGACTCACACCACCACTACCGCGCGGCTGTTCCACTTCCCCGGCGGCGGTGAGCTGATCGACTCCCCGGGTATTCGCGAATTCGGCCTGGGCCACGTCAGCCGTGCCGACGTCGAAGCCGGCTTCATCGAGTTCAACGACCTGCTCGGCACCTGCCGCTTCCGCGACTGCAAGCACGACCGTGAACCGGGTTGCGCCCTGCTCAAGGCCCTGGAAGATGGCCGCGTGCAGCAACAACGGATGAACAGCTACCGCTCGATCATCGCGAGTTTGCCGGAAAACGGCTACTGAGCCGACTCCCGCCGACATGAAAAAGCCGCGAGATGTTCGCGGCTTTTTTTCGCTTGGGATTTTGTTCTGACTCGCGAAGAAGTCGGGTCAGCTACCCCGACTTTCTAAATCAAGGCTTGGGCGTTTCAGCCGGTTTGGGGGCCGGGTCGTCAAACAGATTCAGCCGTTCGCGAAGTTCGTGAGCCGGCAACGGCTCCTTGTCCGCCGGCAACGCGTTCGGGTCGGTTGGCACTTCACCCGGACCGCCTTGCCCTTGCGCTGGCTCGGGAGTCGGTTCCGCGCCTTGCGAACCTTCAATGGCACGCTGGGCTTTCTTGGTCAGCACCACGATGTCGATACGGCGGTTGACCGGGTTGAACGGATGCTCGCGGTCAAACAAGGCCGACGAGGCATAACCGACCACTCGCGCCACTTGCTGATCCGGATAGCTGCCTGCGACCAGCGCACGGCGAGCGGCGTTGGCTCGGTTGGCCGATAGCTCCCAGTTACCGAAATCACCCTGGCCGCTGTACGGCTTGGCGTCGGTGTGGCCGCTGATGCTGATCTTGTTCGGCACCGCCTTGATGGTGTCGGCCATGGCCAGCAGGATGTCTTCGAAATACGGCTTCAGGCGGGCACTGCCGGAGTCGAACATCGGTCGGTTCTCGGCATCCACGATCTGGATGCGCAGCCCGTCCGTGGTGATCTCGAACATGATCTGGTCTTTGAACTTCTGCAGCTGCGGATTCTCTTCGACCTTGTTCTGCAATTCTTGCAGCAACAGTTCGAGACGCTCCTTCTCCACCATCTCGGCCATGCCTTCGACCTGTTCGGCGTCGACAGTCACCTTGTCCGGCTGCGGTTGGGACTTCACCTCGGGGTTGAGGGTATTTTCCGGCGCCAACTCTGGCGTGCCGCCCAAATCGATGATGTAGGGCGTACCGCTTTCAGTGAAGCCGATCGGGTCTTTGAAGTAACCGGCGATGGCAAGCTTCTGTTCCGGTGAAGCTGTGGACAACAGCCACAACACCAGGAAGAACGCCATCATCGCCGTGGCGAAGTCGGCGAAGGCGATTTTCCAGGAGCCGCCGTGATGCCCGCCGGCGTAGCGTTTGACGCGCTTGATGATAATCGGCTGGTTATTTTCCATGGCTTATCTGCCGCGAACCGCTTGTTCCAGCTCGGCGAAGCTAGGGCGGTGCGCCGGGTACAGAACCTTGCGCCCGAACTCTACCGCCAGCGATGGCGGCATGCCGGAAGCCGAAGCGACCAGCGAGGCCTTGATGGCTTCGTAGACGTTCAGTTCTTCCTTGGCATCGTGACCCAGGGCATGCGCCAGGGGACCGAAGAAACCGTAGGCCGCGAGAATACCGAAGAAGGTACCGACCAGCGCTGCACCAACGTGCACGCCAATCATTTTCTGGTCACTTTCACCCAGCGAAGCCATGGTCACTACGATACCCAGTACCGCCGCGACGATACCGAAACCCGGCATGGCGTCGGCAATGCCGTTCACTGCGTGGGACGGGTGGTCCAGATCTTCCTTGAGGCTGGCAAGCTCCATGTCGAACAGGTTTTCGAGTTCGTGGGGAGCCATGTTGCCGGAGGACATAATACGCAGGTAATCGCAGACAAACGCTGTCATGCGTTCATCCTTGAGCACCGTAGGGTACTTGGCGAAGATCGGGCTCGCGGCGGGATCTTCGATATCGCCTTCGATCGCCATCATGCCTTCGCGGCGACTCTTGTTGAGGATCTCGTAGATCAACCCCAGCACTTCCAGATAGAACCCGTGGCTGAAGCGCGAACTGAACATTCCCAAGGCTTTCTTGAGAACGTGCATCGCCATGTGACCCGGGTTGGCCTGCAGGAATGCACCGAGGGCCGCACCACCGATAATCATCACTTCGAAAGGCTGGATCAGGGCGGCGATTTTGCCGTGGGAGAGCACGTATCCGCCGAGCACGCTCGCGAATACGACGATGATGCCGATTATTTTAGCCATAGGTAGGAGAGCACTTACTGAGTCGGGTTCAAGGTCATATTCGGAAGTTAAAAAATCTCTTCTTCTACTTATCGGCAAAACTGCGCCAGACTATAGCCAGTTCAGGCGAAAAGCCAATTTGACCCACTCCGGGCCCAGGTAATGTTGACGATGATCGCCTCCAGACATGGCTAACGAAACGAACGTCCCGCCTGCAAAACCGACCACCCTCGAAGGCTGGGTCAAGCTTCTCGATGGCGTGCGCCTGCCGGTTCCGCAAGACAGTCACGACCTTGTCTGTCGGGCGATCCGCGACAGTCGCAGCTCGCTGCGCGACATCGCCGAATTGATGCAGGGCAGCCCGGCCCTGGCCTTGAGTGTCATTCGTCATGCCAATCGCCACACCCATGGCAGCATGACCGAGCCTGCGGAAAACCTTGAAGTCGCGATCAATCGCCTTGGCCTCAAGCGCACCGAAGAACTGCTCGAGCGCTTGCCCGCAAAGCCCATGGCCGAGATTCCGAAAGCCCTGCGTCAGTTGCAGATGATCAGTCAGCACGCCACACAACAGGCCAACGGTTTTTTTGCCAGCCGTCTGGCGCGACTATGGCAGGACATCCATTGGGGCAGCTTGCTGTTTCTGTCGCCACTGTGGCCATTGGCGCTGACGCATCCGCAATTACTCGAAGAATGGGAGCTGCGGGTCATCCACAAACGCGAGTCGGCGCGCAAAGTCGAGAAGCAACTGTTTGGCACGCGCCTGCTGGAAATCGGCCTGGCCCTCGCAGATATCTGGCGCCTGCCGATCTGGGTACAGCAAGGCTATCGACTACTGCTCACCGAGCAGCGGGAACTGGTGAAAGTCCTGCGCATTGCCCGCGACAACGAGCATCCGTTGCACCAGCAGAACCGTCTCGACGACGACCCGACCCTGCGCCGCTGGCTCAATCAACCGGCCAACACGGTGCTGCTGGCCAACGGCCTGGCGCTCTCGGCACAACAGGCCTGGGACAGTCCGCACAGTGAGCGCTGGCAGTACCTGACCAGCCTTTACCTGCAAATGCCGATGGGCGAAGTCCAACAGCAATTGCATCAGCAGGCGGCCAATAGTGCACGCCACCACGCCATGCCCGACCTCTGGCACCCCGCCGTTGCGCTGATCTGGCCGTTGGGCACGAAACGTGTCCACGCCGGGCTGCTGCCAGCGCCAGCACCCACCGCCGAAGATCTGGTGAAGTGGCGCAAACAATGTGCCGAGCTGCTGGTCGAGCCGAGTCGCTTTACCAACGCCATGCACTTGACCACTTCCGCCCGTGACGCTTTGGTCGCAAGCGGCATGCGCCGGGTGATGATCCTGATGGCCGACCGCACCCATGCCAATCTTCGGGTTCACCAGACTGCCGGGTTGCCGAAGGAAGTTGCCGGTATGAATTTCGCGGTCAGCCAGAGTACCGTGCTGCAGCGCTTGCTCGCGCAGCAGGCCCAGGTGCGCCTGTCACCGGACAACAACGCGCAATTTTCCGCCCTGCTGCCCAATAGCCTGCGTTCGCAATTCAGCGGCGAACACCTGCTGCTGCGATCACTGGTCAACAATGGCCGGGTGATCATGATCGTCGTGGCGGACCAGGGCGGCGGACCGTTTTCGGAGATCACCGTGCAAGCCTTCGGCAAAACCGCACAGTGCATCGAAAAAGCGCTGCACAGCTTTAGTCAGCGCGGCAAATGACGCTGCGTTACAATCCTCCCTTTTGTGCCCTGGAGACCTCACATGTCTGACTTCTCTGGCTTGCCGCTGGTGATCGAACCGAGCGACTTGCTCCCTCGCCTCGACGCCCGCGAACTGATTCTGGTGGACCTGACCAGCAGTGCCCGCTACGCCGAAGGGCATATCCCCGGCGCACGGTTCGTCGACCCGAAACGCACGCAACTCGGTCAGGCGCCCGCACCGGGACTGATGCCGCCGCAAGCGGCACTCGAAGCCTTGTTCGGTGAGCTGGGACACAACCCCGACGCGGTCTACGTGGTTTATGACGATGAAGGCGGTGGTTGGGCCGGGCGTTTTATCTGGCTTCTGGATGTCATCGGCCACAGCAAGTACCACTATATTGACGGCGGCCTGACCGCCTGGCTGGCAGAAGGCATGCCCATGTCGATCCAGATCCCGGCTGCCGTTGGTGGACCGGTTGCGTTGACCCTGCACGACGAGCCGACCGCCACCCGTGAGTACCTGCAAAGCCGCCTGGGGGCTGCCGACCTGGCGATCTGGGACGCGCGCGGACCGCTGGAGTTCTCCGGCGAGAAAGTCCTGGCAGCCAAGGGCGGACACATCCCCGGCGCCGTGAACTTCGAATGGACCGCCGGCATGGATCGGTCACGCAACCTGCGCATCCGCACCGATATGCCGCAAATCCTCGAACAACTCGGGATCAGCAAAGACAAAGAAGTGATCACCCACTGCCAGACTCACCATCGCTCTGGCTTCACCTATCTGGTGGCCAAGTCCCTCGGTTATCCGCGGGTCAAAGGCTACGCCGGCTCCTGGGGCGAATGGGGCAACCATCCCGACACCCCTGTAGAGAATTAAGGTTTTTAAGGACAGTTAATGAACAAGCGTCTGTTTATCGTCAGCCAGTACCTGCTACCCCACAACCTGCTCTCGCGACTGGCCGGCTGCATCGCCGAATGCCGCGTGCGCTGGTTCAAGAATGCCTTCACCGCCTGGTTCGCCCAGCGTTACCAGGTGAACATGTCCGAGGCCCTGGTCGAAGACCTGACCGCCTACGAGCATTTCAACGCCTTCTTTACCCGCGCGTTGAAAGACGGCGCCCGCCCACTGGACAAAACGCCGGGGGCGATCCTCAGCCCGGCCGACGGCGCGGTCAGCCAGCTCGGCCCGATCGAACACGGTCGCGTGTTCCAGGCCAAGGGCCACAGCTTCAGCGTGCTGGAGCTGCTGGGTGGCGACGCAGCCAACGCCGCGCCGTTCATGGGGGGTGAGTTCGCCACCATTTACCTGTCGCCGAAGGATTACCATCGTGTGCACATGCCGCTGGCCGGCACCCTGCGTGAGATGGTCTACATTCCGGGCCGTCTGTTCTCGGTCAACCAGACCACCGCTGAAAACGTCCCTGAACTGTTCGCCCGCAACGAGCGTGTGGCGTGCATTTTCGACACCGAGCGCGGGCCGATGGCCGTGGTGCTGGTGGGTGCAATGATCGTGGCTTCGATCGAAACCGTATGGGCCGGCCTGGTTACACCGCCTAAGCGCGAGCTGAAAACGTTCCGTTACGACGAAGCCGCCCGCGCGCCGATCCATCTGGAAAAAGGCGCGGAACTGGGTCGCTTCAAGCTGGGTTCGACCGCTGTCGTGCTGTTCGGGCCGGATCAGGTGAAATGGGCTGAGGAGCTGGTCGCTGGCTCGCCGGTGCAGATGGGCCAGGGCATGGGCTCACCAAAAGCCTGATACACACCGGTACTGTAGGAGCGAGCTTGCTCGCGATGAACCTCAGAGCGACGCGGGCAATCAGAATGCCCGCGTCATCGTTGACGATCATCGCGAGCAAGCTCGCTCCTACAGGTGTTTTGCGGGGTTAGAGCTGTCCGTCGCGATCGCGGAAGCCCAGCAGATACAGCACGCCATCCAGCCCCAGCGTTGAAATCGCCTGTTTGGCCGACTGCTTGACCAGTGGCTTGGCGCGGAATGCCACGCCCAAACCGGCAATCGCCAGCATCGGCAGGTCGTTGGCACCGTCGCCGACCGCGATGGTCTGCTCCAGACGCAAGCCCTCCTTGTGCGCCAGTTCTTTGAGCAGATCAGCCTTGCGCTGCGCATCGACAATCGGCTCGACCGCCACGCCGGTCACCTTGCCGTCGACCACTTCCAGTTCGTTGGCAAACACATAATCGATACCCAGCTTGGCCTGCAATTGCTTAGCGAAGTAGGTGAAGCCGCCCGACAGAATGGCCGTCTTGTAGCCCAGGCGCTTGAGTTCGGCGAACAGGGTTTCAGCACCTTCGGTCAGGCGCAGCGAGGCACCGATCGAATCCAGCACGCCGACATCCAGGCCCTTGAGCAACGCCAGGCGCTCTTTGAAGCTGGCGCGAAAATCCAGTTCACCCGCCATTGCCCGCTCGGTAATTTCCGACACCTTGTCGCCCACGCCAGCCGCCTTGGCCAGTTCGTCGATGACTTCGGCTTCGATCAGGGTCGAGTCCATGTCGAACACCGCCAGACGACGGTTGCGACGGAACAGCGAGTCTTCCTGGAAGGCGATGTCGACGTTCAGCTCCTGGGCCACGCTGAGGAACTCGGCCCGCAACGCTTGCGGATCGGCCGCTTCGCCGCGCACGGAAAACTCGATGCAGCCCTTGCCCTTGTCGGCCGGGGTATCCAGCGGCATGCGCCCGGACAGACGATCGATGTGGTCGATGTTCAGGCCATACTTGGCGGTGATCGAACTGACGGCCTGCAATTGCCCGGCGGTCACTTTACGAGTCAAAAGCGTCACGATGTGGCGTTTTTTGCCCTGGTTGCCAACCCACTGCTGGTAATCCTCTTCGGACACCGGCGTGAAACGCACCTGTTGATCAAGTTCATAGCCCTTGAACAGGATGTCCTTGAGGACCGACTTGCCTTGTTCGGTGTCAGGAATTTCAACCAGGATGCCGAACGACAGGGTGTCGTGGATCACCGCCTGGCCGATGTCGAGAATGTTCACACCACCCTGGGCCAGAACGCCGGTAATGGCCGCAGTCAGACCGGGACGGTCGACTCCCGTGATGTTTATCAGGACGATTTCGCGCAAGGCGCACCCCCGCAGGTGGAAAAAAACCGCATTCTACCCACATTCAGTGACCATCGGGCACCGTGAGCGCTTTGCCGGTCTAGGGCCTGTCGCTATACTGCGCGTCAACTTCACGGACAAAAGAGCCGAGCTCAAGTGAACCGGCCCACGCCAGTAAAAACCGACAACTTCTTTCTGCTGATCTTCCGTGCACTGCGCCACCGCCGTGTACCGATTGCATTGCGCATCGCCAGCCATAACGTGATCCTGGTCGCTCTGGCCCTGGTGATCTACGCCTGCGTGATGGGTTTGCAGTTCAAGCAGGCCATGCATGAGCAGGCGGATGCGCTGGGTGAAAGCCTGACCACGCAGACAGCCACTTCGGCTACCGAGCTGTTGGTGTCCAACGACATCCTCAGCCTCAACGTGCTGCTCAACAACCTGACCAAGAACAAGCTGGTGGCCCATGCCGCCATCTATAGCATGGATAACCGCATCCTTGCCGAGGCCGGCCAGCGTCCCAAGCACGGCCTGTTGGGCGAGGCCGAAGGCATCTATCAGAGCAAGATCACCTTCCAGGACGTGACCGCCGGACAATTGCGCATCAGCCTGGACATGGATCAGTTCCAACAGCCGATGACCATCAGCCTGCAGAGCATGGGCATTTTGAGCGCCATCCTGCTGGCTTTGTCCCTGGCCTTGAGCCTGCGTCTGGGCCGACACCTCTCTACTCCACTCCTGCAATTGCGGGTATGGCTGCGCAACATTGACGAACACACCCCGGCCACTGAACGCCAGGACGAGATCGGCGACCTCGCGCGCCAGCTGCACGCCAACTTCGCGCCGGAACCGGCCGAACCCGAGCCTGTGCCGGAACCCGAGTTCGACGACAACGACTATGACGATGCCGAACCGGGCTTCGAAGTGCGTAACCTGCGTGATCCAAGCTTTGATGAAAGCCGTCCGATGACCGCGCTGAAGGCTGCACCACGGCGCACCGCCAACACCGTCGAAGACGATGACGAAGATGCATTCGCCGATCTGCTCGATGATTCGCCGGACAGCGCCTTGAAACCGCTGGCCAAACCCGTGATTTCCAACGTGCCACAGCACAGCGCAGTGCTGGCTGTTCAGCTGGGCTCCCAGGAGCAACTGCGTCGCCTGCCTCGGACGCGTCTGGAAGAACTGCTCAAACGCTACCGCGACTGCCTTGACCAGGCTGCCTCGCTCTACCAGAGCGAACTGCATACCCTGAACGATGGCAGCACGCTGATGCTGTTCCACACCGAAGACAGCGGCGACGACTACCTGACCAATGCCATCTGCTGCGGTGAGCTGTTGCGCGCGCTGGGCCATCAGTTGCAGATCGAAGTCGCCGACAGCGGCATCACCCTGCAATTGCAGCTGGGCCTGACCCTGGGCGACGAGCTGTTCGGCCTGAGCCAGATCGACCTGCTGCTGACCGACCCCGCCCAGGACGCCCTGGCCCTATCGCAGCACAGCCGCAACCTGCTGCTGGTGGAGCGAAAGATCAGTGACGATGCCCTGATCCGCCAGCGCGCACGCATCCGGCCGATTGCCAGCCCGGAAGGCGCTTGCTGTGTGGAGCGCCTCATGGAGCCCTATCCGTCGATGCTGGAACGGCAGTTGGCGCGGATGCATGAGCGCCGGGCGTAGGCCATTGCCCTGATGTGAAGAAGCCCGCAGATGAGTGATCGTCTGCGGGCTTTTTGTTGCCTGTTGGGCCATCATCGCGGGCAAGCCCGCTCCCACAGGGTTTCCGGGGCGAACACAAAGTCTGTGAGCGCCATCGCCCATTGTGGGAGCGGGCTTGCCCGCGATGAGGCCATCCGCTGCACTGAATCTCCAACCCTCAGAAACAACAAAGCCCGCATCAATGCGGGCCTTGTGCTGAATCGGTGTGGACTTAGAAGCGGAACACTTCCATATCCGTACGAATCGGTGCTGCCATCGGAATCTTCGGCTGTTTTTCCGCTTCCGCAGCAGGCGCCACAGGCTTGGCTGCCGGCTTTTTAGGAGCTTCGGCGATTGGCGGTTGATTGGCCAGCGGCTTGAGCGCCACCGACAGCTGTTCGGCGAGTTTCTGCAACAGCACACCCTGAGCCTGAACCTGAGCGGCCGTGGTGCCGGCGTGTTGTTCCTGCAGATGAATGATGCGGTTGTCGCGCACCTGACCACGGCGGTCGATCAGGCGCCATTGCGCATCGAGGATCGCCGGTTGTTTTTCACCCGAATCCAGACGAGTGATGGTCAGCAGCACTTGAACATCTGGCGTGAAACCAACGGTTGCCGGCGCCAGCACCACGCGCTGGCTGTCCAGGTGACCGGCGACTTGACGCAGCAACAGCTGATCAATGTCCGAAGACAGGCTACCGGCCCAACGACCGTCGACCGAGGCTTGCAGGCTGCCATCTGGCTGGCGTTGCAACAGGGTTTCGCGCTGAAGGTAGTCAGCAACGGTTACCGGGCCCAGCAATACTGCCATGCCCGCGCTTTGCGCAGGCTGAACCGGACTTCCGCTGTCCAGTTGATACAGCGACACCGGCTGGTGAACGCTGCAACCCGCCAGGCCAAGAACGCCGGCGAGCATCAAAATAAAAGGAAGGCGCAGAGCAGTCATCGTCCCATCCAGGTGATCGCCACAAGGCTGATCACAGTGAAAATACTCAATAAATATGAAGAACGCTCGGCCACGCCGGCGCTTGAAAGGCCATATCATCCGTGAATATGCGTTCCGACTCCAGCGCGAAAGCGTCGATCTACGCGTTAAATCGTGGACCGACGCCTCTAGGACGCTTAATTGAGGTTTTCGACGAGCAGCGCATCTACCCGCTGGAAGCCACGTGGCAACTTGTTACCACGACGCCCACGCTCACCCTTGTAGTGTTCGAGGTCGTCCGCTTTCAGTGACAAGGTACGTTTTCCGGCCTGCAGCACCAATGTGGCGCCATCCGGTATGACGGCGATGTCCGTAACATACTCTTCGCGACTGGCCACACGCTCACCGGAAATCCCGATGATCTTGTTGCCTTTGCCCTTACCTAATTGTGGCAGATCGCTGATCTTGAAGATCAGCAAGCGACCTTCGGTGGTCACCGAAGCCAGCCAGTTCTGCTCACGATCGGCCACCGGGCGCGGCAGGATCACCTTGGCGTTGTTCGGCAGGCTCAACAGCGCCTTGCCCGCCTTGTTCTTGGCCTGCAGGTCTTCACCCTTGACCACGAAACCGTAACCAGCGTCGGACGCGATGACGTACAGCGCATCATCGTCCGGCATCAGCACGCATTCGAAGCTCGCCCCCGGCGGTGGCGTCAGACGACCGGTCAGCGGTTCGCCCTGGCCACGGGCCGATGGCAAGGTATGCGCGGCCACCGAGTAGCTGCGGCCAGTGGAGTCGATAAACACTGCAAATTGGTTGGAACGCCCCGCCGCCAACGCCTTGAATCCATCCCCGGCCTTGTAGGAAAGCCCCGTGGCATCGATCTCATGGCCCTTGGCCGAACGAACCCAGCCTTTTTCCGACAGCACAACGGTGACTTTCTCGTTGGGCAGCAACTCGGTTTCCGTCAGCGCCTTGGCTTCAGCGCGCTCGACGATTGGCGAGCGACGGTCGTCGCCATAGGTTTCGGCGTCCTTGATCAGCTCACTGCGCACCAGTTTCTTCAACTTGGTTTCGCTGCTCAGCAAGGCTTGCAGCTTGGCTTGTTCCTTGAGCAGTTCATCCTGCTCGGCGCGCAGCTTCATTTCTTCCAGGCGCGCCAACTGACGCAACCGGGTGTCAAGGATGTAGTCGGCCTGGACGTCGCTCAGGGCGAAGCGCTCCATCAGCTTGGCCCGCGGATGCTCCTCGGTGCGGATGATGTGAATCACCTCATCCAGGTTGAGGTAGGCAATCAGCAAACCGTCCAACAGGTGCAGGCGGCGCTCGACCTTATCGAGGCGGAACTGCAGACGGCGACGAACGGTCTGCACCCGGAATTCCAGCCATTCCACCAGCAATGCGCGCAGGTTTTTCAGCTGCGGCTTGCCGTCGAGGCCGATGATGTTGACGTTAACCCGGTAGCTGGACTCCAGGTCAGTGGTGGCGAACAGGTGCTGCATCAACGCTTCGTGATCAACGCGACTATTGACCGGAATGATCACGATGCGGCACGGGTTCTCGTGGTCCGACTCGTCGCGCAAGTCCGCGACCTGCGGCGCTTTCGACGGCTTGGCCTGCATCATCGCGGCAATCTGCTCCAGGACTTTGGCCCCGGATACCTGATGCGGCAGCGCAGTGACGACGATGTCGCCGTCTTCGATGTGGTACACGGCGCGCATGCGCACCGAGCCCTTGCCGGTTTCGTACATTTTCAGCAGGTCGGCGCGCGGCGTGATGATTTCCGCTTCCGTCGGATAGTCCGGGCCCTGGATGTGTTCGCAGAGCTGCTCCACCGTGGCCTTGGGCTCATCGAGCAAACGCACGCAGGCGCTGGCGACTTCGCGCAGGTTGTGCGGTGGTACGTCGGTGGCCATGCCCACGGCGATACCGGTGGTGCCGTTGAGCAGGATATTCGGCAAACGTGCCGGCAACACCAGCGGTTCGTCGAGAGTACCGTCGAAGTTCGGGCCCCAGTCTGCGGTGCCCTGGCCCAATTCACTGAGCAGCACTTCGGAGTAACGCGACAGCCGCGCCTCGGTGTATCGCATGGCGGCGAAGGACTTGGGATCGTCCGGCGCACCCCAGTTGCCCTGGCCATCCACCAGCGTGTAGCGGTAGCTGAACGGCTGAGCCATCAGCACCATGGCTTCGTAGCAGGCCGAGTCGCCGTGGGGGTGGAATTTACCGAGCACGTCACCGACGGTACGCGCCGACTTCTTGTGCTTGGAGTCGGCATCCAGCCCCAACTCGCTCATGGCGTAAATGATGCGCCGCTGTACGGGCTTCAGGCCGTCGCCGATATGCGGCAAGGCACGGTCCATGATCACGTACATGGAGTAGTTGAGGTAGGCATTTTCGGTGAAGTCAGCCAGCGATCGGCGTTCTACGCCATCTAAGCTGTCTGCAAGGATGTCGCTCATGCGGGCCTCATCGGTTCGTTGTCTGGCGCAGCAGCATGGTGCCACCGCGCTGGGTAAATTCAAGTTTGTTCAGCGCGCTCATGCCGAGCAGCACCTGGTCGCCATGCAGGCCGGGCGCCACCAGTGCGCGGACATCCCGCAGCACGATGTCGCCCAACTGCAAGCGTTCAATACGGGTGCGATAGCCCTGGCTCAGACCATTGGCCGTACTCAGGGTCACACCAAAACCTTCTTCCAGCTTCAAGCGCTTGGCCAATTCCGCCGGGATCGCCACATCGGTCGCGCCCGTGTCGAGCATGAAGTCCACCGGCTGGCCGTTGATCTGGCCGCTGGCGACAAAATGCCCTTGGGCATTGCCGAGCAGCTTGACCTCGACAAAACCGTCGCCCTGCTGCGAGCTAATCACGGCGTTGGGATTTTGCTGCCGCTCTTCCCATTGGCCAAAAAAACGCGTCGCCAGAAACAGCGCTGCGCACCAGGCCAGCACCATCAATACCCGTCCGGCACGTTTCCCTGGCGTTTGCTGACTCACGGCTTGGCGCTCCAGCCACCGTCAGGTGCGGCAAAGCGCCAGACGATCGGACGGACCTCGCCATCGGCGCGGCTTCCGGTGTTGTTGTCGATACCGATCCAGGCGCCCTCGGCGTCCACGACCAACGCTTCCGCCAGACCATAGTCCTGCGGATAACGGCGATTCTCCTGCAGCGCCTCGTCGGCATACGACCAGCAGCGCTCGACCTTCGCTGTCATCGCGTCACGGCGGCAAATCTCGAACACGTTGCGCTCAAGGGTAAACAGCTTGCCGTTGAACAACGACAGATCGGCAAAATCCCGGGGCATCGCCCGGGCTCGGGGAAACTGTGCAGGTTGCATTTCCTTTCCGGCCTCGCTCAGCAGCACACAGCCGCCATCGCATTCCCAGACACTTTGTTTGCGCTTGATCAGCAGCAACCCGCGACTGTCACGCTCGGCGGCCAACCACAGTTGGTCACCTTCAGGATTGATCGCCAGGCCTTCGAACAGCGCATTGAAGCGCAACAGCATGCCACTGGCCCGCGCTTCGCGAACCATGAGCGGCGAAATCGTCAGCCAGGACGTCGGCCCCGTTGGCGGAACTTGTAGCACCGCCCCGTGGGATTCGCTGACCACGTAACGGTTGCCCGCGCTGTCGCAGGTGATGCCTTCGAAATCCAGGTCACCACCGCGCACGAACGACGACACCCAGGCACGGGAACGCAACCCCCAAGGCAAACCGTTGTCGGGCACCGGAGGAACGCCGATGCCGATCGCTTCAGCTTGCCAGACGTTGCCAGCGGTTTCGAGACGGTAGATCTGGTCGTCGTCACGGTCGGACACCGTCCACAACTCGTTGCCGCACTGAGCCAGCCCGGACAGGTTGCCGCCGCGCATGCCTTCGATGGCATGCTCGGACAACAGGCGCAGTTGCGGTGTCGGCTCGGCAGACACCGTGATCGAGGTCAGCAGCAACGCACACGCCAGGGCAAAGCCCAGACGCATCAGCCCAGAACCTCGGCCAGGTTGCCCTTGGACTCCAGCCAGGTCTTGCGGTCACCGGCGCGTTTTTTCGCCAGCAGCATGTCCATGATTTCCGAGGTCGCCTCGAAATCATCCAGCGTCAGTTGCACCAACCGCCGGGTGTTCGGGTCCATGGTGGTTTCACGCAGCTGCGGCGGATTCATTTCACCCAGGCCTTTGAATCGGGTGACCTGTGGCTTGCCGCGTTTCTTCTCGGCCACCAGGCGATCGAGAATGCCGTCGCGCTCGGCTTCGTCCAGGGCGTAATAGATCTCTTTGCCCAGGTCGATGCGGTACAGCGGCGGCATGGCGACATAAACATGACCGGCATCGACCAGCGCACGGAAATGCTGGACGAACAAGGCACAGAGCAAGGTGGCGATGTGCAGACCGTCGGAGTCGGCGTCGGCGAGGATGCATATCTTGCCGTAGCGCAGCTGGCTCATGTCCGCCGCGCCCGGATCGACGCCGATGGCCACGGCGATGTTGTGCACTTCCTGGCTGGCCAGCACTTCGCTGCCGTCGACTTCCCAGGTGTTGAGGATCTTGCCGCGCAACGGCAGGATCGCCTGGAACTCTTTATCCCGCGCCTGCTTGGCCGAACCACCGGCGGAATCACCTTCCACCAGGAACAGTTCGGAACGCATCGGGTCCTGCCCGGCGCAATCGGCGAGCTTGCCCGGCAACGCCGGCCCCTGGGTGATGCGCTTGCGTTCGACCTTCTTGCTGGCCTTCAAACGACGACCGGCGTTGTTGATCGCCAGTTCGGCCAGCAGCAGGCCGGTTTCCGGGTGGGCGTTGAGCCACAGGCTGAAGGCGTCCTTGACCACACCGGAAACGAACGCCGCCGCCTCGCGGGACGATAGACGTTCCTTGGTCTGGCCGGAGAATTGCGGTTCCTGCATCTTCATCGACAGCACGAAAGCGACGCGCTCCCAGACGTCTTCCGGCGCCAGCTTCACACCGCGCGGCAACAGGCTGCGGAATTCGCAGAACTCGCGCATGGCGTCGAGCAGGCCCTGACGCAGACCGTTGACATGGGTGCCGCCCTGAGCGGTCGGGATCAGGTTGACGTAGCTTTCCTGCACCGCGTCGCCACCTTCCGGCAACCACAGCAAGGCCCAGTCCACCGCTTCCTTGTTACCGGCCAGGCTGCCGCAGAACGGCTCGTCCGGCAGGCGTTCGAACTCGCTGACCGCGTCCACCAGGTAGGAACGCAGACCATCTTCATAATGCCACTCGACCTTCTCGCCGGTGCCTTTGTCTTCGAAGCTGACCAACAGGCCAGGGCACAACACGGCTTTGGCCTTGAGTACGTGCTTGAGGCGGCTGATGGAGAATTTTGGTGAATCGAAGTATTTCGGATCCGGTGCGAAGAACACGCTGGTGCCGGTGTTGCGCTTGCCGACGGTGCCGACGATTTCCAGTTCGCTGGCCTTGAAGCCGTCGGCGAAGGTCATCTGGTACTCGTTACCGTCACGCTTTACGCGCACCCGGACTTCGGTCGACAAGGCGTTGACCACCGAAATACCCACCCCGTGCAGACCGCCGGAGAACTGGTAGTTCTTGTTGGAAAACTTGCCGCCCGCATGAAGCTTGGTGAGGATCAGTTCGACGCCTGACACGCCTTCTTCCGGGTGAATATCCACTGGCATGCCACGGCCGTCATCGCTGACTTCCAGCGAGTGATCGGCGTGCAGGATGACCTGTACCGATTTGGCATGTCCGGCCAGGGCTTCGTCGACGCTGTTGTCGATGACTTCCTGGGCGAGGTGGTTCGGCCGGCTGGTGTCGGTGTACATGCCGGGGCGTTTGCGCACCGGGTCGAGGCCCGAGAGGACTTCGATGGCGTCGGCGTTATAAGAGCTAGCGCTGGGAGTGGCCATGGGGTCTCGTCGTCCTTCAGTAAAAAGCTGTTCAGTAAAAAAGGTTCAGTACACAACCGGGCAGCGTCTGCCGTGAAATCAGAGCGCCGTGAAATCAATGGCCTGATACACATCCGCGCCGATACCGGCAAAACTCAGCATCGCCGGCAGCTGTGCGGCAAACCCCTGGAAACCATGGTCGCCGCCGGCCTGGATACGCAAGGCGCAGGCCCGGTAATACTGCTGGGCGAGGCGATAGTCCAGCGTTTCGTCTCCGGTCTGCAACCACACCTGATAGCGATGCGGATCCTGCGGTGCCGGCACTTCCAGCTCGGCCAGGGCCGTCACGTGGTCGTGGGTCAGTTCCCAGGCCTCATCGGTATACAGGTTTTTCTGGGTTCCCAGAAATCCGTCGAACATCCGGTGCGGACTGACGGCAGGGTTGATCAACAAGGCTTTCAGGCCATGGCGCTCGGCCAGGTGAGTCGCATAGTAGCCGCCGAGCGAGCTGCCGACCAGCAATGGCCGACCGAGTTCGGCAATCGCCTGTTCCAGCTGGCCAATGGCCTCGCGGGGATGGTGATGCAGGGCGGGCACGCGCAGATGATCGCTCAAGCCCAGTCGCTCCATCACTTCGCTCAACTGAGTGGCCTTTTTTGAGGCTGGCGCGCTGTTGAAGCCGTGGATATAAAGGATCGAGCCGGACATTTGGACTCCCTGTGCGTCGGGTAAAGAAGGAGGGAGTTTACAGGGTGTCGGGGGAATCGGGGATACATGCGGAATTAGTGTCGCCAAGGCGGACGCCTTCGCGACTCGGTCATACAGAATGACAAATGAATCAGTAGCCGTTAGAACCGTAATCCACCGTAAAATCGAACCCGACGACCCGCTCCACCCCGGTTTCCAGCCGCCCGTCCGGCAACAACCGCAGCCAGCGATACCCCGGCGCCTGCTCGCCGACCTTGAAATCCTCGCTGCCCGGTTCGAACTGGATGCAGGTCGACGGCGAAGCGATCAGACGTACGTCGTTACGCAATTGATCGATTTCCTGATGCACATGCCCCCACAACACGGCGCGCACCTGTGGAAAACGATCCAGCACCGCAAACAACGCTTCGGGATTGCGCAACCCGATAGGCTCCATCCAGGCACAACCGATCGAAACCGGATGGTGATGGAAACACACCAGATGATGTCGCTGCGGCGCTTCGCTCAACGAGCGGGCCAGCAACTGCAATTGTTCGTCCTGCAAATAGCCCGGCACCGAGCCCGGCACCGCCGAATCGAGCAGCGTGACCCGCCAATTTCCGATATCCACTACCGGTTCCAACAAAGCGCTTTGCACCGCCGCCTCAGACATGATCCGCGGCTCGTCGTGATTGCCGGGAATCCAGCGCGACGGTGCATCGAGCTGTCGAGTCAAGTCGCGAAACTGTTGATAGGACTCCAGCGTGCCATCCTGGGACAGATCCCCGGTAGCCAGGATCAGATCGATCCGGGGTTGCTGCGCGCGCACCAGCTCGATGACTTTTTGCAGGCTGTCGCGGGTGTTCATGCCCAGCAACGTACCGTCCGCCTCGGCAAACAGATGGCTGTCGGAAAGTTGCACCAGCAACGCCGGATCGGCGGCGGTCAATGTGGATACGCTCGGCAAGGCGTTCTCCCAGGGCATGATCACGGGAATGGAGGATGGCGCAATTATGCTGGGGGATGATCGAAAAGGGGAATCCGTGAACCTGACGCAGTTCACAAGAACGTTAACGGACGACTTCGTACTCATGCCCCAACGCCAGGCAATGGCTCAGCCATTCGCCCAGAAACATGTTCAACTGGGCCTTCTCGTCGGGCTGGTGCATCGAGGCGTTCGGGTAAGGATAGATGCCGCGAAAGCGTCGCGCGTGCTCGGCGCTGACCACTTCGGCCATGCAGGCGTCGTGGTAGACCTGAACCTCCAGCTGTGGCACAGGCAGCCATGGCAAGCTGTGTTCCTGGCGCACTTGCAGGGTCGTGGTGTACGGACAGACTTGCAGCACCTCCAGCGCCAGCACGCCGAGCATCTGGTCGCCATGGGTTACGGCAATGCGCCGCGCCGCCGGCTCGCTGCGCATGTCCGGCAGCAATCGCATCAGGCGCGCGTAGTTCGCCTCGCAGGACGCTTGCAGCCCCACCAGATCCACTCGATAGCGATCGCGCAACTTGTTTACGACCATAACCCCCTCACTTCAACGCGATTCAAAGCCAGCCACTGCAAGGCAATGATGCTGGGCGCGTTGGCAATACGTCCGTCGCGTACGGCCTGCAGGGCATCTTCAAAGGCCCACACCGTGACGCGGATATCTTCTGCTTCTTCCTCCAGCCCATGCAGGCCGCCGACCCCGTTACTGTCGCAGCGCCCCAGGTACAAATGCACGAATTCGTTGCTGCCGCCCGGCGATGGAAAATATTTGGTCATCGGCCACAGCGCCCCGATCACAAGCCCAGCTTCCTCCTGCGCTTCGCGGTGAGCAACTTCTTCCGGTTGTTCGTCCTTGTCGATCAGACCGGCGACCAGTTCGATCAGCCATGGATTATCGGTCTTGCCCACGGCGCCGACGCGAAACTGCTCGATCAGCACCACTTCGTCGCGCTGTGGATCGTAAGGCAGCATGCACACGGCATCGTGACGGACAAACAATTCACGATGGATTTCACGACTCATGCCCCCGGCGAACAATTCGTGACGCAAGTGCACGCGATCGAGCTTGTAGAAGCCCTCGAAGCACTTTTCGCGCCGAACGATATCGACGGCGGTCGGAATGGCGTTGGCAAAATCGGTCATGACAATCCTCTTGTTTCACATCCAATACGAGGCTCCTTTTTTCCTTGAACCTCGACTTCGCGCCATCCTAACGCGCCCGCGACGTTTGATGCAGCCCCTTTCCCGTCAGCGGGATAGACGGTGAGGGCGAAACCCACTCTAATTAGCTTAGTGGCGAACTGACTGCTCCGTTGAGAGTCGAAGCGGGTAACTTTTTGCCTTTCCCTGTTTTATGAAGGACACCCATGTCGCTTTTTAAAATCGCCTCCATGGCCGCTATCGCCCTCACCCTGGGTGCCTGCCAGAGCCTGTTCCAGCCCAACTATCGAGTGCCGCTGGAAACCACCCGCGATGCCAGCGAACAGCTGAAACCGGGTTGCAAGGACCAGGACTGCCCACTGGTGAATATCGACACACTGCGATTCCCTGATGAGCCACAACTGGACGACATCATCGAGAAACGCCTGCTGCAAATGACCCGCACCTCGCCCGACGCCCCGGTCGCGCCGACACTGGCGGCGTATCGCGATCAGTTTTTGCGCACTGCCGGACCGCGCAACAGCAGTTATCTGCAAGCGAAAGTACGCGAGCAGCATGACGGCTTGGTGATCATCGAATTGTCCAGCTACCTGGACACCGGCGGTGCCCATGGCACACCGGGTCGAGGTTTCATCAACTATTCACGCCAGCAGCATAAAGTGCTGACGCTGTCGGACATGCTGGTGCCGGGGCAGGAAGAAGCCTTCTGGAAAGCGGCGCAGGTGGCACACAACAGCTGGCTGATCAGCACCAAGCTCGATCAGGAACCGGAGTTCGTGAAGAGCTGGCCGTTCCAGAAAACCCAGAACGTGGCGCTGACCTATGGCGGGGTGATCCTCAAGTACGAAACCAGCAGCATCGCGCCTTACGCGCTGGGCCATGTCGAACTGAAGATCCCCTACCCTCGCCTGAACGGCATCATCAAGCCCGAGCTGTTTCCCGGCCGTAACTGAAGGCACGGCCCAGCACAAGCTGCAGCAGCCCTGCCAGGACCAGCGCCGGCAGGGTTGCGCCGATGTCCGGATACAGATTGGCCAGCAGATGGTAAGTGCTGATCCCGCCCAGCCAGGCGAGCAGTGCCGGCCAGCGCAACGCGGCTGACGCCACTTGGCCACTGCGTTTGCGCAGGATGAAGTGATCCACCAGCACGACGCCGAACAACGGCGCGAACACCGAACCGATCAACAACAGGAAGTTCTGGTACTGGGCCAGGGGCGCCAGCAAGGCGATCAAGGTGCAGACCACACCGATGGCCAGCGCCAGGTGTTCGACCTTCAAGCGCAACAGAATCCCGCTGGACACCGCCGCCGAGTGAATATCGGCAAAGGCGTTTTCCGATTCATCCAGCAGAATCAGCAGCAGCGGAATCCCCAGGCCGGCACCGGCCAACGCCAACAGCAAGGCATTGACTTCACCGCTCGGCGCAAACGCCAGGGTGTAGGCCACGCCCAGGCTCATCAGCCAGAAATTACCGATAAAGAAACCGATCGCGGTGCCACCGAAGACATTTTTCGCCCGTTTGCCGAAACGCGAGTAGTCGGCAATCAGCGGCAACCACGACAGCGGCATGGCGATGGCGATGTCAAAGCCCACGGCGAACGGCATCGAACCGTCACCGGCCTGCGCCCACAACGCCGCCAGGTCTGCCTTGGCGAACAGGTTCCAGGTCAGCCAGATGCACGCGGCCAACAGCAGCCAGATACCCCACTTGCGCAGGATCTGCCGCACGAAGGTCAACGGACCGCTGACGGCCAGCAAGGTCGCCAATGCACCGAAGAACAGCGTCCACAACACTGGATTGGACATCAGGCTGCCTTCGTTGAAGGCGCGCGCTCCCAGCAGGCTGGCGGCATCGCGCATGACGATGATTTCGAACGAGCCCCAGCCGATCAGTTGCAGCAGGTTCAGCACCGCCGGCAGGCTCGCGCCCTTGGCACCCAGGCTGAGCTTGAGCGCAGCCATCGACGACAGGCCGGTGTCGCTGCCGATCACGCCGACCGAGGCCAGCAGCAGAACGCCGACCAGCGTGCCGAGGAAAATCGCCAGCAACGAGCCCGAAAGCCCCAGGCCAGGCGCAAGCAAGGCGCCGGTCTGCAGGACCATCAGGCCGATGCCGAGGGAGAACCACAGGGAAAACAGATCGCGCCCACCGAAGACTCGTTTGTCGATCGGCACCGCGATATCGGGTGAGTAAGTGCTGGGTTGAATGCTCAAGGGTGTTATCTCAGAGGGACATTTGTTGTTGTGTAGGTCGCTATCGCCAGCAGGCTGGCTCCCACAGGGGACATGTGAAAGGCACAGATCCAATGTGGGAGCCAGCCTGCTGGCGATGGGGCCTGTGCAGGCCCCTCCTTTTCAGGTCAGATCAAACTTTCTGGTACAGCTGACTGCCTTCCTGCTTGAAGCGCTCGGCCTGTTCGGCCATGCCCTGGGCGACGTCCACGTCGACCGCTTCGATCCGCTGGTTGGCCGCGTATTCACGGACTTCCTGGGTGATTTTCATCGAACAGAATTTCGGCCCGCACATGGAGCAGAAGTGCGCGACCTTGGCCGAATCCTTCGGCAGGGTTTCATCGTGATACGAACGAGCGGTGTCCGGATCAAGGCCCAGGTTGAACTGATCCTCCCAACGGAATTCGAAACGCGCCTTGCTCAGGGCATTGTCGCGGATCTGCGCGCCCGGATGCCCCTTCGCCAGATCGGCGGCATGCGCGGCGATCTTGTAGGTGATGATCCCGGTCTTCACGTCATCCTTGTTCGGCAGGCCCAGGTGTTCCTTGGGTGTTACGTAGCAGAGCATGGCGCAACCGAACCAGCCGATCATCGCCGCGCCGATGCCGGAGGTGATGTGGTCGTAGCCCGGCGCAATGTCGGTGGTCAGCGGGCCGAGGGTGTAGAACGGCGCCTCGTCGCAGCACTCGAGCTGCTTGTCCATGTTCTCTTTGATCAACTGCATCGGCACGTGGCCCGGGCCTTCGATCATGCATTGCACGTCGTGCTTCCAGGCGATCTTGGTCAACTCGCCGAGGGTTTCCAGCTCGCCAAACTGCGCTTCGTCGTTGGCGTCGGCAATCGAACCCGGACGCAGGCCATCGCCCAGCGAGAAGCTGACGTCGTAGGCCTTCATGATTTCGCAGATGTCTTCGAAATGGGTGTAGAGGAAGTTTTCCTTGTGATGCGCCAGGCACCACTTAGCCATGATCGAACCGCCACGGGAAACGATGCCGGTCACGCGCTTGGCAGTCATCGGCACGTAGCGCAGCAATACGCCGGCGTGGATGGTGAAGTAGTCGACGCCCTGCTCGGCCTGCTCAATCAGCGTGTCGCGGAACAGCTCCCAGGTCAGGTCTTCGGCCACGCCGCCGACTTTTTCCAGGGCCTGGTAGATCGGTACGGTGCCGATCGGCACCGGCGAGTTGCGGATGATCCACTCCCGGGTTTCGTGAATATGCTTGCCGGTAGACAGGTCCATGACCGTGTCCGAACCCCAGCGGATACCCCAGGTCAGTTTCGCCACTTCTTCTTCGATGGACGAGCCCAGGGCGCTGTTGCCGATGTTGCCGTTGATCTTCACCAGGAAGTTACGGCCGATGATCATCGGTTCCAGTTCGGTGTGGTTGATGTTGGCCGGAATGATCGCGCGACCGCGGGCGATCTCGTCACGGACAAATTCGGGCGTAATGATTTTCGGCACGCTGGCGCCGAAGCTGTGACCGGCGTGTTGCTGGTCCAGCAGGCCGGCGGCGCGGGCCACTTCCAGCTTCATGTTTTCGCGGATGGCGACGTATTCCATCTCGGCGGTAATGATGCCTTGACGCGCGTAGTGCATCTGACTGACGTTGGCCCCCGGCTTGGCGCGGCGCGGGTTGTTGACGTGAGCGAAACGCAGCTTGGTCAATTCCGGATCGGCGAGGCGCTCCTGGCCGAAGTTCGAGCTCAGGCCACTCAGGCGTTCGGTGTCGCCACGGGATTCGATCCACGGCGAGCGCACGTCGGCCAGGCCTTTGCGCACGTCGATAATCACGTTGGGGTCGGTGTACGGGCCAGATGTGTCGTACACCACCACCGGTGCGTTGACTTCACCGCCGAAGTCGGTCGGCGTCACGTCGAGGCTGATTTCACGCATCGGCACGAGGATGTCGGGACGGCTGCCCTGAACGTAGATTTTTTGCGAGCGGGTAAACGGCTGAACCGATTGCTGATCGACCTTGGCCGAGTCACTCAGGTTGGTGGCATTTTTTGCTTTTATGGTCATCACGGGCTCTCCAGACATCATCCAGGCAGTGGAATTTTGTCGGAGCGAACCTGTAACGAATGGACGCACGTGAGCTGGGAAAACCAGCTGTGCTGTGCTCAGTACTCGAGGGGTGTTCGATTGTCGAACAACATCCCGGACGAAGCACAAGAGGACTCGCCGGGTGACGAGAAATCTTGTTCCCTACGCAGGCGCTAACCTGATCAGGTTCAACGGGATCCGAAATTATTCGATCTCAGCCTCATAGCAAGGCACCCCGACAAGAACGTGGCCAGTCTAGACACAACTGATCAAGAACGCCAACACGGCGATAAACACCGTGATGAATGGCGCAATTACAGGATTGTTGCCGGACGAACGCACAACTACACTCGCAGCGGCCATGCCGTGCATTGACGCTGCGGGTGCCGCGCCGTAGCCTTGGCGCTCAAATTATCAGTGTAATTTTCAGGGATCGCCTCATGCTGCGCAAACTCTCACTGGCCCTTGCCGTGTCTTGTGCGTCCAATGGAATGGCCTGGGCAGAAGAAGCGCCCTTATCGACCAAAACCGACCTGGTCAGCGTCTATCAGGAAGCGGTCGACAACAACGCCGATCTCGCGGCCGCCATCGCCCAATATGGCGCGCAAAAAGAAGTCGTGCCTCAGGCCCGTGCCGGGCTGCTGCCCAATCTCTCGGGTGGCGCTGATGTTTCCAGCGTTCGCACCTCGATCGATCAGCCTTCGGCCACCGCCAACCGCAATGCTCATTCCTACCAGGCCACCCTGGCGCAGCCGCTGTTCCGTGCCGACCGCTGGTTCCAGTTCCAGGCGGCCAAGGATGTGAACGAACAGGCCGCCCTGCAACTCTCGGCGACCGAGCAAAACCTGATCCTGCAGACTGCCGACAGCTACTTCAACGTGCTGCGCAGCCAGGACAACCTGGCTTCGACCAAGGCCGAAGAAGCGGCATTCAAGCGCCAGCTCGATCAATCCAACGAGCGCTTCGATGTCGGCCTCTCGGACAAGACCGACGTACTGAACTCACAAGCCAGCTATGATACCGCCCGGGCCAACCGCATCGTCGCGCAGCGCCAGGTGGATGATGCCTTCGAAGCCCTGGTCACCCTGACCAATCGACGCTACAACTCGATCCAGGGCATCAGCCACAATCTGCCGATCCTGCCGCCGGCACCGAATGACGCCAAGGCCTGGGTTGAAACAGCGGCCAGACAGAACCTTAATTTGCTGGCCAGCAACTACGCGGTCAGCGCCGCCGAACAAACCCTCAAACAGCGCAAGGCGGGTCATGCGCCGACCGTCGATGCCGTGGCCAGGTACGAGAAGGGCGACAACGATGCGCTGGGTTTCAGCAACCCTAGCGCCTTCGGCGTGCCGTACAAGGGTGACGTCGAACAATCGTCGATCGGGCTGCAACTGAACATTCCGATCTACAGCGGCGGACTGATCAATTCCCAGGTGCGGCAGTCGTACGCCCAGCTGGACCAGACCGAGCAGCAACGCGAATCCCTGCGCCGGCAAATCGTGGAGAACACCCGTGACCTGCATCGTGCGGTGAACACCGATGTCGAGCAGGTGCAGGCGCGCAAACAGTCGATCATCTCCAACCAGAGTGCGGTGGAAGCGACCGAAATCGGTTATCAGGTGGGAACACGAAACATCGTCGACGTGCTGGATGCGCAACGTTCGCTGTACAACTCCGTGCGTGATTACAACAACACCCGCTACGACTACATCCTCGACAACTTGCGCTTGAAACAACAGGCCGGCACGTTGAACCCGGGGGACTTGCAGGATCTGGCGCGCTGGCTCAAGCCTGACTACAACCCGGACAAGGACTTCCTGCCACCGGATCTGGCCAAGGCAGCAGCCGAACAACTCAAAGCCAGACCTTAAAAGCAAATACTGTGGCGAGGGAACTTGCTCCCTCGCCACAGGTGTCAAGTCAGTCGATCAACCGCCCCAGCCCATCCAGCAACCGCTGCAATGCGCCCTGATTGGTGCGCATCACCTTCAGCCCGGCCTGCGCCATGCGTTGCGCATCCCTCGGCAATTCGAACAACCGCTGCACCGCCAACGCCAACCCTTCGGCATCTTCCACTTCCTGCAACGCCCCGGCACTGCGCAACTGCGCGGCGATTTCGAGGAAGTTGAACAGGTGCGGACCACTGAGTACCGGTTTGGCCAGTGCTGCCGGTTCCAGCAGGTTATGCCCGCCGTTGGGCACCAGGCTACCGCCGACGAACGCGCTGTCGGCCAAGGCATAGAGAAATAGCAGTTCGCCCATGGTGTCGCCCAGCAGCACCGAAGTGTTGGCGGTGACTGGCTCGCCACTGGAGCGCCGGACCGTAGCAAACCCCTGTTGACGGCACAATTCGAACACCGGATTGAAGCGTTCTGGATGACGCGGCACCAGAATCAGCAAGGTATCGGGATGGCTCGCCAGCAACTGGCGATGGGCGGCCAGCACCACTTCGTCTTCGCCGTCGTGCGTACTGGCGGCGATCCACACCGGGCGCTCCTGCGCCTGCCATTGCCCGCGCAACTCGGCGGCACGCTGCAACAGCTGCGGGTCGATGGTCAGGTCGAACTTGATCGAACCGGTGACTTCGACGGTTTCAGCCCGCGCGCCCAACTCACGAAAACGCTGGGCCTCTGCTTCTGTCTGCACCGCGAACAAACTCATCTCAGCGAGCATCGGTCCGGTCAACTTACCGAAGCGGCCGTAGCCTTTGGCCGAGCGCTCGGACAATCGGGCATTGGCCAGCGCCACGGGAATTCCACGCTGGGCACATTGATGGATATGGTTGGGCCAGAGCTCGGTTTCCATAATCACCGCCAGTTTCGGCCGAACCTGATCGAGGAAGCGCTTCGCCGCGCACGGCAAGTCATAAGGCAGGTAGCAGTGCTGGATGCGCGGTTCATTGGCGAACAACGCCTGAATGCGCTCGGACCCGGTTGGCGTCATGCAGGTCACGGTGATCGGCAGCTGTGGATAACGTTGCAGCAAGGCGCGAATCATCGGCGCGGCGGCAATGCTTTCGCCCACGGACACTGCGTGCACCCAGAGACCGCCCGGTTTCATCGTCGGTATCCCATAGGAAAAACGCTCGCCAATGCGTTTGGCATAGGCCGGCGCCTTGCGCGCCCGCAGCCACAGCCGAATCGCCACCAATGGCAGCCCCAGATAAAACAACGCGGTGTAGAGAGTTCTATTCATGGCGGCGGAGTTTATCGGTTTTTTCGCCGATCGCCTGCAAGTGCACGGCAAATCGTTCCGCCAGCCAGCGCGCCGCCGGCCCGAGCGGCTCATCGCGACGCCAGACCAGCTCCACCACCAAGGCTGGCGGGGTCCACTCGCTGCTCAGTTCGACCATCTGCCCGTGATAGGTCGGGTACTGCACCACGTGGCGCGGCAGCCAGGCCCAACCGAGGCCGCGCACCAGCCATTCAGCCATCACGTAAAAACTGTCGGCGCGCCAGACTTGCGGGCTGGCCGGTTCGCTGCCGGGGTAAACGCTGGACTGGGTCGACATCAGCAATTGACGATGTTGCGCCAGTTGCTGGCAATCGACCTGCGCCTGCCTGGCCAACGGATGGTCGACACCACAGACAGTGACCATTTCCACACTGCCGAGCACGCGCCGCTCCAGCGCTTCGGGAATCTGATCATGAAAGAACAGCAAGCCCAGATCGGCACGGCGTTCCACCAGTTTGCGCGCGACCTCGCCCTGGGCGGCGCTGGTCAATTGCACTTCAAGACTGGGAAAGCGCTCGGCCAGTGCCTCGAAGCTTTCAATGATCGGTTGATAAGGCATCGCCTCATCCTGGGCCAGACGCAGGCGGGCCTCCTGCCCGCGCATCATCGCCAGTGCCCGGCCATTGAGGCGCTCGCACTGGCGCAGCACTTCCCGCGCCTCGTCCAGCAAGGCATTGCCGGCCTCGGTGAGTTTCGGCTGACGGCCGCTGCTGCGGTCGAACAGGCTCACGCCCAGGTCTTCCTCCAGCGACGCGATCGCACTGCTGACCGCCGACTGCGCCTTGCGCTGCTCCCGTGCCACAGCGGAAAACGACCGTTGCTCGGCCACGCTGACAAACAGGCGCAACTGCTCCAGATTCCATTGCATGTTCATGGATCAACCCATCTTGCTAGCAGATAGGTAATGACTTTACCGCATCTGAAGAGTCTCTAAAATGCCGACCTCAGAAAGCAGCACTTCACACGAGGATTGACCCATGACCGCTTACTACTACCTGGCCATAGCCATCTGCGCCGAAGTGATTGCCACTGTTTCGATGAAAGCGGTCAAGGGCTTCAGCACCCCGCTGCCACTGCTGTTGGTCATCGTCGGTTACGGCATTGCCTTCTGGATGCTGACCCTGGTGGTGCGCAGTGTGCCGGTGGGCGTGGCTTATGCGGTGTGGGCCGGCATGGGCATCGTGATGGTCAGCGTCGCGGCGCTGTTTATCTACGGGCAGAAGCTGGATGTGCCGGCGATGATGGGGATGGCGCTCATCGTATTGGGCGTCGTGGTCATCCAGCTCTTCTCCAAAACTGCCGGGCATTAAACCCCGAACCACCCTCCCACAGGTGCAGCAGCCCTCCAATCTTCGAGTCTGTATACTGCGCCCTCGTCTTGAACACTGAGGTCGTTGCATGCCATCCGTTATTTCCACCGACGTTCTGATTGTCGGCGCTGGTGTCGCCGGCCTCTGGCTGAATGCGCGCCTGCGCCGCCAGGGTTTTTCGACCGTGCTGGTGGAAAGCGCCAGCCTCGGCGGCGGGCAAAGCATGAAGTCTCAGGGCATCATCCATGGCGGCGCCAAATACGCCCTGCATGGCGCCCTGACCGGAGCCTCGGAAGCCATCGCCGACATGCCGCGCCGCTGGCGTGAGGCACTGGCCGGGGACGGCGAGCTGGACCTGTCCGGCGTGCGCCTGTTGTCCGAAGCCCACTACCTTTGGTCCCCCGGCACGATCGCCGGCAACCTCACCAGTTTCTTCGCCAGCAAAGCCGTGCGCGGTCGCGTCGATCAGGTCAAGGGCGACCAACTGCCACCGGCCCTGCAGGACAAGCGCTTCAAGGGCAAGGTTTATCGCCTCGCCGAACTGGTGATCGACGTGCCAAGCCTGGTCCAACGCCTGGCCGACCTGGCGGGTGATGGCTTGCTCGCCGGTCAGAAAATCGAACCGCTGCTGGAGGGTGGCGTGCTTGTCGGCCTTAAAGTGGACGAGCGTGAGATCCGCGCGCAACGCATCGTCTTGAGCGCCGGCGCCGGGACGGCGGCACTGCTTGAGGCCTTGGGCCTGAGTCAGCCGGCCATGCAACGCAGGCCGCTGCACATGATCATCGCCAAGGGCCCGAGCCTCAAACCGCTGTACGCCCACTGCCTGGGCGGCGGCACCAAACCACGCATTACCGTGACCACCCACCCGGCCGCCGACGGCCAGTGGGTCTGGTATCTGGGTGGCGATATCGCCGAGACCGACGGCGTGGCCCGTGAGCCGGCCGAACAAATCGCCACCGCCCAGAAAGAACTCGGCCAGTTGCTGCCCTGGATCGACTTGAGCACCGTGCAATGGGCCACCTTGCGCGTGGATCGTGCCGAGCCCCTGCAAACGGGGCTGACCCGCCCTGACAATGCGTTCCTGGCCGAGGAAGGTCGACTGCTGGTGGGCTGGCCGACCAAACTGGCACTGGCGCCGGACTTTGCCGATCGGGTGATCGCAAGCCTTGAGAGTGATGGCATTCGACCCGGCCCAACATCCGAATTGCCGCCCCTGCCAAAACCGCCGATGGGTGTGCCTGCCTGGGAGCAACTGCTGCCATGAGCCAACCGACCCTGCACGATCTGCATCGCCCCTTGGGCAGCACCGGCCTGCTGGTTTCGCCCCTGGGCCTGGGCACGGTCAAACTCGGCCGCGACCAAGGGGTGAAGTACCCCAATGGATTCCAGATTCCTGACGATGACGAAGCGCGGATGCTGCTCAAACTGACACGCGACCTGGGCATCAATCTGATCGACACCGCACCGGCCTATGGTCGCAGCGAAGAACGCCTCGGCCCGCTGCTGCGGGGACAGCGCCAGGATTGGGTGATTGTCAGCAAGGTCGGCGAAGAATTTGCCGACGGTCAGTCTCGCCACGATTTCACCGCCGCGCATACCCGATTTTCAGTGGAGCGTAGCCTGCAACGCCTGGAGACAGATTTCATCGATCTGGTGCTGGTGCACTCCGATGGCAACGATCTGGCGATCCTCGACGACTGCGAAGTCTATGCCACCCTCGCCGCGCTCAAGGCCGAAGGCAAGATTCGCGGCTTCGGCTTTTCCGGCAAAACCGTCGAAGGCGGTTTGAAGGCTCTGGAGCAAGGTGATTGCGCGATGGTCACCTACAATCTGAACGAACAGACCGAGAAGCCCGTCATTGACTATGCTGCTGCTCACGGCAAGGCCATTCTGGTGAAAAAAGCCCTCGCCAGCGGTCACGTGTGCCTGAGCCCGGGGGTGGATCCGGTGCGCGCGAGTTTCGAGCTGTTGTTCGAACATCCGGGTGTTGCCAGTGCTATTGTCGGGACCATCAATCCGCTGCACCTCGCCCACAACGTCGCGACCGTTGCCCAGGTCCTACGTAGCAACTGATGCCGCCCCACGCGGCCTTAAGCAGGAGCCGACATGCCGCGTACGCTCATAAGAAAGAACCCGAGCAACTTCAAGACCCTGCCGTTATTCGTCGAAGCGACTCCCGAAGGCCTGAGTTATCAGAGCGTCGGGAGGCCGCTCAACTTCTCCCAGATCCTCCAGCGTCGCCGCCCCGTAACGGTCGGTGACACCGAGCGGTTTGCCCTCGAATTGGCCAACCTCGGGGTTTCGGTACGCCTGACGCTGCATTGGCAGAATCGCGACTATTGGGTGTTGGTACGACAACGTCGGCAAGACCGTGGCGATGTGGTGCTCAAGCTGATTTCCGGCTATGTGCCGGCGCATGAACTGAATCTGCCGCTGCACACCGCAATCCAGGAGATTGCCGAGGAATGCCTGCTGGAAACCCCGGAAGGCTGGCTCGGCGGGCGCTTCCACGATACCTGGCTACCGGCGCCCTACTCTTCAGCCCTGCACTACCGCGAAGCCATGCCGTTTCGCCTGACGTCACTGTCCGGCTCGGCACGGCCGGTGCGTTGCGCCAAACTGCCGCTGATCGAACGGCCACGGGCCTATGTGCACCTGCCGACGGCGTCACTGCAACTTATCTATGATCTGCGCCTGGATGTACCCAAGGAAGCCAAATCCCTGAGCCTGTTCCATGTCGACGAACGTTTGGAGGGCGATCAATTGGTGGCCCGCCTGGACCGCAAGCGCCCCGATCTATACCTGATGCCCTTGCAGGACGGCCACCCTCTGGCCGAGCTCTACACCTTGAAAAAGGATCAATTGCACCCGGCAAGCACGCGCGGCTTGTACCTGGCGGAAAGCTTTGCCCGACAAGAAGGCTGGCTGGTCAAGGATGAGCGGATTCGCTGGAAGGATTGGGTCAGGCAGCAGGGTTTGACCCCGCCGGGGAAGGATTCAGGTCTGGCGCTGTTACGCGGGAAGGCGAAACAGCTGCTGAAGAAGATGGTGCCGCGTAAAAAGGTCAGCTCTTAACGCAAAAGATCGCAGTCCTTGTAGCAAGGCTGCGATCTTTTATGGCGTCATTCAGATTGGCGGATCTTCTCGACGATCGCGGTCGTTGAGCTGTTTTCCACCAAACCCAGCACTTTCACCGTCCCACCATAAGCGGTCACGATGTCCGCGCCGACAACCTGATCGATCCCGTAGTCCCCGCCCTTGACCAGCACGTCCGGCTTGACCTCGCGCAGCAGGTTTTCCGGGGTGCCTTCCGGGAAGCTGATCACCCAGTCCACCGCGCCCAGACCGGCCAGCACGGCCATGCGCCGGTCGACACTGTTGATCGGCCGACCCGGCCCTTTCAGGCGGCTGACCGACGCATCGTCGTTGACCGCGACAATCAGCCGGTCGCCCTGCGCCCGCGCTTGCTCCAGATACGTCACATGGCCGGCGTGCAGAATGTCGAAACAGCCGTTGGTGAAGACAATCTTCTCGTTGTGCGCACGGGCATCGTCGACTGCCAGCAGCAGTTGTTCGAGACCCAGCACACCGCGCTCAGAACCTTCTTCACGCTGAATGGCACGACGCAATTCCGGCGCGCTGATGGCCGCCGTACCAAGTTTGCCGACCACGATGCCCGCCGCCAGATTGGCCAGGCCGACCGCGTGAGGCAGCTCCTCGCCTGCGGCAATCGCTGCCGCCAGGGTGGAAATCACCGTATCGCCGGCACCGGTCACGTCGAACACTTCACGGGCACGCGCCGGCAGGTGCAGCGCCGGATGATCCGGGCGCAACAGGGTCATGCCGTGTTCGCCACGGGTCACCAGCAAGGCCCCCAGGTCCAGGTCGTGCATCAACTGCGCGCCCTTGCTCACCAATTCGTGCTCATCGGCACAACCACCGACGATGGTTTCGAATTCGCTGAGGTTCGGCGTGATCAGGCTCGCACCGCGGTAGATCGAGAAATCCTTGCCCTTGGGATCGGCCAGTACCGGAATGCCACGGGCACGGGCGGCCTGGATCAAGACCTGGTGATTTTTCAGCGCGCCTTTGCCGTAGTCGGACAGCACCAACACCTTGATGCCTTCGAGCAACTCGTCGACTTGCGCCGCCAGTTCGAGCGCGTCGGTGGCGAATGGCTCTTCAAAGTCGATACGCAGCAGTTGCTGGTGACGACTCATGACCCGCAGCTTGACGATGGTCGGCTGGTGCGCAACGCGCTGAAAGAGCGCCCGCACACCGGCACCCTTGAGGCTATTGGCCAGACTGTCGGCGGCTTCATCGTCGCCGGTCACGCCAACCAGCGAGGCTGGGGCGCCGAGGGCGGCAATGTTCAACGCAACGTTGGCGGCACCGCCCGGGCGGTCCTCGATGTGATCGACCTTGACTACCGGTACCGGCGCCTCAGGGGAAATCCGTGAGGTACCACCATGCCAGTAACGGTCGAGCATGACATCGCCGACCACCAAGACAGGGGCTTGATCGAATCGCGGCATGGACAACTTCATGGAGCAACCCACATACAAAATGAACAGGGGCGCGATATTAACACAGGGCAGGCACCCGCTTGTGCGATGGCTGCAACGGGATGAAACGGCGGGATTTTCTGATCATTTTTTGAGCAGAATCTCCGTCAGTCGCTGGCACGCCTGCGGCATATCCAGCGTCTGGGTATCAATCTCGCACTCCGCATGCCGCGGGGTTTCATACGGGCTATCGACGCCCGTGAAGTCCTTGATCCGTCCTTGCCGGGCCGCCAGGTACAAGCCTTTGGGGTCGCGCTGTGCGCAAACCGCGAACGGCGTACTCACATAAAATTTAATGAAATCGCCCTCGGCGAACAGACGCCGCGCCGCCTCACGCTCGACCCGGAACGGCGAGATCGCCGCCACAATTACAATCAGGCCAGCTTCCACCATCAGTCGCGCCACCTCGGCCATACGCCGGATGTTTTCCCGACGACAGTCGGCCCCCATCCCCAGATCACGGCAAAGACCGGCTCGCAGGTTGTCACCATCGAGTACAAAGGTGTGCAGTCCACGTTGATTGAGTTGCAGCTCCAGGGCATTGGCCAGGGTCGATTTGCCCGCCCCGGACAACCCTGTCAGCCAAAGACAACGCGGACGTTGCGACTTGAGTGCGGCACGCTCGGCGCTCGACAGCGATAACGCATAGGGCCTGATCCCCGGATCCGGTATCGGCAGCCCTTCATTCATAACCGAGCAACTCGTAATCACGCTGGTACACCCGACGAACCAGACGACGGGTACGCGTCGAACAGAATTCCCGGGCAGGACCGGGGCTTCGATGATCCGAACCATTGATATGAGGCAACGGCGTCCCATGCCCCAATTGTTCGCACACCAGGCGGAAGTCCCGCTCCAGGTATTCCTGATACCCAATGAAATCCAGTGCCAGATGCCCAAGGGAATCGGTGAGGAAGTCGGTCTGCGGGGCAAAATGCACTTGCTGCCGGATCGTTTCCGGGTGCAGCCAGCGCGCAACGAAATCGTCGAAGTCGCGGTAGTGGCTGACCAGGTTTTGCGCAGACTGGTCACGCTGGCTCAACGCATTGCCCCGCAGAAAAGCGTAGGCCGAATACGCCCTCTCCAGCGGATCGCGAACAAAGGCAAACTTGAAGCTGCTGGCAAACTGTTCGGGAAATTGTTGCTCGTACCAGTACAACGGCAGGTGTCCGGGGCTCCAGCCATCGAACAACGCAGCACAGATACTGCTGCCAGCACATTTGGGCACGTGGATGAACAGGCAGGAACGCTGCGCGAAGGGCCGTGGGTAACGCGAACTTGCCGACATCGACTTGTTCACCACCTGACGATCCACGACCGACAGCCGGCCCAGCAAGAAATGCCGTTGTGTCTTGGGCAACAGCTTCCAAAGATATCGTTGCAACATTGCAGCACCCGCGCTAAAGGGATGGCCCTTACGATTGAAGTCAAAATTCGTTCAGGAACCTTAACAAGCGCGCTGCCGGGATTTATTCAGGTTTGGTCAAGAACCGTAAGGATCTGGATACAAGTCTGCGGACGCATTGCACGTCGGCAGTGCAACAGGGTGAGCCGGGCCCACCCTGTTTCGGGTTCAGGCGATATCTTCGGCCGGTGTGTCCAGGCCCATCGCATGCAGACGCGAGTAATAGCCATTCTGCGCCAGCAACTGTGTGTGAGTGCCGCGCTCGACGATCTGGCCCTGGTCCATCACCAGAATCAGGTCGGCCTTTTCGATGGTCGACAAGCGGTGGGCGATGACCAGTGTGGTGCGACCTTTCATGACTTGGTCCAGTGCCGCCTGAATGTGGCGCTCGGACTCGGTATCAAGTGCCGACGTTGCCTCATCGAGGATCAACAGCGGTGCATTCTTCAACAACGCACGGGCAATCGCCAGGCGTTGACGCTGCCCGCCGGACAACAACACGCCATTTTCACCGACCTGGGTATCCAGGCCTTCGGGCATTTGCGAGATGAAGTCCATCGCGTAGGCATCGGCAGCGGCTTTTTCGATGTCGGCGCGGGGAGCGCCAGCCAGGTCACCGTAGGCGATGTTGTTGGCAATGGTGTCGTTGAACAGGGTCACATGCTGCGTGACCTGCGCCACGTGTCGACGCAGATTGCGCAGGCGATAGTCTTCGATTTCGACGTCATCGAGCAGGATTTCGCCAATGTCGTGATGATAGAAACGCGGTATCAGGCTGGCCAGGGTCGATTTGCCGCTGCCAGAGCGACCGACCAGCGCGATCATTTGCCCTGGCGCCGCCGTGAAGCTGATGTTCTTCAGCACTTCGCGTTCGGTCCCTGGATAAGTGAAGCTAAGGTTGCGCACCTCCAGATGGCCTTCGACGCGATCACGCTCGACCGTACCGTTATCGACTTCAGGTTCGACGTCAAGCTGTTCGAAAATGCTTTCGGCACCGGCAACGCCTTTCTGAATGGTCGAGCTGACTTCCGACAACTGCCGGATCGGCTTGGGCAGCAAGCCCGCGGCAGTAATGTAGGCCACCAGATCACCGGCAGTGGCATCACCGCGCAGGAACAGCACCAGGAACATCAACACCGCCATGGCGGTATAAATCACCAGCTGCAGCATGGGCGTATAGACCGCACCGGTCTTGGTCATGCGCAATTGCTTGTCGGTATTGCCCTGGCTGGCGGCGGCGAAACGGCGCTCTTCATAGCTCTCGCCGCCGAAGCTGCGCACCACGCGATAGCCCTGGATGGTCTCGGAGGCCACATGGGTCACATCGCCCATGGCCACCTGGATCTTCTTGCTCTGCTTGCGGAATTTCTTGCTGGTGCTGCTCACCATGATCGCGATCAGAGGCAGGATCGCCAGCATTACCAGGGTGAGCTTCCAGTTCATCCACAGCAGGTAGGCGAACAGGAACACCACGGTCAGGCCTTCACGAATGACCACTTTAATGGCGTCCGTGGCGGCACCGGTGACCATGGTCACGTTGAAGGTGATGCGCGAAATCAGGTGCCCGGAGTTATGGGTATCGAAATAACGGTTGGGCAGCACCAGCAACTTGTTGAACAACTCGACGCGCAAGTCATGGACCAGCCCCAACGAGACCTTCGCCAGATAGTAGTTGCCAAGAAACGAACCGAGGCCTTGCCACGCAGCGATCAGAATGATCAGCAACGGCACGGCCATCAGCAACTGCAGGTCTTTCAGATAGGGAACATTGGGGAAGAGTACTGCTTCAGGGTTGCTCAGGCCATCGACGAAGTATTTGAGAATGCCGGCCAGCATCGGCTGCGTCGAGGCAAAAATCACAAAGCCAACGATACTGAGCGCAAACATGCCCCAGTACGGACGCACATACGACAGCAGGCGCAGGTAAATCTTCAAGCTCGACGGCGCAGGCGAATCAGGGCTAGTCATGAGAACCCGTTGTATGAGAAAAGAGCCCGCGAGTGTAACACAGGCCATTTTAGTCGCTGAGCTGCGGTAACATGGCCGGCTATCCATGCCTCATGGCGTCGAACTCCGGAGTATTGATGCAAGCGCTTGATCACACCCGATACCTTGCCCTGCGCGAGGGAGCACAAGTCCTTGAAGCGGATGGTTCGGGGGACAAGGTCTTGCGGCTGACGGATGGCTCGATCCTCAAACTGTTTCGTCGCAAGCGCCTGCTGACTTCAGCCGCCTGGTATCCGTACGCCAAAAGGTTCGCCGACAATTGCGATGCGCTGCGTGAGCGGCAGATTCCCTGTCCCTCAATCCGCCAGGTCTATCGCATCCCGAGTATCGCCCGTGATGCAGTGCATTACGATCCGCTGCCGGGGCAGACCTTGCGTCAGCTGCTGGATATCCAGGGCGATGCCGATCCGCTGCGGGGTCAGCTTGGGGTTTTCATGGCCACCTTGCATGAGCGCGGAATCTATTTCCGCTCGGCGCATCTGGGCAACATCGTACTCACGCCCGAACATCAGCTGGGCCTGATCGACATTGCCGATTTGCGGGTTTATCGCCGTCCACTACGCAAGACACTGCGGCTGCGCAATTTCAAGCATATGGTGCGCTACCCGCAGGATCGGCAATGGCTACTCGACAGGCGTGGAGAAGTCTTCATGCAACACTATGGCCAGACCCAGAGCATCTGTTCCCCGGAAGAACTGAACAGCGCCCTGCAAAAATGACCTGACCTTCGCCTCCGGGGAGGAGGCGAAGGTCAGGTTCATGCCAGCGCGATACGCTGCGCCTTGAGTACTCGCCCGAGGATCATTGCTCCAGGCAGCAGCACTAGCGGCCACAACTCGTCAGGGTTGCCGATCAGCAAGCTGCCATCGAAGTTCAGCATGACCAGCGCACACGCCAGGTACATGCCCCAGGCATCACGCAGACGCCAGGCCTGCCACAGCGTGGCCGCCATCAGCCCGATAAACAACACCAGAGCCACCGCGCCGCTGTACAACCCCAGCGCCACAAAGATGTTGTGCGGGTGCTGGATCGGCATCGAGCCATCAAGCAACTGATCGGTGTGGAAATTAATGCCGCAACCCAGCATCCAGCCGCAGTTCTGCCACTCGCCGACCATGATGCGAAAGAGTTCGATGCGATACGAATCACCACGGGTCCAGAGTGACTGGAACCAGACTTCGTCATGCACGATCAGGTACAGAATGCCGGCCACCACCAGACTGATCGCCGCCACACCGCCGACCAGCCGCGGCTTGTGATAGAGGCCATAAAGCAGCCACACGCCCAACAGGAACGCACCCCCGACAAATGCTGTACGCGTTTGCAAAACAAAGGCCACCGCAAAGAGCGAAAAGACAATGGCCAGCGCACCTTCAACCCAGCGATGCTCCTTCACCCAGAATGGCAATGCCAGCGCCAGCGCGCACAACAGCCAGATACTGGCGTAGATGACGTTCTGCAAACGTGCCGGCAACAATGCCACCCGACTGCCGATTGCAAATTCATGGGTGGTCCAGCTGTAGAGGGCGCAACAGAAGATATACAACGCCAGGATCCAGAACTGCGCGCGCACAAACCCCGGGCTGCGGAAAAACCGTGGATCACTGAAGGCCCCCACGATCATGACGAACATCATCACGTAGAACACATGCTTGAAAAACTGCATCTGCCCGGCAATGGCTGCCGGCACAAGAAACCACAGGATGAACACCATCCAGCCCAGCGCCAGCGGTTGCCTGAACAATCCTGCGCCTCGCTCCTTGATCAGGAACACCAGACCCGGCACTACCATCAGGCCGTAGAACAGATTGTTGGTCCACTTCGAGGACCAGCCCACCACATAGCTCAGCAAGAATAGGCAGAGCACTGCTCCGAAATACGACGTGACGGTGATCTTTCCTGGCTTCACGCCGCTAGATCCCATGGAGCACCCAACCTGCTACAAGACCAAAAACAAGGGCCGCGATCAGTTTGAGTCGATCGAGACGTTTACGTCGCAATTTATTCACGCGCTCCTGCGGAACCACTACGTGTTCACCGAAGCCCGTGTGCAGTACCGCATCGTTTTCCAGAATCAACGCATAGCGGTTCTGCGCGGCATACAGGCGCGACAGGTCTTTTTCTCCAGAGAACGCGGAATACGGCGCATGGGCCAGGTAGTCCGCACGGCGCCGCAGGCCCGGATTGAAGGAAAAGCCCTGCCAGTCTGCCTTTTGCGAGCCCAGCACATAAAAAGGAATGCCGTGGCTGACCTTGCGTTCGTTGAGGAACACATAAGGACTGTGGACCATCAGGTCGTGATTGAAGCTGCGTAGCCACACCTGAAGCGCCTGTGGATCCTCCTCCAGCAGACACTGGGACTCTTCGATAAACCCTTCGCGATAGAAGTCCCAGTCATCTTCGCAGTGAAAAATCCACGACGTCTGCACCTGAGCATAGGCAGCATCGATGGACTTCAACTGACCCAGGCGCGGATTGTTGATGAAAAACTGGGTATGCGCCCTCCAGTGTTCCGGAATACAAGCCTCTACGGCACGGTCGCCAGAGTCTTCGGTAATGAACACTTTACGGATGGGAGCCGTATTGAACCGGTCAAAGGTCTCCAGGGTTCGCTTCAACAGATCGAAGCGACCGCAACTGGTGATGACGACCGAAATGTCGCTAGTCTCGCTGAACAGCATGTGTTTACACCGCACCCTTGATTGTTGAATCGCCCGGCCTCACAGCCCTAGCGACACGCGTAATTTTTCTTTCCAGCTCAGTGGAGCCCGCTCGCGCAATGGTGCGCGCATCGCCTCGACAATCGCATGCCCCACCGCACGGAAGGTATAACGCTGCTCTACCAGCGCTTGTCCGGCCAATGAAATGGCCTCGGTCAGTTGCGCAGATTCGCGCAGCACGGCCAGTTTTTCCCGAAGTTCGTCGCGGGTTCGATAGAACACAACGTTGTGCATGTCGACGAAACCCAAGGCGCGATTCTCTTCTTCCCCTTGATCGTAGGCAAACAGCACACAACCACAGGCCATGGCCTCGAAATTCTTGATCATGTACTCGCCCATACCCACATCGGCACTGACGAAGTAACGGATCCGGCTCAGCGTTTCACAGTATTCCTCGCCCGATTTGGTGCGCGTGATCAACAGGTTTTCGACTTCGGCAACGGACTCGAGCATCTCCTTGCGTCCAGCATAAGCAACGCTGTTGAGACTGCCGACGAAACCCAATTCGATATCCCGTTCGCGCTGACGGTTTTGCAGCAGTGCCTGGTCGTAGCCTTTGGGCACGAAGTGCGCGTCAAAGCCCTCGTCACGCAAACGCTGACTGACCATAAAACCCGAGCTGATCACCCGCGCCCACGGCAATTTACGGTAATGCGCACTGAATTTGCCGGTGTATTTGCACGGGATGTAATTCTGATAGGCATCGTGCTCCAGAATAACCAGATTGGGCAGCGTCTGTATGAACCGCACCTGTCTGATTTCTTTTTTGAAGCGCAGGAAAAACACGATCCGGTCATAGAGGGTCACATCGACATGCTTGCGGAAATAACCGCGCAAGTCGTCCTGCTCGGCACTGGTCAGCTCACGCTTGTCGCAGTCGCACTGCTCGGCAATACCGTCATACAGTCGATCGAGGATCGCTCGTTGCTCTTTCTGCACCAGAAACAGAACTTTCAATTGGGCTCTCTCTTGCCAGTCAACTCTTGGACCCAGAACAACTCGTGGCGTCGCACTGTTTTACGGAAAAATTCGTTTTCACCAAAAGCTGGCCAGCGTCGGCCTGCGAGACAACGTTGAATGGCCCGGCGAAGAAGGCGTTTGAAGGGCAGCCGGGGCTGAAGGTCGTGCATCATGCCCAACGACATGGCTTTGTGCCATTGCACTTCAGTCGACAGAGAAGGCGTCCATGGCCGCAAGGGCTCGACAGCATCGAACTGCGGTGGCAGCGCGACACCCTCGCCTGCATCGCCCATTGGCCAGCGATCGTTGTCGTGCAAATGATTGGCGTAATGCAACAGGATTTCGGGCTGCCAGGCTGTACCGAGCAGCGCCTGTATCACCGCCTGCTGTGAGCATAGATGGTCCGGATGCGGATCGAAGTGCGGATGTGGCAAAACAATGACCTGAGGCTGGATGCGCTCGATCAGCTCTCGCAAATCGGCCAACAGATTGTTCCAGGACGGCACTCCATCGACATCACTGCTCAAGGTAAATGGATTGAACTTGCGGAAATACCGGGTATCACCAAGATGGGCCTCGCGGGACGCCACGGCTTCGGCCGGCGCGCTCTGCATCGCAGGCAATTGCAGACAGAAATAACCCAGCTGGATGCAACGCTCCTGAGGAACACCGCCCCACAATGGCACACTGACACTGTCCCAGGCACGAAGTGCCCCCTTCAACCGCGACGCCTCGACACCTTCAAGCCCCATCTGCCGATAGTGTTCGGCTTCGATCTCGCCAGCGGTCAGGGTCACGATCCAGCTTTCGCTCGCGCGGCTGTACAACCCGAAGGCAGCCAGTTCCGCGTCATCGGCATGGGGTGCAATGACCATCACCCGCTGACGACTGTAATCCGGATGCTCGAATGCCCACAGCAGGGGTTCACCCAACAGCCGGCAGAAACGCCCACGCAGGCGCAACTCCCCGCGCGACAACACCTGTGCCTGACCGCTGAGGTTGAGGTAACGCAGGCCGTTCACGCCACGCTCGAAGGTTTGTCGGTCCGGGTTATCACCACCGGACATCTCGACGACCGGATCAATGAATCGCCCCAACCACGTACTTTTGATGCGCAACGCCAATACCAGCGTCGCGTCATCGACCAGCATGACGCCATCGTCCAGCCGCAGGCGATCGCCACTCAGATGAACCTTGGGTTGCGGCGTGTAGGGCGGGAAACTGTATTGATAATCGTCTTGGGGCGAATAGAACAGGTGGTCGGCAAACCAGGCCTCATGGGCAATCCACCCCAGAGCCGCGAGTACCAGCGGCAGCCACCAGGCCACCACTACACCACTTACAACCAACAGCCCCAGTGCGATCAGCAGACCGATGCGTTTGTTGCGGCGATGACGCTTGAGCAATTGCTGCTTGCGGCTCATAGGCTGACTCACACGGTGTAGACCGGCACAGGGTTGCACCAGCGATCCTTGTATTCCCGGTCGGCGCGACCGAAGGAAAAACGCAAGGGCTTGTCCAGCGCCCGGGCATGCTCCCAGGCGCTTTGGGTGTTGAGAAAACTCAGCACGCTGCCAGGGCTGAATTCGCGGGTTTCAGGGTCGACGCCGCCATTGATGTACTCGACGCTGATCCACTGCGGCGTCTCGACGCGGTACACCAGCTGGATCGCAATCGGCGCATCATTGAGGAAAATCACCGAGCCGATCAGCAACTCGCGCAACAGCTCGATGACCTCGGCCATGCGCTCGGCACCTGTCGCCGGGAAACCCCAGCGGCGCAGAAACAGGTCGCAGTAAATCGCTGCCAGCTCGGCACTGGAGAACTCCGACACCGGTCGTATCAAGCCACCCGCCTCTTCGAGCAGCCTCAGTTCGCGGCGCTGGTTGTAGCGAAACTTCTTCGACAGTTCTTCGGGTGTGCGGGCCATGGCCAGTTGTTCGGCCTGCAACTTGATGCCGGTAAAACGGCTTTCGTTCAGCGCCGACAAATAACGACCGCGATGACGCAGGGGGGCCTGTGCATCTTCAGCGGCCGGCAAGATGATCTCGGCATTGCCAAGGTCGAACAGGCCTTTCTTTCCGCTGCGCTTGAGTACGTCCTTGGACAATGCAAGGTCGCGACCCCATGTCGGAATCGCCGCCTTGATTTCGCCGTTTTGCTCCCAGGCCAGGTAACGAACCGGAATATCGGCCAATTGCGCCAGGCGCTCGACCACCATCGGATGAGTCGCGACGCTGCCACCATAACGCTGCCAGGTTTCGGCATATGTAGAGGCATCGGCTACCGACCAGCCACGTTCGCGCCAGCCTTGAAATCGGTTGAGCATCAGCCCCTCGGTGCCAGTTCGATAACGTGTGGCAAATGCCAGAAAGCATCGCGTACCGCGCGGTCGGAGAAACGTTCGCGCAAGCGGTCGAGCATGAGTTCGGCGCATTGGTGACGTTGACCTTCGTCCATCGCGGCCAGATGTTGCAGCCCTTGCGCCAGGTGTTCGGCATCGCCCAGCGGGAACAGAATGCCCACGCCTTCGACCACTTCTTTCGCCCCACCACACGCGGTGGCGAGCAACGGTACGCCGGCAGCCATGGCTTCGAGCAGCACCATGCCAAACGGTTCGTGATCGGAACTCAGGGCAAACACGTCGAAGGCACGGAAATAACGTCGCGCCTCGGGCACCTGGCCGAGGAACAGCACGCGATCGCCAATCCCCAGCTCGCGGGCCTGGGCCTTGAGATCCTCCTCCAGACGACCGCTGCCGAGGATCACCAACTGACTGTTGGCCGGCAAGCCCGGCAGCGCCGCAGCAAAACCGTCCAGCAGCGTGGCCTGGTCCTTGTCCGGATGCAGTCGCCCGACGTTGCCGACAATCCAGGCATCCGCCGCCAGGCCGAGTACTTCTCGTGCCTCGCTCGCCGACACTTGACTGTCCTGCAAGGCCTGCACATCGATGCGGTTATAGAGGGTTCGAATCCGCGCCGCCGGCCATTTCGGCAGGCAACTGCGCATGTCATCGCGCACCGCGTCGGACACCCCGAGCAGGCTCAGACGCTTGCGGAAAATATGCGCGAACAGTTTGCGCGAGCCACGTTTGTAATCGTCAAACGCGTGATGCACGCCAATCACCGGCAACGAGGTGCCGAGCAAGGCGATATAAATCGGCTTGAAGCGATGGGCGATGCAGAAACTGAAATTGCGCGAAGCGGCGATCTTGCGCAAATCGCCGATGGCTCCCAGCTTCAAGCCACGAATGGCCCTGGAGCTGTACTCCATGAACAACACTTCATCGGAAGCGCACCCCGCGGCAACTTCGGCATCGGCGACCCCGGTCAGAAAAACCGTGGTCACGCGATAGCCGGTCCCCGCGAACAGGCTGGCGTACTGCCGTGCGCAGTCCAGAAACGGTCCGTCATAGCCGTGACAGAACTGCAGCACATGGCGTTCAGCCGAGCGTGTCATATGCGTTCGCGCCCTCTTTGACCACCAGGATGTCTTCCATGATCAGGTACTGTAGATCCGAACCGAAGAACATGTTCAAGGCGTCCGTCGGAGAGCAGATCATAGGTTCGCCACGACGGTTGAGCGAGGTGTTGAGCGACACACCGTTGCCGGTCAGTACTTCCAGCGCCTTCATCATGTCGTAGTAGCGCGGGTTGTATTCGCGCTTGAGTACCTGGGCACGGGAAGTACCGTCTTCGTGGACGACCTCCGGCACGCGTGTTTTCCACTCCTCGGCCACTTCGAAGGTGAAGGTCATGAATGGCGCCGGGTGATCAATCTTGATCATCTGTGGCGCGACGGTATCGAGCATCGAAGGGCAGAAAGGCCTCCAGCGCTCGCGGAACTTGATCTGGTGGTTGATGCGGTCGGCCACGCCGGCCACGCTCGGGCAACCGATGATCGAACGACCGCCCAACGCGCGAGGACCGAACTCCATGCGCCCCTGGAACCAGGCCACCGGGTTACCGTCAACCATGATTTTGGCGATCTGCTCCGGCATGTTGTCGAGCTTGCGCCATGTAGGCTTGTTCGCATGACGGGCGCACGCGGCGATCACGTCTTCGTTGCTGTACGACGGACCGAGGTAGACGTGTTCCATCTTCTCGACCGGTACGCCACGAGCGTGGGACACGTAGGCGGCAGCGCCGACTGCGGTACCGGCATCACCGGACGCAGGTTGCACGAACAGTTCCTTGACGTCGTCGCGGGCAATGATTTTCTGGTTCAGCTTGACGTTCAATGCACAGCCACCGGCGAAGGCCAGCTTGCCGGTTTCCTTGAGTACATCGCCCAGGTAATGGTCGATCATCTGCAGCGCCAATTTCTCGAACAGCGCTTGCATGCTCGCGGCGTAATGGATGTATGGCTCGTCGGCGATGTCGCCTTCGCGCTTCGGACCCAGCCACTCGATCAACTTCGGCGAGAAGTAGAACCCCTTGCCCTTCTCTTTGTAGCGGCGCAGGCCGATGACGTTGGCGTAATCGGTGTTGATCACCAACTCACCATTTTCGAACGAGGCCAGGCGCGAGAAATCGTATTTGCTGGCGTCGCCGTACGGCGCCATGCCCATGACCTTGAACTCGCCGTCGAGCATTTCGAAACCGAGGAACTCGGTGATCGCACCGTAGAGGCCGCCCAGGGAGTCAGGATCGAAGAATTCCTTGATCTTGTGGATCTTGCCGTTTTCACCGTAACCGAAGAAGGTCGTCGCGTACTCACCCTTGCCGTCGATCCCGAGGATCGCGGTTTTCTCTTTGAAACCGGAGCAGTGGTAGGCACTGGAGGCGTGGGCCAGGTGATGTTCGACCGGCTCGATCTTGATTTTCTTTGGATCGAAGCCCAGTTGCTCGAGGCACCAGACGATCTTGTTGCGATAGCGCTTGTAGCGACGGTTGCCCATCAGGATCGCGTCGAGGGCGCGGTCCGGGGCGTACCAGTAACGCTTGGCGTAGTGCCAGCGCGCCTTGCCGAACAGGCTGATCGGAGCGAACGGGATCGCTACCACGTCAACGTCGGAAGGTTTGATACCAGCCTGTTCCAGGCAGAACTTTGCCGATTCGTAAGGCATGCGGTTCTTTGCATGTTTATCGCGTACGAAGCGCTCTTCCTCAGCCGCCGCGACCAGCTTGCCGTCGATGTACAAGGCTGCGGAAGGATCATGGCTAAGGGCGCCGGACAGGCCAAGAATCGTCAATGCCACAGGGGTCTAGCCTCTTTAGTCTGCATGCAGGCGCAGTGGCGCCTCAAAAAATGATGTGCCTTCGCCAGGAGCGCGAGGCAGCTAAAGCGCGGGATTATAGCTTAAAAGCAGCGGCAAGCCTCTAGCTGCAAGCGGCAAGAAAGCGCGGGGTGTTCATGAGGCCCCCCAACCGCGCGCCGGCCGCCAGTAAATGAGGATGTTGCCATCCACGGCCTGCCGGCAAATCGTGTACGGCAAGACAACGGTATCCAGACCGCCAGACAAGGCCAGGTCCAGCAGAACGAGCGGTACGAGGATTCCCGTGGGATCGGGCGGCGCGTTCAGTACACAAAAATCGTAAGCCAGGCCGCTGTAGACCCGCGGGATGGACTGACAGTAGGTTTTTTGCCGGCGAAGCCCCTGGGCGGCTTCGGCATCATCCTGCAACACCGTTGCGACGGTCCCGCAACCGGTCAAGGCCAGTGAGATTGCGCCTGATGCGACTGCCATTCTGATTGTCAAAGTCTGCCCTCCAAGAACGTCAGGCAAACTAGCATCGTGGTTGTTCAGGCCACAGTTCATGGCTTCCCAAGATCGTGTAGGACGGTTCATAAGAGCCTGCCCCCTGATCTCTGGCGACCAATCCAACCCCTTCGCGAGCAGGCTCGCCCCCACAGAAAATCCCGGCCGCACGCGATCCAAGGTGGGAGCGAGCCTGCTCGCGAAAGCAATTCAGTCAGCGCTGGACATGTCCTTGGGAAGACGCTGATCAATGACTTGATAAAGGGCACTACCTTCAGGCCAGTTGCGCATGAAGCGCGCCCGGTCCCGCGCGTACGCCGGGGCGAAGCTGGCAAGCGAGCCGTGCTGGCACATTGAATCCAGATCGATCAGCGCCCAGCGATCATCCTGCCAGAACAGGTTGTGCCCCTTGAAATCGCCATGGCTGATGCGCTCGCGGATCAACTCGGCAAACAAATGTTCCAGTGCCGCCAGCTCCGCCTCGGGCGCATTCCCGCTTTCCACAAAGGGTGCAAAGCGCTCGATGATATCCGGCCCCGACAGATGCTCGGTGATCAGGTAAGCGCGGCTGCGCAGCCAGAGAAAACGCTTCTCCAGCATAGCCAGCGGCTTGGGCGTAGCGATATCGAGGAACGCCAGACGATTGCCTTCGCGCCAGGAATGCCAGGCCCGGCTCGGACGCCAGAAGCGTTTGAGCCAATGGGCAAAACCTTTGATGTTGTAACGCTTGATCACCAGCGTGCGACCATCCACTTCAACCATGCCGACGCTCGCTGCGCCGCCGGTCTTGTACAAGTGCCCCTGATCGAGCAAGTCGTCGGCCTGCGCCAGTACCGGCAGCATCGCCGCTTCTTCCTCGCGACGGATTGCCCGTAAGCCGAACGCCCCACGCTGCACGCTGAACAGCGTGCATTCACGCCCGACCTTGTTCAGGAAGTCCTTGAGACGCCAGCTGCGCACCTTGTCGATTTGCTTCTGCAGAGCCTCCATGGGCAAGGCATGCTCGCCATTGCTCAGCAGGTAGTACACCAGCAACTCTTCGGTGAATGGCTCCAGCGTCTTGGGCAACTGAGCGAAAAACACACCGAGGTTGTCCAGGACCTTTTGCCGCGACAGTGGCTGGCCGGGTGTTTCGGCGCAGATCCCGGCGCCATCGATCAAATACAGTCGACTGCCCTGGCGCAACAGGTTGTCCAGGTGCAGATCTTCCTGCCACAAACCCTTGCGGTGCATTTGACCGATCGCACCCAAGGCTTCAGCGAGAACCGCCGACTGCTCATCGGCCAACGCCGGCAAGTGTTCAACCTGCTTCCATTCATCGCCCAGGCTTGCAGCGCCTTCCAGAAACTCGAACAGCAGCCAGCCGCCCTCGCCGTCCTTAAGACCGTCTGCCAACAGCAGCGGAGTGGTCAAGCCTTGCGCTGCGAGCAGGCGCACGCCCTCCAGCTCTCGCTGAAAATGCCGCGCCGCTTTGCTGCCGACCAGCAATTTGGCCAGCACCGGGCGACCCCGCCAGACACCGGCACCGACATAACGCTGCCCGGGCAGCACCCGCAACAGGCTCAGTAGCTGCAAATCGGCCGGTCCGGCGGCATCGGCCAGGGAAAGGCTCAGCGGCAGCACCGGACTGCGGCCAGCGTTTTTCAGTTCGGATAAACGCATCAGCGCTTCTCCTTATAGTTGCGCCGCGAGGTCAAGCGACCCAACCAGCCATCGATCAGTGAACTGTTTTGCGGCTGATCCAGATAGGCGGCCAGTAAAATGCGCAACTGCGCTTCGCTCCATTCAGGCGCCCGACGCAGCAGCGGCTCCAGATCCTTGACCCGGTCGCGCTGACCGAACAGCAACGGTCGGGTCTTTTCCAGATCGATCAACTGGGCCCGATAGCCATCGTCGGTGGCACAAAGAAAAATATGCTTGGGATAAAAACAGCCGTGCACCTGACGCTTGCCGTGCAGGCGCTGCGCCAGCTTCCCGCAGGCTTGCAGGATAGCGGTTTGTTGCGCTTCACTCAGGTCCGTCCAGCGCTGCAGCAACGAATCCAGATCATCCCAACCATCCAGGGCACGGGTCAGCAAAATTGCCCGGACTTCACCGTCGACCTTGCGTTCTCCGAAGAACGCCGCCTTCAGCGCCGGAATGCCGAGCGCCTCATAGCGGCTGATGTTGCGAAATTCCCGGGCGAAACTTGGCTCGCCAAAGGGCGCGTGCAAGGTGTGCATCTGATAATTGCTCTGACGCTTGAGGTAGAAGCCGTGACCTTCCAGATCCAGCCGAAACACGCTGCTCCAGCCACCGCGCAGGGTGTTGGGTTCGTCCACGGCATCGAGCTGCCGGGCCCAGAGTGCGTCGAACGTGCCGAGGCCGTGACGCTCAAGCAGCGCACGGTCTTCAGCGGCCAGAAAATCAGTCATTCGCGTCCCTCGAAAAATCTCACCACATGCCGGATCCGTTTTTTGTCGGCGACTGTCAGCCGGGTACTTTGGCGGTATTGCAGGTAAAAGCGCAGGCGCTGGGTAGCCGACAATTGATACTTGGCGACCTTGTCCAGACACGCCAGGTCCTTGGTGATGCGGTACTTGAGCCAGAAGCCGCGCCAGAAATCGCCGTTGGGGCAATCGATCAGGAACAACCTGGCCTGATCGTCGATCAGCAGGTTGCGCCACTTCAAATCGTTGTGGGTAAAGCGATGCTCGTGCATGGTCCGGGTGTAGTCGGCCAACTGGCGACTGACGGTGTCGACCCAGACGCGGTCCGCAAGCTTCGGGTCGCGCCGTTCGGCCAGGGCCGACAAGTCTTCGGTGTGCGGCAGCTCACGGGTGATCATCGCCCCGCGATCATAGGTTGCCCCTCGCCGCTCCAGCCCCCAGGCCACCACCTCGGCAGTGGGAATGCCCCACTTGGCAAAGCGTTTGAGGTTTTGCCACTCCATTTTCACCCGTGGCTTGCCGATGTAGCGACGCAGCCCTTTACCGGCGCCCACGTAGCGTTTGACATAGTAATTGACGCCGTTGCGCTGAACGCGGATGACCTCTGACAGCGGGTCGTGGGTCAGGCGCTCGCCCTGTAACGCAAACACAGCGTCAAGGCTGCCGAAATCTGCGGCCAGATCGCTGTAAGCAGGTTCCAGTGTCCAACCCGCCATCAGAGCGCATCCCCGTATCGCTGTTTGCGGTCGTAGAGTTTGTTGGCCTTGCCCTCGAGCCAATTCAGCAGCCCGGCTTCTTCGCCGAGAATCTGTCGCAGCGGCTGCTGGAAGTAACCTTTGAGAAAGCGCAGCTTGTCGCGACGGGTCAAACCGATATCCAAAGCCGAAAAATACAGCGCCGCCAGATCCTTGTTGCGCCAGCGCTGGGTGATCGTCGGACGGGTTTGGGCGCGGTGCAGGTCGATCACCGAGAGCTTGAAGTCGTCCGCGGTCACCGGTTTATCGGTGTGCAGCAGGAAGTGACAGATATAACAGTCGCGATGATTGACCCCGGCGCGATGCATCATGCCGGTCATGCGTGCAACTTCGGCGATGAGGGCGCGCTTGAGTTTTGGCTCCGGCGGCTGCTTGACCCAGTTGATGCTGAAGTCTTCAAGACTGATAGTCGGCGCCAGCTCTTCAGTGACGATGAACGAATGCTGATCCGCCGGATTGCTGCCCCTCTCGCCGTAAGCGACGGCAGTCATGGTCGGCACGCCGACTTCCTGCAAGCGCTGGATGGCCTTCCACTCCTGGCCGGCACCGAGCACCGGCAACTTGGCGGTGAGCAGATTCTTGAAGATCTCGCCCCAGCCGATGCCACGGTGGATTTTGACGAAGAATCCGTTACCGTTCACTTCGGTGCGCAGGGTGCGGCGAGCTTCAAGTTCGCGGTACACCTCGCCCTTGAGCCCCTCGACTTCGGCGAACGGGTCGCGTCCGGCCCAAAGGCTCTTGAACGGTTCAGCCAGCATCAACTTCATTTAAGCGTGCTCCGCCAGAATCACATCGGCCGCGTGCTGCGGCATGCTATAGAGGTCGGCCGTTTCGGCGAAGGCCAGACCGTTGCGGCTCCAGGCCGCCCGTGCTTGAGCGTCGTTCAACATGCCGGTCAGGTACTGCGTCAGCTGTGCCTGCTCGAACGGCTCGTCCAATACCAGGCCAGCATCGGCCTCGGCAATATAATGAGCATAACCACAGACCGCACTCACCAGCACCGGCAACCCGGCCACCAGCGCTTCAAGCAGCACGGTGCCGGTGTTTTCGTTGTACGCCGGGTGAATCAACAGATCGGCGCCCAACAGGAAACGCGGGATATCACTGCGCCCCTTGAGGAACGTCACGTTGTCACCAAGCCCCAATGTGGCGCTCTGCATCTGGAATAATTTGGGGTCGTCCTGGCCGATTACAAATAGCCGCGTGCGCGCCTTCAATTCAGCATGTAACGCGGCCAGCGCTTTGAGGCTGCGATCCACCCCTTTGGTCTTGAAGCCTGAACCGATCTGAACCAGCAGCAAATCGTCGTCTTTCAGATTGAATTCGCGACGAAACTCACGGCGGATCTCGGCGGCATTGGCCGGCGCGCGACGGTCCTGAGAAATACCTGGCGGCAGCAAGTGGAAGCGCTCGAGCGGCGTGCCGTAATGCTTGATGAACAGCGGTTGCTGCACCTCGGAGATCATCAACACTTCGGTCTTGGCATCCTTGGCGAACACCGCGCGCTCGTATTCGGCGAAGTGGCGGTAACGGCCCCAGCGGCGGTACAGCGAGTTGCGCAGGTTCTGCGCCTTGTCTTCGAAGCAACCGTCGGCGGCGTAGTAAACGTCCAGGCCAGGCATCTTGTTGAAGCCGATCAGACGATCCACCGGCCGTTTGGCCAGGTCCGCTTCCATCCACTCGCTGAGCTTTTCATTGCGACGGTGGTTGAAGAATGCCTTGACCGGCGCCACCAGCACTTCAAACCCTGGCGGCACGTCGCCTTCCCAGATCAACGTGTAGACGCGAATCTGGTGGCCGCGCTTCTGGCACTCCAGGGCAATGCGCATGAAGTCGCGCTGCAAGCCACCAAAGGGAAAGTATTTGTACAGGACAAATGCCAATTGCATCAGCGCAGCTCCTCAGCCAGTAACAACGTGCTCAGTCTGCTGGCGACACGCTCGGGGTTCAGACGCGTGAAGCACAGTGGCCACTCGCGTTTCAGATCAAACTGACGGGCATCTTCGGCCGTCGGTTGATAGGTGCATTTCTTTTGCAGGCACGGCGCACAGGGGAAATCGCTGGCCAGGTGAATCTGCGACTTGCCGTAGGCACCGGTCAGGCCGGGGTTGGTCGGGCCGAACAGCGACAGTGTTGGCACGTCCAGTGCCGCGGCCAGGTGACCGAGGCCGGTGTCCACCGCCACGCAGGCTTGAGCCCCGGCCAGCACTTTGCCGACACCCGCCAGATTCAGCTTGGGCAGCACTTCGACGTGCTTCAAGTCCTTGGCGATGCGTTCGGCGCGGGCTTTCTCGATCGCGTTGCCCCAAGGCAGTTTCACCCCGACCCCCAGGTAACCGACCCGCTCGGCCAGCTCGCGCCAGTAGGCTTCCGGCCAGTGCTTGGTGTCCCAGGTGGTGCCGTGCAGGAACAGCACGTACGGATTCTTGCGCGGCAGTTCCACCAGGCGCTCGACGTTCAGGCCATAGTCGCCCAGCCCTTTGGGCAAGTCATAACCCAGGGCCACGGCGAACAGCTGACGCACCCGTTCCACCGCGTGCTGCCCACGGGCCACGGCCAGGCGCCGGGAATAGAAACGCGCGGCAATCGGCTCGCGGGCGGAGTCTTTGTCGAGACCGGCAACCGGGGCCTTGACGTAGCGGGTCAGCAACGCGCTTTTGAGCAAGCCCTGGGCATCGATGACCAGATCGTATTTTGTGGCGCGAAGGCTTTGCTTGAAACGCTTCCACTCGCCGCTCTTGATGGTCTGCCAGATGTTCTTGCGCCAGCGACGGATAGCCACCGGAATCACCTTGCCCACCGCCGGGTGCCAGGTGGGAATTTCAGCGAAGCCTTCTTCCACCACCCAGTCGAAGGTGATGCCGGGGATGGCCCGCGCAGCATCGGTCAGCGCCGGCAACGCATGAATCACGTCGCCCAGCGATGAAGTCTTGATCAGCAGTACCCGCAAACTATTTGACCTCGACCACAGTGCCCTGCAAACGCTGCAAGGCTTCGTTCACCGCTTGCGGCATCAGCTGACGCAGGCAGTTGTAATGACCAAAACGGCACGTGCGATCGAAGCACGGGCTGCATTCGATGCCCAGGCGCACGATCTCGACATGCTCGGCCAGTGGAGGCGTGAAGCCCGGCGACGTCGAGCCGTAGATCGCCACCAGCGGACGGTTCAGCGCAGCGGCGACATGCATCAGGCCGGAGTCGTTGGAAACGACCGAGTCGGCGCACGACATCAAATCGATCGCCTCGGCCAGCGAGGTGCCGCCACTGAGGTTCACCGATTCTTCACGCAAGCCGGGAATCAGCCGCGAACGGATGTCTTCGCCCACCGCGTGATCGTTTTTCGAACCGAACAGCCAGACCTGCCAACCCTCGCGAATCTTCGCTTCGGCAACCTTGGCGTAGTGTTCGGACGGCCAGCGCTTGGACTCACCGAACTCCGCACCCGGGCACAACGCCAGCACCGGACGATCCAGCACCAGGCCGAACTTGGCCAGTGCCGCTTCGCGGGTCACCGGGTCGATCCGCAGACTGGGTCGCGGATAGGGTTTGGGCAGTTCAAGACCGGGCTCGTAAGCCAACGCCATGAAGCGCTCGATCATCAGCGGGTAACGCTCTTTGTCCAGCGTGCGCACGTCGTTGAGCAGGCCGTAACGGAATTCGCCACGCCAACCGGTGCGCTTGGGGATACCGGCAAAAAACGGTACCAGTGCCGACTTCAGGGAGTTGGGCAACAGGATCGCCTGGCTGTACTGGCCGGCCAGGGATTTGCCGATGCGCCGACGCGTCGCCAGCTCCAGTGCACCGTGGCCGAGCGGGAAGCTCAAGGCCTGGCGCACTTCGGGCATGCGCTCAAGTATCGGCCGGCTCCACTCGGGGGCCAAGACGTCGATTTCGCATTGCGGGTGGCGCTGTTTAAGACACTGAAACAGTGTCTGCGCCATCACCATGTCACCGACCCAGCTGGGCCCAACGATCAGAATTTTCATGTGGCTTCCAAAAACGAACCGGGGAGGCATACGCCTCCCCGCCTCGATGATTCTACAAAAACTGCAGATCTTCTGTGGGAGCGAGCAGGCTCGCCCCCATATTGGGTACTCGGTGTTTCAAACATCCTGTTCAGCTTAGCCCCAGCTCACGCCAGATCCGCATGACCTGTCGCCGTTCATCCGCGAACTGGTCGCCGGTTATCACCCCGGGATCCTTCTGCAAGGCCTGCCGGTGGGCGGCGGAGCGATAGGCCTTATAGGCTTCACGCAACAGACTGGCATCTTCGGCGGGCATCAGCCCTTCGTGTTCCAGCTCTTCCAGAATGCGTATATTGTCGGTCCAGCGCAGCAATGGCGGGTGAGTTTCCGACCACGCCAAGGCCGCGTATTGCACCATAAATTCGATATCGACGATACCTCCGGCATCCTGCTTGAGATCGAACGGCGCCGTGGCCTCGAAGGCATTTGCCCCGGTACCGGCCGCAGTGCTCTTGCTGCCCAGGTTGTCGCGCATCTTGGCGCGCATCTCGCTCACTTCCTGGCGCAAGGTCGGCAGGTCCCGCGTCTTGCCCAGAATCGCCGCACGAACCTGCTCGAATGCCCGGCCGACATCTTCGCTCCCCACCAACACCCGCGCCCGCACCAACGCCTGGTGCTCCCAGGTCCAGGCTTCGCCCTCCTGATAACGGGCAAACGCCCCCAGCGAACTCACCAGCAGCCCCGACGCACCGGACGGCCGCAGGCGCATGTCCACTTCATACAGCTGACCGGAGTTGGTCTGGGCCGTGAGCAAGTGGATGATTCGCTGTCCGAGCCGGGTAAAAAATTGCGCGCCATCGATAGACTTCGGCCCGTCGGTTTCCGCCTGCGGGTCGCCATCGTGGATGAACACCAGATCCAGGTCCGAACCATGCCCCAGCTCCAGGCCACCGACTTTCCCATAACCGACAATGATGAAGCCGGGATCGCACAGGGTGCCATCGGCGCGCAACGGTGTACCGTACTTGGCTACGGTCTGGCGCCAGGCCAGGGCCAGCACTTGCTCCAGAATCGCTTCGGCGAGCCAGGTCAGGTAATCACTGACTTTCATCAACGGCAGGCTGCCGGCGATTTCCGAGGCGGCCACCCGCAAGCGGTGCGCCAGCTTGAAATGACGCAAGGCTTCCATTTGCTGCTCAAGGTCATCCTCAGGAATCCGCGTCAGACGCTCGCGCAACTCGGCGGCCAGTTCCGGCGCCAGGGGCGGCTTGAACAACCGGCCCTCATTGAGCAGTTCGTCGAGCAGCAACGGGAATCGCGTGATCTGCTCGGCGATCCATGGGCTCGCAGCACACAAGGTCAGCAAGCGTCGAAGCGCGCCGGGGTTTTCGGTCAGCAGTACCAGATAAGCAGATCGACGCGCCACGGCTTCCACCAGAGGCAATACCCGCTCCAGCACCAGATCCGGGTTGGCGTGTTCCACGGCCTGGGCAAGCAAGCGCGGAATAAAGGCATCGAGGCGCTCGCGCCCGAGACGCTGCATAGCCCGCAGTTGCGGACTGCTGCGCAGACCGGCCAAGGCTTTCAAGGCTTTGGTGGCATCCGCGAAACCACCCTCCTGCAACTGACGGCAGGCTGCTTCTTCATCCTGGGCCTCTTCCCACAATGGCAGCCACTCACCACCCACCACGACCTCGCTTTCAGCGCCCTGCTCCTCATCCGGATCAGCGATCACCTGGCCGAAGTGCCAGGCCACACGGCCGCGCCAGTACATAAGCCGCTCATGAAAAGCCTTCCAATCGGCAAAGCCCAGCATAAAGGCAATGCGCGCCTGATCCTGAGCGCCATCGGGCAGCATCTGGGTCTGGCGGTCGGCAATCGCCTGGATCGCGTGTTCGGTGTAACGCAGGAATTCGTAACCTTCGCGTAATTCGCTGACCACCGCTGGCGGCAGGTAGCCCTGGCCTTCCAGTGTGTTCAGTACTTTTAATAGAGGACGTTGTTGCAGGCTCAGGTCGCGGCCACCATGGATCAGTTGGAACGCCTGGGCAATAAACTCGACTTCGCGAATGCCGCCAGAGCCAAGCTTGATGTTGTCGGCCATGCCTTTACGCCGGACTTCCTGCTGGATCAGTTGCTTCATGGTGCGCAAGGCTTCGATGGCCGAGAAGTCCAGATAACGCCGGTAAACGAACGGGCGCAGCATCTCTTGCAATTGCGCGCCGGCCACTTGATCGCCGGCCACCACCCGCGACTTGATCATCGCGTAGCGTTCCCAGTCGCGGCCCTGGTCTTGATAGTACTGCTCCAGCGCATTGAAACTCAGGACCAGCGCACCCGACGAACCGTAGGGTCGCAGGCGCATGTCGACACGGAACACAAAGCCGTCGACGGTCATCGGGTCCAATGCCTTGATCAGGCGCTGGCCGAGACGGATGAAAAATTCCTGGTTGTCCAGCGAGCGCTTCACACCAACGGTTTCACCGCCCTCGGGGTAGGCGAAAATCAGATCGATGTCCGACGACAGATTGAGTTCCACCGCGCCGAGCTTACCCATGCCGAGGATAACCATCTGCTGCGGTTCGCCGCTGCGTCGGCCGGTCGGAACACCAAATTGCTGACAATGCCGCGCATACAACCATTGATAAGCCTGATCGATGCTGGCATCGGCCATGTCCGAAAGGTCGCGGCAGGTCTGGACCAGATCGGCCTGGCGGGTCAGGTCACGCCAGATGATCCGCACCTGGTGACGCGCGCGCTGGCGACGCAGCGCCCGGCCGAGCTGGTCGTCGGTTTCAGCGACGCTCACTGCCGTGGCGATCTGCGCGCACAACTCGCCGGGAGCGTAGTGACGGTCCAGTTCGCCGGACTGCACCAGCTCCAGAAGCATCAGTGGGTCACGCACGCTTTGCTCTGTCACGAAGTCGCTGGCGGCGGTCACGCGGGCAAATTGCTCCCAGCGCTCGGGCGTCCATTCGGATAAGCCATGATCGTCATCCAAAGCAGCAACGGCGGCACGCAACGACTGCTGCGCGCGGGTGACAAACGGCAGCAGAATGGCTGGCAGTTCGACAAGCGAAGGAAGGCTCATGGTCTATCCTTGATCGGCGTATAGAAGGCTGTATGTAGTGATTTAACGAAACGCACTACCTGATCGACTGTCGAACAAAGGTTAGAAATAGCTGAAATTTCTTTATTATTGGCAGCCAACATCAAGCTCTCACCTTTTTTGGTTAGCAAAATTCCAACCTTAACGATTTTTCTCACAACGTAGTCGGAGGCCACAAGCCGCTCTTCTGTAGTTTTACTACTCGTATATACATTCGGATAGCTGAAATGCCGGATGATTTGTAGTAAAACTACACGCCGCCGGAACAACCTATCGGCAATCCAAGAATTCATAACGTCTGCCCACAAGGCCAGTCGCTAACTCAGGCAACCGATTCTGGTAGCCTTTCCGCCCTGGAGCAAGCCATGCAAGACCTCGATCCCGTCGAAACCCAGGAATGGCTGGACGCCCTGGAATCGGTTCTCGACAAAGAAGGCGAAGACCGTGCTCACTATCTGATGACCCGTATGGGCGAACTCGCGACCCGTAGCGGCTCGCAGTTGCCTTACGCAATCACCACGCCTTACCGCAACACCATCCCGGTTACCCACGAAGCACGCATGCCTGGCGACCTGTTCATGGAACGCCGCATTCGCTCGCTGGTACGCTGGAACGCGATGGCCATGGTAATGCGTACGAACCTGAAAGATTCTGACCTGGGTGGTCACATCTCCAGCTTCGCTTCCAGTGCGACCCTGTATGACATCGGCTTCAACTACTTCTTCCAGGCCCCGACCGACGAACACGGCGGCGACCTGATCTACTTCCAGGGCCACACCTCGCCAGGCGTCTACGCTCGCGCGTTCATGGAAGGCCGCATCACCGAAGACCAGATGAACAACTTCCGCCAGGAAGTCGACGGCCAGGGCTTGTCGTCCTATCCGCACCCTTGGCTGATGCCTGACTTCTGGCAGTTCCCGACCGTATCCATGGGTCTGGGTCCGATCCAGGCGATCTACCAGGCGCGCTTCATGAAGTATCTGGAAGCCCGCGGTTTCATCCAGCCAGGCAAACAGAAAGTCTGGTGCTTCCTGGGCGACGGCGAGTGCGACGAGCCGGAATCCCTGGGCGCCATCTCGCTGGCTGGCCGCGAGAAGCTCGACAACCTGATCTTCGTCATCAACTGCAACCTGCAGCGCCTCGACGGCCCGGTTCGCGGCAACGGCAAGATCATCCAGGAACTCGAAGGCGTGTTCCGCGGTGCCCAGTGGAACGTGACCAAAGTCATCTGGGGCCGTTTCTGGGACCCACTGCTGGCCAAGGACGTCGACGGCATCCTGCAACGCCGCATGGACGAAGTCATCGACGGCGAGTACCAGAACTACAAAGCCAAAGACGGCGCGTTCGTACGTGAGCACTTCTTCAACACGCCAGAACTCAAGGCGATGGTTGCAGACCTGTCCGACGACGAGATCTGGAAACTCAACCGTGGCGGCCACGACCCGTACAAGGTCTACGCGGCCTACCACGAAGCGGTCAACCACAAAGAACAGCCTACCGTCATCCTGGCCAAGACCATCAAGGGTTATGGCACCGGTGCCGGCGAAGCGAAAAACACCGCGCACAACACCAAGAAGGTCGATGTCGAGAGCCTGAAGTTGTTCCGCGACCGCTTCGACATTCCGGTAAAAGACGAAGAACTGGAAAACCTGCCGTTCTTCAAACCGGAACCGAACAGCGCCGAAGCCCGCTACCTGAGCGAGCGCCGCACTGCACTGGGCGGTTTCGTGCCTCAGCGTCGTGCGCAGAGCTTCAACATTCCGACGCCACCACTCGATACCCTCAAGGCTATCCTTGACGGCACCGGCGACCGTGAAATTTCCACCACCATGGCCTTCGTGCGAATCCTCGCGCAACTGGTCAAGGACAAGGAAATCGGTCCGCGTATCGTCCCGATCATCCCGGACGAAGCCCGTACCTTCGGTATGGAAGGCATGTTCCGTCAGTTGGGCATCTACTCGTCCGTCGGCCAACTCTACGAGCCAGTCGATAAAGATCAGGTGATGTTCTACAAAGAGGACAAGAAGGGCCAGATCCTCGAAGAAGGCATCAACGAAGCGGGTGCCATGAGCTCCTTCATCGCTGCCGGTACGTCGTACTCCAGCCACAACCAGCCAATGCTGCCGTTCTACATCTTCTACTCGATGTTCGGCTTCCAGCGTATCGGCGACCTGGCCTGGGCCGCCGGCGACAGCCGTACCCGTGGCTTCCTGATCGGCGGCACCGCCGGCCGTACCACCCTGAACGGTGAAGGCCTGCAGCACGAAGACGGTCACAGCCATCTGCTGGCTGCCACCATCCCGAACTGCCGCACCTTTGATCCAACCTACGGCTACGAGCTGGCGGTGATCATTCAGGACGGCATGAAGAAAATGACCGAAGAGCAACAGGACGTTTTCTACTACATCACCGTGATGAACGAGTCCTACCAGCAACCAGCCATGCCGGCCGGTGTCGAGGAAGGCATCATCAAGGGCATGTACCTGCTCGAAGAAGACAACCGCGAGGCCGCGCACCACGTGCAGCTGATGGGCTCCGGCACCATCCTGCGTGAAGTCCGCGAAGCGGCGAAGATCCTGCGTGAACAGTTCAACGTCGGCGCCGACGTGTGGAGCGTTACCAGTTTCAACGAACTGCGTCGCGACGGCCTGGCCGTAGAACGCACCAACCGCCTGCACCCGGGCCAGAAGCCTAAGTTGAGCTACGTTGAAGAGTGCCTGAACGGCCGTCAAGGTCCGGTCATTGCCTCTACCGACTACATGAAACTGTACGCCGAGCAGATCCGTCAGTGGGTACCGTCCAAGGAATTCAAAGTCCTGGGCACCGACGGTTATGGTCGCAGCGACAGCCGCAAGAAACTGCGTCATTTCTTCGAAGTCGACCGTCATTTCGTGGTGTTGGCAGCCCTGGAAGCACTGGCTGACCGTGGAGATATCGAACCTAAAGTGGTGTCTGAAGCCATCGCCAAGTTCGGTATCAACCCGGAAAAACGCAACCCACTGGACTGCTGAGGAGAGATTCTGTGAGCGAACTCATTCGCGTACCTGACATCGGCAGCGGTGAAGGTGAAGTAATTGAACTGTTTGTGAAGGTCGGCGACCGTATCGAAGCCGACCAGAGCATCCTGACGCTGGAATCGGACAAGGCGAGCATGGAAGTGCCTGCGCCGAAGGCCGGTATCATCAAGAGCCTGAAAGTGAAGCTGGGCGACCGCCTGAAAGAAGGCGACGAACTGCTCGAGCTGGAAGTCGAAGGTGCCGCTGCAGCCCCTGCGGCTGCCGCCGCGCCTGCTGCCAAAGCCGAAGAGAAACCGGCCGCTGCTGCTCCTGTGTCAGCAGCTCCGGCCGCTCCTGCGGCTGCGCCAGCAGCCGCTTCGGTTCAGCAAGTGCACGTGCCGGACATCGGCTCGTCGGGCAAGGCCCAGATCATCGAGATCCAGGTCAAGGTCGGCGATTCCGTTGAGGCTGATCAATCGCTGATCACCCTGGAATCCGACAAGGCCAGCATGGAAATCCCATCGCCTGCCGCTGGCGTGGTCAAGGCCATCAGCGTCAAGCTCAACGACGAAGTCGGCACCGGCGACCTGATTCTGGATCTGGAAGTGGCGGGTGCTGCTGCACCTGCTGCCGCGCCAGCCCAGGCCGCTGCACCTGCTCCGGCTGCCGCCCCTGCCCCTGCGGCAGCTCCGGCTGCACCCGTGGCAGACAGTGTTCAGGACATTCACGTTCCGGACATTGGTTCGGCCGGCAAGGCCAAGATCATCGAAGTCCTGGTCAAGGCCGGTGACACCGTTGAAGCCGATCAGTCGCTGATCACCCTGGAATCCGACAAGGCCAGCATGGAAATCCCATCGCCTGCCGCTGGCGTGGTGGAAAGCGTTTCCGTCAAGCTGGATGATGAAGTCGGTACCGGCGACCTGATTCTGAAGTTGAAAGTCAAAGGCGTGGCCCCGGCTGCTGCTCCGGCACCTGCCGCTGCCGCACCGAGCGCTCCTGCTCCAGCCGCGGCTGCCGCTGCTCCTGCTGCTGCCGCGCCGGCCGCTGCTCCAGCCAAACCGGGCGCCAAGGTTCACGCAGGTCCTGCGGTGCGCCAACTGGCCCGTGAGTTCGGCGTCGAGCTGAGCGCTGTCGGCGCCAGCGGTCCGCACGGTCGCATCCTCAAGGAAGACGTGCAGGTTTACGTCAAGGCCATGATGCAGAAGGCCAAGGAAGCGCCGGCCGCTGCCGCCGGCGCAACCGGTGGCGCGGGCATCCCGCCGATCCCGGTCGTAGACTTCAGCCGCTTCGGTGATATCGAAGAAGTGCCGATGACCCGCCTGATGCAGGTCGGCGCCGCCAACCTGCATCGCAGCTGGCTGAACGTGCCGCACGTGACGCAATTCGACTCGGCGGATATCACCGAGCTGGAAGCGTTCCGTAACGCTCAGAAAGCCGTTGCAGAGAAGGCCGGCGTCAAGCTGACCATCCTGCCGTTGCTGCTCAAGTCCTGCGCGCACCTGCTCAAGGAACTGCCGGACTTCAACAGCTCGCTGGCACCAAGCGGCAAGGCGATCATTCGCAAGAAATACGTGAACATCGGCTTCGCCGTCGACACCCCGGATGGCCTGCTGGTACCGGTCATCAAGAACGTCGACCAGAAGAGCCTGCTGCAGCTGGCCGCCGAAGCCGCTTCCCTGGCAGAAAAAGCCCGGACCAAGAAGCTCTCGTCGGACGAAATGCAAGGCGCCTGCTTCACCATTTCCAGCCTCGGCCACATTGGCGGCACCGGCTTCACGCCGATCGTCAACGCGCCGGAAGTGGCGATCCTCGGTGTTTCCAAGGCAACCATCCAGCCTGTCTGGGACGGCAAAGCCTTCCAGCCGAAACTGATGCTGCCTCTGTCGTTGTCCTATGATCACCGTGTGATCAACGGTGCCGCTGCTGCTCGCTTCACCAAGCGTCTGAGCGACCTGCTGGCGGACATCCGCACCATCCTGCTGTAACCCCGACAGGCCCTCCTTCACCGGAGGGCCTGCCGCGATTCAAGTTTTCCGAGCGCCACGCTCGTACCTCAACCCCGCCAATTTGGCGGGGCTTTTTTTGCTTGATGTTTTTATCTGGCAGAAAGCCTTCCTACATTTGTGGCTGATATCACCCACAACTCAAGTCCATTTCGGCTCGATATTTTTTCGCGTTCAATAACTAGCCTTGGTTTACGGCTGCGCAAGACAATCAAAAACCCGGCAACTTGAATCTACAAAAATCGAATGGACTCGACCATGTTTAAGCCAACAGTCGGCCCTATTATTGGCCACACAACAACTAATCAAGCCCGTATTTTTTTACGCGGCAAATGGCAAAAAAATGCTGCGGCATTTGCAGGAATTCGTTATCGACAAATCGACTCCGAACGCTGGAACAAAGGCATTTTCACGCAACTGACGATTTCACGCGATATGTCCGACGTGATTGTTCTCCATGATCTTAACGCTGATACCGAATACGAGTATCAGGCCGGATGGTTCAGCCCCATGAACCCGGTGCACACCGTGGAAACCATACAGGAACTGCCACTGCAATGGCCTCGGGAGGTCTATCGCTTTCACACGCAGTCGAACCAGATCACAACGCCACGGGCCTATGTCGTCGGATCATGTCGCTATTTGAGCATGACGGCCGGCGTGCCATGGGCACCGCATCTGGGTGACCGGATCTTCGCATCCATTTCAAACCTGGCAAAACATGGCTCACCGCCCATCAGCGCCATGTTGATGACAGGCGACCAGGTTTATATCGATGATTTGAACTTCATTGCACCGGATCGTGAATACCACGAAATACTTGCCAAATACCGCATTGCCTTTTCTCAGCCGCACATTACAAAGTTGATGTCCGGCACACCGACTTACATGATCCTCGACGACCACGAAATCGAAGACAACTGGCCAGCCAATAAAGCCAGAGGCGATGAGCAGTTATACAAAAATGCCATGGGTGCTTATGAGTTATTTCAAGCCAGTCACAGTCCGGCCCATGAGTTGAATACTGAAGGGCAATTAAACTGGCAGTTCAAACACTATTGGTATCAGTTTACCCATGGCGATATCGAGTGGTTTGTCACCGACAGTCGAACCCGGCGTAATCTCGCGGCCAACGACAGGCGCATTCTTGATACCGAACAGGAACAGGCTTTGCGCGACTGGTTGATCCACAGCCCGGCCCGGGTCAAATTCGTGGTCACCAGCGTCATGTTCTACCCAGACCGCAAACGCCCTACTGGTGACGCCTGGGAGGCTTTCCCCCAACAACGATTACGATTGCTGGAGACCATTCGCACCCACAAGATCAAGAACGTCATCTTCGTTTCCGGCGATGTCCACGGCTCCTTGACCAGCCGCCTGAGCCACAGCGAGGACCCGGACTTCGAAGTGCATGCCATCGTTTCATCACCTCTGTGCAACAGCAAACTGCTGCCCTATGCCAAAGACTCAACCTTTATCCTCGATCAACCGCTGGTCCGAACCGCCGCAGGCGACTATCGACATGAACTCTCCGGCAAGGTCATCAGCCAGGACAACTTTGCACATTTGATTGTCGACGCCGAACAGGTTCATGTGCGTTATCACGATCGGGATGGCAACCTGTTGCAATCGACCGATATCCCGTTGCGCTAAGAAAACAAAAGATCGAAGCCTTCCGCAGCCCCTGCAGGATGTACGTCGTTCTCTTGTATGAGCTGCGGAAGGCTGCGATTTTTACGGAAATAGCATTACTTTTGACCTTAATTGAAGAAATACTCGCTCCTGCCGAGATATTCTTATAGCACTTGGCCTTCATGTCTCTTGTCAGTCGGTGTCGCAATGATGCAACCTTGCCGCAGGCAACAGTAAAGAGGGCGAGAGCCCGGCGCGTTCAGCAAATACGAAGCGAGTTTCCCTCCCTATGAAGAGCCAACCCGATGCCGCCAGCCGTATGGTGGCCGAGGTAGTGACGCAGTTGCCTGTGCCCTCGCGGCTCGGCATGCTGCGTTTCGAACGGCTGAACGAACCAAGCTGGGCGCTGCTGTTTCTCGATCCCAATTGCGAACGTCAATTCGGCTTGCCAGCCGTGGAGCTGTGCGCCCTGGTCGGCTCGCCCTACGCCAGCCTGATGGAGCCGGAAGCGCGTTATCAGCTGCATGACGCGATCCAGCAGCAACTGAGCGAAGCCACGCATTACCTGATCCGCTACACCCTGCACACCGCCACAGGCTCGCTGAACCTGCTGGAGCTGGGTGAGGCCTATAAACAACACAATCGACACCTGTTGCGCGGTTACCTGCTGGTCATCGACGGCCTCTTCGAGGATGATCCGCTGCTGCCGGCGCTGGACCTGGAAACCCAGAACTCGCGGCTGCAAATTGCCCTGGAACTCAACCAGCGTGCACAACAGGAACAACTGCAGCATCTGGACCGGGTACGCGCCCAGCAGGACCTGATCCTGCTGCTGACCCGCCAGCGCTACAGCAGTAACAACTCCCTGCAAGAAGCCGCCGAACTGATCACCCGCAGCGCCTGCGAGATCTACGAAATCGACTGTGCCAGCCTGTGGAACCTGGAAGGCTCGATGCTGGTGCCGATTTCGGCCTACTACCGCGCCGACCAGCAATACCTGTTGCCGCAGCCGATCGACGTCAGCGACTTTCCCGACTACCTCGACGCGCTGCACACTGGCCGCGCCATCGATGCCCATAATGCCATGCGCGACCCGCGCACCCGGGACATGGCCGAAAGCCTGCGCCCGCGTGATGTCAACGCAATGCTCGACGCCAGTGTCCGCGTCGACGGCCAGGTGGTTGGCGTTTTGTGCCTGGAGCAAACCGGTGCTACCCGCGCCTGGCAGTCGGATGAAATCGCCTTCGCCGGCGAGCTGGCGGACCAGTTCGCCCAGGTCATCAGCAATCACAACCGGCGCACCGCCACCAGCGCGCTGCACCTGTTCCAGCGAGCGGTCGAGCAAAGCGCCAACGCCTTTCTGCTGGTCAATTGCGATGGTGTGGTGGAGTACGTCAACCCGAGCTTCACCGCGATCACCCAATACAGCACCGAAGAAGTCCACGGCCAGCGCCTGGCGGAACTGCCGGCACTGGAAAACCTCAGCGAACTGCTGTTCGACGCGCCTTCGGCGCTGGCCAAAAGCAACAGCTGGCAGGGCGAATTCAAGAGCCGCCGCAAAAACCTCGAGCCCTACTGGGGCCAGTTGTCGATCTCCAAGGTCTATGGCGATAACCGCGAACTGACCCACTACATCGGCATCTACGAAGACATCACCCAGACCAAGCTCGCCCAGCAACGCATCGAGCGCCTGGCCTACACCGACAACCTGACCAACCTCGGCAACCGCCCGGCGTTCATCCGCAATCTCGATGAACGCTTCGCCCGAGACAGCGATACCCCGATCAGCCTGCTGCTGGTGGACATCGACAACTTCAAGCGCATCAACGACAGCCTCGGCCACCAGACCGGCGACAAGCTGCTGATCAGCCTGGCCCGGCGCCTGCGCAACAGCCTCAGCCCAAGCGGTAGCCTGGCACGTTTCGCCAGTAACGAATTTGCGGTGCTTCTGGACAATGCCGACCTCCACACCGGACAACTGGTCGCCAACCAGTTGCTGACGACCCTCGACAAGCCGATGTTCGTGGACAACCAGTTGATCAGCGTCACCGGTTCCGTGGGCCTGGCTTGCGCGCCGTTGCACGGGCGCGATCCGCAAACCCTGATGCGCAACGCCGGGCTGGCGTTGCACAAGGCCAAGGCCAACGGCAAGCATCAGGTGCAGGTCTTCACCGAAGCACTGAACGCCGAAGCCAGCTACAAGTTGTTCGTCGAGAACAACCTGCGACGCGCCCTGACCCAGAACGAGCTGGACGTGTTCTATCAACCCAAGCTCTGTCTGCGCAGCGGGCGCTTGTTGGGCATGGAAGCGCTGCTGCGCTGGGATCACCCGGAAAAAGGCATGATCCGGCCGGACCAGTTCATCAGCGTCGCGGAAGAAACCGGCCTGATCATTCCGATCGGCAAATGGATCGCCCGCCAGGCCTGCCGCAAGAGCAAAGAACTGACCGCCGCCGGGCTGGGCAATCTTCAGGTGGCGATCAACCTGTCGCCCAAACAGTTTTCCGACCCGGACCTGGTGGCGTCCATCGCCAACATCCTCAAGGAAGAAGCGTTGCCGGCGAACCTGCTGGAGCTTGAGTTGACGGAAGGTCTGCTACTGGAAGCCACCGAAGACACCCACTTGCAGCTCGACCAGCTCAAGCGCCTGGGCCTGACCCTGGCCATGGACGACTTCGGCACCGGTTACTCGTCGCTCAGCTACTTGAAAAAATTCCCCATCGACATCATTAAGATTGATCGAAGCTTCATTCACGAAATCCCGGACAACCAGGACGACATGGAAATCACCTCCGCGGTGATCGCCATGGCCCACAACCTGAAACTCAAGGTCGTGGCTGAGGGCATCGAAACCGCCCAGCAGTTGGCCTTCCTGCGTCGCCACCGCTGCGATGTCGGCCAGGGCTACCTGTTCGATCGACCGATCCCGGGCTCCGAGCTGATCGAGAAGCTCAAACGCTACCCGCGCGGTCCGATCGCCTGACAGCGGCCCGACACTCAGGCAAACTGCCTATCTGACTAATTACCCTGACTGAGGACTGATAATGGTTCTGCGCTCGGAAATTCTGGTGAACAAAAACGTGCTTCCTACTAAAGAACAAGCTCTGCCTGGCCGCGAAACCCCGATCAAGGTTCCGGACGAACACTTCGTCAACGGCAACCCGCTGCTGGGCCCGTTCCCGGGCAATGTGGAATTCGCCATTTTTGGCCTGGGTTGTTTCTGGGGCGCGGAGCGTCGCTTCTGGCAGCGTGAAGGCGTGTTCAGTACGTCCGTCGGCTACGCTGGCGGCTTCACGCCAAACCCGACCTATGAAGAAGTCTGCTCGGGCCTGACCGGCCACAGCGAAGTGGTGCTGGTGGTGTACGAACCGGAGAAAGTCAGCTACGAAGAGCTGCTGAAGATGTTCTGGGAGCTGCACAACCCGACCCAGGGCATGCGCCAGGGCAACGACATCGGCACCCAGTACCGCTCAGTGATCTACGCCACCAAACCGGAACAACTGGAAGCGGCGAAGAAAAGCGCACAAGTGTTCCAGGCCGAACTGACCAAGGCCGGCCAAGGGATCATCACCACCGATATCGACGAAGCCCCGACCTTCTACTATGCCGAGGCGTATCACCAGCAGTACCTGGCCAAAAATCCGGAAGGTTACTGTGGGATTGGCGGCACTGGCGTGACCTGCCCTATCTAAACGCAGCTTCAAGCTGCAAGCCTCAAGCTGCAAGCTAAGTGCTCGCCGCTTCTACTTGCAGCTTGTAGCTTGTAGCTTGTAGCTTGTAGCTTGTAGCTTGTAGCTTGAAACTTGTAACTGCTACTCAGCGATCAACCAATCCATCTGCCACCCACCCTGGGTCTGCCCAAGCTTCTTGGACAACCACGGCAACAACTCACGCAATTCTTCCTCCAGCCCCCACGGCGGATTGGCAATCGCCAGACCCGAACCGTTCAGGCTGTTGGGCGTGTCCAGCGGATGCACCAGTAACTCCACCCGCAACAACTTCGGCGCACCGCTGCCGGCCAGGTCCTGATAGAAGCGGCGCAATGCGCGCTGATCCTTTACCGGGTACCAGATCGCCGCCACGGTTTGACGCATCCGGCCAATCGCCTCTTTCAACGAGGCTGCGCAACGCTGCATTTCGTCGAGCTTTTCGAACGGCGGATCGATCAACATCACCGCACGCTTCTCCGGCACCGGCAGCAAGGCCCGCGGAACATGCCAGCCTTCACCCAGGTGCACCTTCACCCGACGATCGCCCTTCATGTTGTCCTTGAGCAGAACGCCGTCTTCGGGGTGTTTCTCGTTGAGCAACACACGGTCCTGCGCACGGGTCAGGCGCCGCGCCAGCTCCGGCGAACCCGGGTAATAGCGCAACTGGCCATCCGGGTTCATCTCGTGCAGCACCTGCATGTAATCAGCGGTCAGGATCGGTAGATCCGGCTGATCCCACAAACGTGCAATGCCTTCCAGGTACTCGCCGGTACGGCTGGCCTGATCACCCTGAAGGTCGTACAGGCCAATGCCGGCGTGCGTATCGAGATAGGCAAACGGCTGCTCCTTGCGCGACATCAGGGCGATGAGGCGGGTCAAGGTCAGGTGTTTGAACACGTCGGCATGATTGCCGGCATGGAAGGCGTGACGATAATTCATGGCTGCTCCTGCGAAGGCCGGGAAGTTTACCTTTTACCGACCTGCAAGTCAGGGGTTCACGGCTGAGCGGCTTTACACAATTGAACGAGTCGGCAATAAACCTGTGGCGAGGGGATTTATCCCCGTCCGGCTGCGAAGCAGTCGTGAATCGGTACGCGCGGTGGATCTGGTACTACCCGGATAGCAGGTATTGGGGCTGCTTCTCAGCTCAACGGGGCGGTGCGACGTTTCGCTGAATCCCCTCGCCACAAGAGCCGTGCTCGTCGCAAATGCTAAGGTCGCGCCCGCAATCTTCGGCCGACGACATCCAGCACATCACAGCCATCGCGCAGCGGAATGGCGCAGAGCAAGGCAAAGTCGCTGAGGATGAAGGATTCACACTCGATCGAGCCCCGCATGGACAGGTTTTCCAGCACTTGGGTGACGGCGCGGATTCGGTAGTTGGCAGCGTCGGTCAGGACGTCGAGGGGTGCGTGGGTGTCGACGAACAGGGTAGGCATGTCGTTGCAGTTGCTGGTCAATGCCATGAAGCGGTTGTCGGGATGGGGGACTGGCTTTTCGTAGGGTGGATCAGGCTTTAAATTTGTCATTTTTCGAGCATCCATAGAGTACTGATTGGAAGCTGCCAACGGCCTTTCCTACGGGCTTGGGTGGCAGCCGTGCGCGGGAGTAGGAAACTGAGGTACTCCAAACTCAGCCACGCCGAAACGTGTCCCGCACACAGCCGCCGCAAACGATCTTACGGACACGAATTAAGTGCCGCAATCAAACGACAGCGCTGATGCACGTTGGAGTACAGGGTTCCTACACCCTGCCACCGCATCCGCGGTGGCAGCCAAAGACTAACCCTCCAACCCATCGCCCACCAGTTCACGCAAACCGCCACAACTCGAAGGAAATCTCCTAGGACCGCGTCCAAAACGTCCTAGGACCTACTGCATTTCCTCCACCAGATACGCCAACAATGCTTCCTTGGGCACGGCCGGCGAATCAGGCGCCTTGAGAAAATTCGCCACCTTGCGGTGCAAGACAGCTTCAAGAAACGCCTCAAAAACCCCTGGTTGCTCTTCACTCAACCACTGCATCAAGTTGCCGATCCGGGCGGAATCATCTCCTGCCGCAAGGTGTTGCAGCACCGCCTCAGGCACCTCCCACCACGGAAAAGCCTTCTGCGTCTTCACCGCGCTACCACCGATCTCCACCGACTCCCCATTGATCCAACACCGCTGGATAACTGGCACAAGCTCAGCCGCCTCAACCTCGGCAGACCTCAGAATCGGCAGCAAATAACGCCCATCCCAAAAGCGAAAAAACACAACCTTGCCGTCCGGCAGCGTCACCTGAGTCAGGCTGCGCAAATGCTCAACCACTACCTCAAGACTCGCTGACGACACCGCCAACCAACCCCAGTCACGGGACTCACTGTTCGCTACCCACTGCAAAAACTCACTGTCAGCGTCGACAATTCCTACATAGGGCATCACCTCTTTCCACTCGGTATAAACAGTGTCGCCCCAAACCGGAATCGGTGCCGAACCGCACTTTGAGCGCCGCCAAACATTGAGCGGCTCTGCACAGCTCGCGCTACTGAATATCGCGTAGAGTTTTTCGGTACGGGTGAGAGGACTGTCGACTAGCCAGTTTTTGGGACTGTCGGTCATGAAAAGCGCCTTTTAAGTTATGGAACAAACGAAACGACCATCTAACTCCCGACTCAGCGCAACTCGCGACCGGAAAAACTCAATGCAACCAATCCTTATATTTACCTAAAAAATATAAAACCCATGGAAATCACCGCAAGAATTAGCATCGCCAAAAAAGGCACACAAACAATGTTTTTTAAACGAGTAGGAAACGATAGATAGTCATGCAAGTCGAGATCACCATTGCGCACTGACCTCCCGGGGAACACCAATATCGCTGCAATATTGATGATTGCCAGATAACGACCGATGGGATCATATCCGAGCATTTCTTTTCTGATGATCGCCGCTGGAGAATTCCTCAAGCAACCGAGTATTTCAGACATACGAAAATAAGCGACATACAATAAAACCATCAAGACAATTAACATGCACATAATTAGGACTATACCCGCAAATGCAAACACCACCTCAGCCCGACTTCTCACTTAGTCACCTCATATATAATTTCGCCAAAATACCTCCCCCCTGCTGCATCACCTAGAATCTTGGCCCTCACACCTACCACTACAATTCCACAGACAACAACGCCTAAACCTGCCGTGCCAACCCCCAGTAACCGCGCATGTCGAAACACCAAGTACCCCGGTCGCTGCCCCACCAGCAAGACTTCCAGCAAACGTCCCCGAGTCAGTAAACGTCCTCTTAAGCCCCGAAGTCCCAATCCCCCCCAACTCTTCAACCCGCCTTGATCACCTTACTAGCCTTGTTCACCAGTGGGCCGAGGCTATTGTCGAATGCTGACATGAAGTGCTTGCAGTTTGACAAAAAATTATTTCAACCACCCCATATACTTGCCGACAATCCCAATCACTATAATCATCAGCGTAAGAACCAGCATCAGGCCGCAGACAAACTTTATAAGCCGCTTTAACCCAGCGGGAAATGATTGATAATCTTGCAGATCAAGATCCCCATTCCTCAATGAGTTCCGCGAAAAGAGCAACAACGAACCTACAAGGCTAATCATAAAAAAACGGCTAACTGGATCTAACCCCAATGATTTCTCTCTAATCATTATTGCCGGCGATCTACTTAAGCATTTAATTATTTCACTCATACGATAGTAAGCCATATGCAACAACACGAGCGAAGTCAAAGCCATTAACAAAAGCACAAATAATCCACCAAAACCAAATATTAACTCAGTCTGGCTCCTCACCTCGCCACCTCATACATAAGTTCAGCACCCCACTCACCCACACTTCCCCCTATCTCACCAAGAAAGATAGAGCCAGCTCCAGTCAACAAAACTCCGCAGACGATCCCTCCCAGACCTACAGTGCCAATCCCAATAGCAGCGCATGCCGTCGTACCTAGCAGAGCACTTCCCGTCCCAGCCGCCAACGCCCCCACAAAACTTCCAGCCTCGGTAAACTTGACCTTCCTGCAAGCCTCCTCCGTCCCCGCCCTGCAAGTCTCTTTAACCTTAAGCCCCGAAGCCCCAGCTCCCAATCCAACCCCAATCCACCCACCCGCCTTAATCACCTTACTGGCCTTGCTCACCCCCTCAATATGCGTCGCATACCCCGGAATCCCGCCCGCCGTACCCGCCTTGCTCCAGTGATGAACGAGGCTGCGACTGGAAATACCCAGTGCGGTTTTAAGCTTCGGATGATCGGGAATGCCCGCGCCTTTGCGCACCAGTGGGCCTAGGCTATTGTCGAGTTGTGACATCAGCCGTTTACGCTGGGCGAAGAAGTCGGCACCGGTGAGCTTGCCGTATTTATCGAAGGTGTTTTTGTGCAGGGTTTCCAGGTCTCTTAGAATTGTATTCAAGTTGCCCAGATGCTTGCTAAACATCGCCGCACCAATGCCGACTGCGGTCGAACCCTGAGCAAGGAATGACTCAATTTCATCGTAATGAAGCGCCATGAACGCCGCTTCCACATCACTCATCGGCCCCAATGCCGCATCAACTTTCTGCGCCGCTTCCATCAACAACGCTTCTTCACGAGTGCATTGAGTGTTTTGCGGATCGCTAAGAACAATCATCTGTCCAGGCTTGGCAAAATTGCCCAACTGCGGGTTGAGGCTGCGGAATTTCTTCAGTACGACCTGATTCGATTGAGGAAACAGAAGCGCTTCAAGCGCCGTACAGGACAGAGGCTGTTCGACGATGTGAAAGCCCGGCTCAGCGCCTTCACTTGCCTTGGTTTTAGAGGCACCGAGCAATGGGCTCGGTGCAGGGCAGACACCGTCCTTGCAACACTCTTCGCAAAACGCCGCCGGGCTCTTGAGGCTGCGGATCTGCGCAGCGCTGGCTGGGGCGGCCTGGAGTTTTTCTGGTGCTCCCGGCAAATCCGGCGCAGCGCTCATAGCTACCATCGGCGCACCACCGACCTGAATCGGCGCACTGCTGAAGATCCCGCCAGGGCCAATGTTGATCCAGTGCCCGCCCGCCTGAATGGTCGCGTTCACCCCGCCGTCGATCACCACTTGCTGGCCGGCGCTGACATGGAATTGTTGAGTGGCGTTGAGTGCCTGGGTCGTTACCCGAATGCGTCTGTCGCCCGTCACCAGCAGGTGATCGTCCTGCTTCACTTCGGTCCGGCGCTGGCCGTGGGTGATGCGTTGTTCGTCGGCTTTCAGTTCATGACTGGCAATGCCGGTCACCACAATGCTGCGTTGGTTATCGACCTGTACCCGCTGATCATTGAGCACATGCTGGGTCCAGTTTCGCTGGGCCCGCAGGTAGATTTCCTCGGCGCCTTTGCGATCCTCGATGCGCAATTCGTTGTAGCCACCACCACCGGGACTACTCTGGCTGCGGAAAATACTGCGGGTCTTGTCCGCCGGCAGGTCCAACGGCACCGGTGTCGAGGCGTTTGAAAGGCAGCCCATCACCAAGGGCTTGTCGGCATCGGCGTCGACGAAACCCACCAACACTTCCATGCCGACTCGGGGGATCAACACGCTACCGTAACGGTCATGGGCCCAACCGGTGGCAACCCGCAACCAACAACTGGTGAACTCATCCATCTGGCCGTCGCGGTCCCATAACATCTGAACCTTGACCCGACCGTACTCGTCGCAATGGATTTCACTGTTCTTGGGGCCAGTGACCACGGCGGATTGATAACCGGCTGCACGAGGTTTCTTGATCAATGGCGGACGGAAGAACACATCCCACGGCACAGCCAGAAAGCTATTGCGGTAACCCTGAAATTCATCCGAACCGCCAGTACCTGCAGACTCTTCAAGCACCTGCGGTTGACGGCCATGGTGTTCGACTTCCGTGAGCAGCCACAGCTCGTTCCATTCCCGCCGAGGATGCTCTTCGAGCCGCAACAAATGCCCACTTATCAAGGCGGGTTGATCGCTGTGTCCTTGTACCTGATGGTAATCCGCACGGCGACTTTCCAGTGCTCGTTGCGTCAGGCGCCTGCCAACTTCGGGATCGTTGAATTGACCGGGAAAACCATAATCCTCCAGCCCCGGCAGCTGCTTGCTGTCGAAACGGCTTTCCAGTTCAAGGCGAGGTCTACAGAAGTCGTAGTCGCGGCGGGTTACCGCTGTAGCCCGAGCCTCCAGGGCGACATTGAAACGATTGATAACCGGTTCATCCCCCACCATCCCGCTGCCCTGCCGGTACGACGTCGGTTCAGGCAGTAGCGGGAAAGCCGTCTGGTCATCGCCGAACACCAACAGATGGCCATCGACGCTGTGCCGGAAGTGGTAGTGAATGCCGACCTCGGCACACAGTCGCTGGATAAACGCCAGGTCGCTTTCCGCGTATTGCACGCAGTATTCGCGTTCCGGGTATTCGGTGCCGACCTGGAACTTGAAGAGGTCGCCGAGGATGCCATGGTCCTTGAGGATTTCCGTGATGATCGCCGGCACGCTCAGGTGCTGGAAAACCCGCTGATTGATGCGCTGGCCCAGGTAAGCCAGTCGCGGCACCAGACTGATCTGATAGCGCGTCAGTCGCGCGCCGGAATCACCCTGGCCAACGCGAAAAATCTGACCATGAACACCACCGCCCCGCACATCGAAACTCAGAAAGGCCTGACGGTGCAGCAAGCTTTCGAGCTCGATGTCCGGTCGCTCGCTGACCAGCTCCAGATCAAAACGGTATGGCTGGCTGATGGCCTCCTTGCCCGTGAACTCAAGCACCTTGAGCTCACTGGACACACCGTCGACGGTCAGCGTGAAGCGCGGTTGATTGACAGAAGCGAACATCCGGCATGTCTCTGCAAAGGGAGGCTCGCGATTCTGCATGAGTGACAAGAGGGATGAACGAGGGGCGGGAAAAACAGAAATGCCCTACTTCACTTGTAGTTTTGGCCTTCAGAAAACGGCTCTTCTGGCTACAGACAACGCTGCAAAAAAATACAACTCCCCCCCCTGTGGGAGCGAGCGAAAGCGATTTGACCGTCACATTGATGTTGAATGCGCCGCCTTCACGAGCAGACTCGCCCCCACAGGGGAATTAACTATTGTCGAAAAGTGCACAAAAAAACGGCCCGCCTCCAAAAGGAAGCGGGCCGTTCTCATTCAAGCATTGGCTCAGCGCATGCGCTCAACCCATTACTTGTTCAGGCGGAAGTCATTCTCGGCCGCGGCAAAGCGTTGAAGCATGCCGGCGGTCGGTGCGCCCATTTTGCTGACGATGTAGATCGCCAGGCTGGCGAAGATGAAACCAGGGATGATTTCGTACAGGCCCAGCAGTTCGAAGTGTTTCCAGACGATCACGGTGATCGCGCCGACCAGGATACCGGCCAGTGCGCCATTGCGGGTCATGTCTTTCCAGATCACCGAGATCAGCACGACCGGACCGAATGCGGCACCGAAACCGGCCCAGGCGTAACTGACCAGACCCAGCACGCGGTTTTCCGGGTTGGCGGCCATCGCGATGGCGATCAGGGCAACCAGCAGCACCATGGCACGGCCGACCCAGACCAGTTCCAGTTGGGAAGCCGATTTGCGCAGGAAGGTTTTGTAGAAGTCTTCGGTCAGAGCGCTCGAGCACACCAGCAACTGGCAGCTCAGGGTACTCATGACGGCAGCCAGAATGGCCGACAGCAACACACCGGCAACCCATGGATTGAAGAGGATTTTCGCCAGTTCAATGAACACACGTTCATGGTTCTCGCTCACCGGCATGGCCACGGCCGGGTTGGCCGAGAAGTAAGCGATGCCGAAGAAACCGACAGCCACGGTGCCACCCAGGCACAGGATCATCCAGGTCATGGAGATGCGACGGGCATTGGCGATCGATTTCACCGAATCCGCCGCCATGAAGCGCGCCAGGATGTGCGGCTGGCCGAAGTAGCCCAGACCCCAGCCCATCAGCGAGATGATGCCGATGAAGGTGGTGTTTTTCAGCATGTCGAAGTTGGCCGGATCCTGCGCTTCGATGGCCAGGAACGCGGTATCGACGCCGCCGGTGGCCAGCATCACGATGATCGGCGTGAGGATCAGGGCGAAAATCATCAGGGTGGCTTGTACGGTGTCAGTCCAGCTCACCGCCAGGAAACCGCCGACGAAGGTGTAGGCAATCGTCGCCGCGGCACCGGCCCACAGGGCTGTCTCGTAGGACATGCCGAAGGTGCTTTCGAACAGACGGGCACCGGCCACGATACCGGAGGCGCAGTAGATGGTGAAGAACACCAGGATCACCACGGCGGAGATGATCCGCAGCGCGCCGCTCTTGTCTTCGAATCGGCTGGAGAAGTAGTCCGGCAGCGTCAGGGCATCGCCGTTGTGCTCGGTCTGTACGCGCAGACGTCCGGCAACGAACAGCCAGTTCAGGTAAGCGCCGACGATCAGGCCGATAGCGATCCAGCTTTCGGAAAGACCAGACATGTAGATGGCGCCCGGCAGGCCCATCAACAACCAGCCGCTCATGTCGGAAGCACCGGCGGACAGCGCGGTCACGACGCTGCCCAGGCTGCGACCGCCCAGAATGTAGTCGGAAAGGTTGTTGGTGGAGCGATAGGCCATGAAGCCGATCAGCACCATTGCAGCGATGTAGATCACGAACGTGATCAGGGTTGGATTCGTTACGCTCATTAAGTGACGCCCTGGCTTTGTTTTTATGTAGCGGCGGCTGGTGAACCGCTCGCAAACGATGACGTTTGACAGACGATTCGGGATCCCGCGCATTTATGACTGATGTTTCCCCAGGAAAGCCATCAGCCGGTACACCTGCCTTTTCGACGGGTTGCACCTTGGGGCGCGAATGCTATTCAACAAAGCAAATGAGGTGCAACCCATTTTTCAGGAATTAGTTGCACCTAGTCGGATTTACAACAAAAGCCGTTGTTTTTGCTCCCTTTTAGCGCAGTCCTGAAGCTTTTCTAGAAGTAAAAGCACCAAGCAGGAGCGGCACGTTCGTACCAGAATTTAATTCCTGACGAGACGCCGATTTTTCCGACAAAAAAGGGTTGCACCCGGTTGCACCTCTCTCGGCGCGCGGCTAATCTTGCCGCCAGCTGATGCCACGCAGTCGTGGCAAACATGAGGATAAAAACATGGCTACCACCACCCTTGGGGTCAAACTTGACGACCCGACCCGCGAACGCCTCAAGGCGGCCGCGACCTCGATTGATCGCACGCCGCACTGGCTGATCAAGCAGGCAATTTTCAATTACCTGGAAAAACTCGAGGGTGGTGCAACCCTGACCGAGCTGAACGGTTTGACCACCAGGGACGCTGACGACGCGGGCGAAGTCCATGTCGATCACGCACACCAGTGCTTCCTTGAATTCGCTGAAAGCATCCTGCCGCAATCGGTGCTGCGCGCATCGATCACCGCCGCTTACCGTCGCCCGGAACCGGAAGTGGTGCCGATGCTGATCGAGCAGGCGCGCCTGCCGGCACCGATGGCCGAAGCCACCAACAAGCTTGCCGCTTCGATTGCGGAAAAACTGCGCAATCAGAAGAGTGCTGGCGGTCGTGCAGGCATTGTTCAGGGGCTGCTGCAGGAGTTTTCCCTGTCGTCCCAGGAAGGCGTGGCGCTGATGTGCCTGGCCGAAGCGCTGTTGCGTATCCCGGACAAAGGTACCCGCGACGCACTGATTCGCGACAAGATCAGCACTGGCAACTGGCAGCCACACCTGGGCAACAGCCCATCGCTGTTCGTCAACGCCGCCACCTGGGGCCTGCTGCTGACCGGCAAGCTGGTCTCCACCCACAACGAAGCCGGCCTGACATCGTCCCTGAGCCGCATCATCGGCAAGAGCGGCGAGCCGATGATCCGCAAGGGCGTCGACATGGCCATGCGCTTGATGGGCGAGCAGTTCGTCACCGGCGAAACCATCGCCGAAGCCCTGGCCAATGCCAGCAAGTTCGAAGCCAAGGGCTTCCGCTATTCCTACGACATGCTCGGTGAAGCCGCACTGACCGAACATGATGCGCAGAAGTACCTGGCCTCGTACGAACAAGCCATCCACTCGATCGGCAAAGCCTCCCACGGTCGTGGGATTTATGAAGGCCCAGGCATCTCCATCAAGCTGTCGGCACTGCACCCGCGCTACAGCCGCGCTCAGTACGAGCGCGTGATGGACGAGCTGTACCCGCGTCTGCTGTCGCTGACCTTGCTGGCCAAGCAGTACGACATCGGCCTGAACATCGACGCCGAAGAAGCCGACCGCCTCGAGCTGTCGCTGGACCTGCTTGAGCGCCTGTGCTTCGAGCCGCAACTTACCGGCTGGAACGGCATCGGTTTTGTGATCCAGGCTTACCAGAAGCGTTGCCCGTACGTGATCGACTACGTGATCGACCTGGCTCGCCGCAGCCGTCATCGCCTGATGATCCGCCTGGTGAAAGGCGCTTACTGGGACAGCGAAATCAAGCGCGCCCAGGTCGAAGGCCTGGAAGGCTACCCGGTCTACACCCGCAAGGTGTACACCGACGTTTCCTACATCGCTTGCGCACGCAAACTGCTGTCGGTGCCGGAAGTCATCTACCCGCAGTTCGCCACACACAACGCCCACACCCTGTCGGCGATCTATCACATCGCCGGTCAGAATTATTACCCGGGCCAGTACGAGTTCCAGTGCCTGCACGGCATGGGCGAACCACTGTACGAACAGGTTGTAGGCAAAGTTTCCGAAGGCAAGCTGAACCGTCCGTGCCGCGTGTACGCCCCGGTCGGCACCCACGAAACGCTGTTGGCGTACCTGGTGCGCCGCCTGCTGGAAAACGGCGCGAACACTTCGTTCGTCAACCGTATTGCCGACCAGTCGATTTCGATCCAGGAACTGGTCGCCGATCCGGTAGCCAGCATCGAGCAAATGGCGACGCTGGAAGGCGGTTTCGGCCTGCCGCACCCGCGCATCCCGTTGCCACGTGATCTGTACGGTTCCGAGCGCGCCAACTCCAGCGGCATCGACATGGCCAACGAACATCGTCTGGCTTCACTGTCCTGTGCCCTGCTGGCCACCGCACACAATCACTGGAAAGCCGTGCCGATGCTCGGTTGCGCTTCCAGCAACGAAGCACCGGCACCGGTACTGAACCCCTCCGATCTGCGTGACGTGGTCGGTCACGTACAGGAAGCGACCGTCGACGACGTCGACAACGCCATCCAATGTGCCCTGAACGCCGCACCGATCTGGCAGGCTACCCCACCCGCCGAGCGTGCCGCGATCCTGGAACGTGCCGCCGATCTGATGGAGGGCGAGATTCAGCCGCTGATGGGCCTGCTGGCTCGCGAAGCCGGCAAGACCTACGCCAACGCCATCGCTGAAGTGCGCGAAGCCGTGGACTTCCTGCGTTATTACGCGGTGCAGGCACGCAACGATTTCACCAACGACGCCCATCGCCCATTGGGTCCGGTGGTGTGCATCAGTCCGTGGAACTTCCCGCTGGCGATCTTCAGTGGTCAGGTGGCTGCCGCACTGGCCGCCGGTAACCCGGTACTGGCCAAGCCTGCCGAACAGACTCCATTGGTCGCTGCTCAGGCTGTGCGCCTGCTGCTCGAAGCCGGGATTCCGGAAGGTGTGCTGCAACTGCTGCCGGGCCGTGGCGAAACTGTCGGTGCCGGCCTGGTCGGCGACGATCGCGTCAAAGGCGTGATGTTCACCGGTTCCACCGAAGTTGCGCGCCTGCTGCAGCGCAACATCGCCGGTCGCCTGGATAGCCAGGGCCGTCCGATTCCGCTGATCGCCGAAACCGGCGGCCAAAACGCCATGATCGTCGACTCCTCGGCGCTGACCGAGCAAGTGGTCATCGACGTTGTATCCTCGGCCTTCGACAGCGCCGGTCAGCGTTGCTCGGCACTGCGCGTGCTGTGCCTGCAGGAAGATTCCGCCGACCGCGTCATCGAAATGCTCAAGGGCGCGATGGCTGAAAGCCGTCTTGGCAACCCTGAGCGCCTGTCCGTGGACATCGGCCCGGTGATCGACGCTGAAGCCAAGGCCGGCATCGAGAAGCACATCCAGGCCATGCGCGACAAAGGTCGCAGCGTGTACCAGGTGGCCATCGCTGATGCCGAAGAGGTCAAACGCGGCACCTTCGTGATGCCGACCCTGATCGAACTGGAAAGCTTTGACGAGCTGCAACGGGAGATCTTCGGCCCGGTGCTGCACGTGGTTCGCTACAAGCGCAAGGACATCGATCAACTGATCGGCCAGATCAACGCATCCGGTTACGGCCTGACCCTGGGCGTACACACCCGCATCGACGAGACCATTGCCAAGGTGATCGATACCGTCAATGCCGGTAACGTCTACGTGAACCGCAACATCGTTGGCGCCGTGGTCGGTGTGCAGCCATTCGGCGGCGAAGGCCTGTCGGGCACCGGTCCGAAGGCGGGTGGTCCGCTGTACCTGTACCGTCTGCTGTCGACTCGTCCTACCGACGCCATCGAACAATCCTTCGCTCGCGGCGACGCCGCCGTGGCACCGGATGTGCGCCTGCGCGACGCCATGAGCAAGCCGCTGACCGCCCTGAAAGCCTGGGCCGACAGCAACAAGTTCGCCGACCTGAGCGCCTTGTGCGTGCAGTTCGCCGCGCAGTCGCAAAGCGGGATCACCCGCGTACTGGCCGGCCCGACTGGCGAGCGCAACAGCTATGCGATCCTGCCGCGTGAACACGTGCTGTGCCTGACGGAAGTCGAGGGCGACTTGCTCACGCAACTGGCTGCTGTATTGGCGGTCGGTGGTTCGGCGGTCTGGCCAGAAACCGAGCCGAGCAAGGCGTTGTTCGCACGCCTGCCGAAGGAAATTCAGGCGCGCATCAAGCTGGTTTCCGACTGGAACAAGGATGAAGTGGTGTTTGATGCGGTTCTGCATCATGGCCATTCCGATCAGTTGCGTGGGGTTTGCCAGCAAATCGCCAAGCGTGCGGGCGCCATCGTTGGTGTGCAGGGACTGTCGCAGGGCGAAACCAACATTGCGCTGGAGCGTTTGGTGATTGAGCGTGCGTTGAGCGTCAACACCGCTGCGGCGGGTGGTAATGCGAGCTTGATGACTATCGGCTGATTGCAACAAACCTAGCGCCCACAATGGGCGCTAGGCATTGCCTGACAGGGAGAGGGCGCTACTTGGCTTGGGTGATTTCAGTGAAGCCAAAACTGCGTTCAGATTCCGGGATTGGGCTGTCAGCTACATAAACACCCCTGACTTCATACTTGCCCTTGAAGGAACCGTGAACCTCAAAGTAAGGAAATACCTCTGCCCCCCGTGTAATCGGCAGCCTAGCACTTTGAGCACCCTCCAGACCTACGAACCTGAACTGATGCAGCCCAGAGTAGATGCCTGCATTCTTGCCGTTCAGATACACGAAATCGCCTGATTTGAGCTGGGCCGGAACCTCCGGTGCAGGCGGATGTGAAGCTTTTGGATCGTTCATTTCAACACCTCATCTATAAATGATCAGTAGAGCCAGCTACTTCAGGTTTGAACTGACCACTGCAAGCTATTACGGCATTGATCAACCCTTCTACTGTCAGAAATACCAACCAAGACAAGTGGTAGCCCCCATCATAAAGACCAAAACCCGGGCGCTGGCTGTGGAAAGCCTTAAAAAGATCACCAAAGGAGTCGTGCCTACGAATCCTTTTTCTAACCCTCCATCACCCTCATCAATCATCCTGTTCAGCCTTTATTCCCCCGCCTAGACTCGGCCCATTCCAATAAAAGGTAGGCCGCCATGTCCGAGACGTTGCTCAGTTCCCGCAATCTGGCTTTCGAGCTGTATGAAGTCCTCGATGCCGAGGGCCTGACCCAGCGTGAGCGTTTCGCCGAACACAACCGTGAAACCTTCGATGCCGCCCTCGGAACCGCCCGCAGTATTGCCGAGAAGTTTTTCGCCCCGCACAACCGCAAGGGAGACGAGAACGAGCCGCGCTACGAGAACGGTCAGGCGATTCTGATTCCGGAAGTGAAACCGGCGGTGGACGCCTTCCTCGAAGCCGGCTTCCTCAACGCCGCACGCAGTTTCGACGCCGGCGGCATGCAACTTCCTACACTGCTGTCCCAAGCCTGCTTCGCCCACTTTCAATCGGCCAACGCTGCGTCGACCTCATACCCGTTCCTGACCATGGGTGCAGCGAACCTGATCGAAAGCTTCGGCACCGAGGAGCAAAAACGCCGCTTCCTGCAACCGATGATCGACGGGCGCTTCTTCGGCACCATGGCCCTGACCGAACCCCATGCAGGGTCGTCACTGTCGGATATTCGTACCCGCGCCGAACCGGCGTCCGACGGCTCCTATCGCCTGAAGGGCAACAAGATCTTCATTTCCGGCGGCGATCACCCGCTGTCGGAAAACATCGTGCACATGGTCCTGGCCAAGCTGCCGGATGCGCCGGCCGGGGTGAAGGGTATTTCGCTGTTTATCGTGCCCAAGTTTCTGGTCAACGATGACGGCAGCCTGGGCAAACGCAACGATGTGTTGCTGGCTGGCCTGTTTCACAAGATGGGCTGGCGTGGCACCACGTCCACCGCGCTGAATTTCGGCGATAATGGCGAGTGTGTCGGTTATCTGGTGGGCAAGCCGCACCATGGCTTGAGCTACATGTTCCAGATGATGAACGAAGCGCGGATCGGCGTCGGCATGGGCGCGGTGATGCTCGGGTATGCCGGTTATCTGTATTCGCTGGAGTACGCCCGCGAACGTCCGCAGGGTCGCGTACCGGACAGCAAGGACCCGAACACCGCACCGGTGGCGATCATCCAGCATGCCGACGTCAAACGCATGCTGCTGACCCAGAAGGCGTATGTAGAAGGCTCGTTCGACCTGGGGCTGTATGCCGCGCGACTGTTCGACGACACCACCACCCTCGGAACCGAAGCCGAGCGCAAACAAGCCCATGAGTTGCTGGATTTGCTGACACCGATCGTCAAATCCTGGCCGTCGGAGTTCTGCCTGAAGGCCAACGAACTGGCAATCCAGATCCTAGGCGGCCACGGTTACACCCGCGAATACCCGGTGGAACAGTACTACCGCGACAACCGCCTGAATCCGATCCACGAAGGCACCCACGGCATTCAGTCGCTGGACCTGCTGGGTCGCAAACTGGCGCAGAACGGTGGTGCGGGGCTCAAGCAACTGATCCGCCTGATCGCCGACACCGCCGAGCGCGCCCAGGCCCATGAATCGCTGAACGCACTGCGTGAGCCACTGGAAAAACTGGTAGCACGCCTGCAAACCGTGACCATTGGCCTGCTGACCGATCTGGCGCAGGGCAAGGTCAACACCAGCCTGGCGAATTCGGCGCTGTACCTGAAAGTCTTCGGCCACGCGGTGATCGGCTGGCGCTGGCTGGAACAGGCGATTCGTGCCGAGGAAGGGTTGGCCAAGGGCAATGCGGCGGATGTCAGTTTTTATAAAGGCAAGCTCCAGGCGGCGCGGTACTTCCTGACCTGGGAAATCCCGGGCTGCCACCATGAGCTGGCGATTCTTGAGGCCCGGGATGATGTGTGTTTGAACATGCAGGATGAGTGGTTCTGACCATAGGCCTTCGGTGTTGCTGAAAACCAATCGCGGGCAAGCCCACTCCCACAGGGTCAGCGCTGAATGACAATTCTGTGTTCATCGCAAACTTTGTGGGAGCGGGCTTACCCGCGAAGTCGTCAGCACAGCCAACGCATTATTCAGCCCAGCTTGAACCCACCCATCTGCCGCGCCAGGTCATCCGCCAACCGCTGCAACATCTGACAATCCTCCCGACAAGCCCTGACCTCCCCCGCCGTCGCCCGGGCCAGGTCGGAAATCCCCTGAACATTGCGGTTGATCTCTTCAGTCACCGCCGACTGCTCTTCCGTCGCTGTCGCGACCTGATGGTTCATGTCGCTGATGCGTTCAACCTGCCCGGTGATCGCGGTCAACGACGCCCCGGTGCGCTGGCTCGATTCAACACCGGTCCCGGTGGCCGACTGCCCGTTGTGCATCGATGAAACCGCATTCTCCGCGCCTTGCTTGAGGCTGCCGATCATCTGTTGGATTTCATCGGTGGACGTCTGCGTGCGCCGCGCCAACGTGCGCACTTCATCGGCAACCACCGCAAACCCACGGCCCATGTCCCCGGCTCGCGCGGCTTCGATGGCCGCATTCAACGCCAACAGGTTGGTCTGCTCGGAAATCCCGCGAATCACCGCCAACACCTGATCGATGGAAGCGACCTGATCGGCCAGCTCACCCACGGCTCTGGCAGCGACACCGATTTCATCGGACATGCTTTCAATATGCCGAATCGAGCCGCCGACCACTTCCCGCGCCTGCAACGCTTCATCCCGGGCAGTTTGCGAGGCAAGCGCCGCATTGCCGGCGTTTTGCGCAATTTCCTGTACGGTCAGGCCCATTTCGTGGACTGCGGTGGCGACCATGTCAGTCATTTCCTGCTGGCGGCCGGAACGCTCAGCGGTGTTGTCCACCACCCGCGCCACCTGGCCGACAGCCGTGCGCAAGCGTTCGCTGGTGGTCAGAACTTCACCGATCATGTCGCGCTGGCTGTCGAGAAACCGATTGAAGCCCCGAGCCAGATCACCCAATTCATCGGCGCGGCTGGAATCTAACCGGTGGGTCAAATCTCCACCACCGCTACCGATGGCTACCAGTGCCGCTGTTACCTGACGAATCGGTCGCACCAGCCCACGAGTGAGCAACACCACCAGCAACAGGCACACCAGTGCCACCGCCAGGCCGATTCCGCTACTCATCCACATGGCTCGACGGGCTTCGGCGTAGATCTGCGACTGTGGCACTTCGGCCATCAGGGTCCAGCCCAGGTCCCTCAGCGGCAGGCTCAACGCCAGATAATCCTCGCCGTCTCGCAAAAAACTGCTGCTGGTGGCGGAAAGTTGCCCCATGACCGCACGCGCCGCCGGCTCGCCGATCTGCTCGGCCAAGGTACGTTTGCCGCTGAGTTGCGCCTCGGGATGTACCTGGATCAAACCGTCGGAACGCACGAGATAGACCTTGCCGCGCTCACCGAAACTGAAATTGTGAATCAGCTCGGACAGCTCTTTCATGCTCAATCCAAGCCCGGCAACACCCACGACTTTTCCGGCTTGTTCAACCTTGATGTCGATAAACAGCGCCAATTCTCCGGTGGCCGTGTCGTTGTCGATATTGAGGGTACGCGGCTGGTTGCTGTCGAGAAACGAGTAGAACCAGGCGTCTTTTGGATTCGAACGACTCAGAGTCCGGTCCAGGCCTTTTTCGGTGATGTAGTGACTGGAAGCGGTCCCGATAATCAGCGCGGTGAAGGCCTTGTGCTCGGCGCGAATGCCTTCCAGATACTGTGCAAACGTGGAGGTCTGGCCACTGCTCTCACCCCCGGCCAGCCAGTCGCGCACCATGCTGTTGCTGGCGATGTCCTTGGCGGCGGTAAGCGGTTGAACGAGGATGCGTTCGATGTCATTGCGCATCGCTTCGATGCTGGACGGCAGTGCCTGCTCGACCAGATAGCGCTGGGCGAGACGGTTGACCACGAGGGTATAAATGCCAACCACGATCAGAATACTGATCAGCAGGGCGGTGCCCATGCTCAGGATCAACTGCCATTGAATACTGCGTCGCCAGAACTGCATGGAGCACCCCCAAAGAATAAGAGGCTGAAACACTGCAACAGCCGTGCCGATTGTATACATCTAAACCGACAATTTATTCTTTGGTTGTGTGCAAAGCCGATCAGGCTTGATTGATCGTCTTGGTGATCACTTCAACCGTGGCGCTGACTTGCTCTTGGTAACGGTCGAGTTCGAGCTTGTGCTGCTTCTGCATTTCGATCTGTTGCGAGCACAGGTTCATGGCGGCCAGCACCAGCAGTCGGTCACCGATCAGGGTCGGGTACTTCTTTTTGGTCTCGGCCAGGGCAGCCTTCAGCATCAACGCAGCATCCAGCAGGGTCTGTTCTTCCCCAGCCGGCGCCTTGATCGAATAGTCTTCCCCCAGGATCGAGACGACTTTTACCCCTGCGCCATAACTCATGCGCTGACAGGGCCAGCGCTGACGCGCTCAACCAGGGCCTGAATGCGGGCGGCGGTGGCGCCTTGTTTCTCTTCTTGTTCCATCAGGTTCAGTTGCAGGCTTTCGTTTTCATCCTTGGCCTGGGCCAGTTCGGCGCTCAGGGCTTGGTTGGTACCGAGCAGGGTCTGGTTCTGTTGTACCAGGTCGCTGACCAGCTGTTCCAATTGGCTTAGGGATGCTTCCAACATTTTGATTTTCCAGGCATTTTCAAAGGGCGCGTACGATAAAGAAAAGTCACCGTGGATGCCAGGGTTAAACGGGCGCAAAGCCTTGATTTTCCTGACGAGTGACCTTTCTCGCGAACTTTAAAGACTGTGATTGGCCGATCTGGTTCCTGCACTTCGTCGCCGTAGCGCTTATGCGGCAAAACCGCGCAGGGACTCAAGACTTTAGTCGTATGACCGATAAGTCATTCATACGTCAGCCTCGGCACCGCTCAGGTGCGCTCTCTTCGGTAATCACCATGTCCCTTCGTAATATGAATATCGCGCCGCGAGCGTTCCTCGGTTTTGCCCTGATTGGCGGCTTGATGCTGGTGCTGGGCGTGTTTGCCCTGAACCAGATGAGCAAGATCCGCGGTGCCGCCGAGAACATCACCGTCAGTAGCGTGCCGAGCATCAAGAGCCTCGACGAGTTCACTCAACTGACGCTTCGCCTGCGCGTGCTTTCTTATCGCCTGCTGGTGAACCGCGAGCCGGACGTGCAACACAAAACCATCGAGCTGCTGGAATTGCGCAACCAGCAGATTCGCGCCGCCCAGGCCACCTACGAAAAATTGATCACCAGCCCGCAGGAACGTGTGGCCTACGATCAATACGTACAGCTGCTCGGGCAGTACCGCCAGATCGAAGACCGGATGAAGACCCTCTCGCGCAACAATCAGGTCGACGAACTGCGCAGCCTGCTCAACGCCGATCTGCTGAGCAACTCCGAAGCGATCAACGCTGTGCTGAGCAAGCTGTTGGAGATCAATACCCAGCAGACCCTCGACACCAACCAGCAATCCGCCGATCAATACGATTCGGCGTTCAATCTGGTCATTACCCTGCTGGTGATCGCCACCGGCCTGACGATTCTGTTCGCCTGGTTGCTGACCAACAGCATCACCAAACCGATCGCCAACGCGCTGAAAGCCGCCGAGCAAATTGCCGAGGGCAATCTGACGCGACCGATCACGGTCGACGGCGAGGACGAAGCCGGCCGCTTGCTGCTGGCGATGTCGAAGATGCAGGACAAACTGCGCGACACCCTGCAGCGTATTTCCGGCTCCGCCACTCAGTTGGCTTCCGCCGCCGAAGAACTCAACAGTGTCACCGATGAAAGCGCCCGTGGCCTGACCCAACAGAACAACGAGATCGAACAGGCCGCCACGGCAGTCAACGAGATGACCAGCGCCGTGGAAGAAGTCGCGCGCAATGCGGTCAGCACATCCGAAGCATCGAAAAACGCTACGACTTCCGCCGGTGACGGCCGCGATCTGGTGCAGGAAACCGTCAGCGCCATCGAGCGCATGAGCGCCGATGTACAAAGTACCGCCACCCTGATCGGCGACCTGGCCAATGAATCCCGCGATATTGGCAAAGTGCTGGATGTGATTCGCGGTCTGGCCGACCAGACCAACCTGCTGGCCCTGAACGCCGCCATCGAAGCGGCGCGCGCCGGTGAAGCCGGCCGTGGCTTTGCGGTGGTGGCGGACGAGGTTCGGGCCCTGGCGCACCGCACCCAGCAATCGACCAGCGAAATCGAACGCATGATCGGCAGCATCCAGAGCGGCACCGAACACGCGGTGGATTCGATGCGCAACAGCACCGAGCGCGCCGAATCGACCCTGAACATTGCCCGCGGCGCCGGATTGTCGCTGGACACCATCAACAGCGCCATCGTCGAAATCAACGAACGCAACCTGGTCATCGCCAGCGCCGCCGAAGAACAGGCGCAAGTGGCCCGCGAAGTGGACCGCAATCTGGTGAACATTCGTGATCTGTCGGTGCAATCGGCCACCGGCGCCAACCAGACCAGCGCGGCCAGTAGCGAACTGTCACGATTGGCAGTGGACCTGAACACAATGGTTGGGCGGTTCAGCCTGTAATCCGCCAACACCGCCCCCTGTGGGAGCCGGCTTGCCAGCTCCCACAGGAGATCGGGTGTACCGGCAGGTTGTGTTCTTTTAATCTGCAAAAAGCTTTTTGACAGCATCACATTTCAACAGGTTAGAATCGCTGGCACGCAGACTGCATGGTCAGTTTGTGCCCGTCTTTCAGCTTTCCGGAGTACTGCCTTTGAATGCGACGACCATCAACAGCCTGTTCTTGATCGGCGCGTTGCTGGTAGGTGCGAGCATTCTGGTGAGTTCACTTTCCTCGCGCCTCGGCATCCCGATTCTGGTGATCATCCTAGCGGTGGGCATGGCCGCCGGGGTCGATGGCGGCGGCATCATTTTTAATAACTACCCCACGGCTTACCTCGTCGGCAACCTTGCACTGGCGGTGATCCTGCTCGATGGCGGCTTGCGCACCCGGGTGTCGAGTTTCCGTGTGGCGTTGTGGCCAGCATTGTCGCTGGCAACGGTTGGCGTATTGATTACCACCGGGCTGACTGGCATGGCCGCCGCCTGGTTGTTCGACCTGAACATGATTCAAGGCCTGCTGATCGGCGCCATCGTTGGCTCCACCGACGCCGCTGCGGTGTTCTCCCTGTTGGGTGGCAAAGGTCTGAACGAGCGGGTGACCGCAACCCTGGAGATCGAATCCGGCAGCAACGACCCGATGGCGGTGTTCCTCACCGTGACCCTGATCGACATGCTCGCCAGTGGCCAGACCGGCCTGCACTGGAGCCTGTTGACACACTTGCTGCGCGAGTTCGGCATCGGTGCCGTCATCGGCCTGGGCGGTGGCTGGCTGATGCTGCAAATGGTCAACCGCATCAACCTGGCCACCGGCCTGTATCCGATTCTGGTCATCGCCGGCGGCCTGGTGGTGTTTGCCCTGACCAACGCCCTGCATGGCAGCGGCTTCCTGGCGGTGTATTTGTGTGGACTGGTGATCGGCAACCGCCCGGTACGCAGCCGCCACGGCATCCTGCACATGCTCGACGGCATGGCCTGGCTGGCGCAGATCGGCATGTTCCTGGTGCTGGGGCTGCTGGTCACGCCCCACGACTTGCTTCCGATTGCACTGCCGGCACTGGGCCTGGCGCTGTGGATGATTCTGTTTGCCCGGCCGCTGTCGGTACTGGTCGGCCTGCTGCCTTTCAAAGCCTTCCATGGCCGCGAAAAAGCGTTCATTTCCTGGGTCGGCTTGCGTGGCGCGGTACCAATCATTCTGGCAGTGTTCCCGTTGATGGCGGGCCTGCCCAACGCCCAGCTCTACTTCAACCTCGCCTTCTTTATCGTACTGGTGTCGCTGCTGGTGCAGGGCACAAGCCTGCCGTGGATCGCCAAACTGCTGAAGGTGACGGTGCCACCGGAACCGGCGCCGATCTCCCGTTCGGCCCTCGAAGTTCACGTCACCAGCGAGTGGGAGCTGTTTGTTTATCGCCTCGGCGCCGAAAAATGGTGCATCGGTTCGCACCTTCGCGAGCTGAAAATGCCCGAAGGCACCCGTATCGCTGCCCTGTTTCGTGGCGAGCAACTGCTCCATCCGTCGGGTAGTACGGTGCTCGAAGTCGATGATTTATTGTGCGTAATCGGCCATGAACACAATCTTGGAGCCCTTGGAAAACTCTTCAGCCAGGCACCGCAACGAGGCCTCGATTTGCGCTTTTTCGGCGATTTCGTACTCGAAGGAGATGCCCAGCTGGCCGCGGTTGCTGCCCTGTACGGGTTGAAGGTCGAAGGCATCGATCCGGATATGTCCCTGGGCCACTTCATTGCCCAGAAAGTGGGGGGCGCCCCGGTAGTCGGTGACCAGGTGGAATGGAACAACACCATCTGGACCGTTGCGGTCATGGAGGGGAACAAGATCGGTAAAGTGGGCGTCAGATTCCCCGAAGGAAGTCGCCCGGGTCCGGGACTCTTCCTCTAAACTCCATACTTCGTCCTGTTTTTTTGATCGGTCTTTATGTCAAGCCTGCGCACCTTTTTCGTCCTGGTCCTGTTGGGCCTGAGTCTCTCCGTCGGCACGCTGCAAGCTGCCGAGCCACCCACCCGCGAAACCGTGCAGGCGAGCCTGGACAAAATCGCCGACCGCAAACTGCCGGAGGCCGATCAAAAGGCCCTGCAGTCGGTCCTGCAAGGCACGCTGACACAGCTCAACAACCAGCGTGATTACGAGCAGAAACTCAGCGACCTCAAGCAGCAACTGGCCACGGCCCCCAAACAGACCGTCGAGAACCAGCGTGAGCTGACGCGTCTGAAGGCCAGCAACGTGGTGCCGGTTGCGCAACGCTTTACCAAAGAGTCGATTCAGCAGCTTGAGCAAATGCTCACCGAGCGCTCTACCCAGCAAAGCGATCTGCAAAAGGCGCTGGCCGAAGCCAACAGCCTGATCATTACCGCCCAGACTCGCCCCGAGCGCGCCCAGGCGGAAATTTCCGCCAGCCAGACTCGCATCCAGCAGATCAACAATATCCTCAAGGCCGGCAAGGACGCCGGCAAGACCTTGAGCGCCGAGCAGCGTGACCAGCTCAATGCTGAACTCTCGGCACTCAACGCGCTGATTCCGCTGCGTCGCCAGGAACTGGCCGGCAACACTCAGCTGCAAGACCTGGGCAATAGCCAGCATGACCTGCTGTCGGAGCGATCCGACCGGCTGGATCGGGAAATCCAGGAGCTGCAAAACCTGATCAACCAAAAGCGCCTGGCTCAATCCCAGGAGACGGTGACGCAGCAGTCCATCGAAGCGCAAAAGGCCGGTGGCAGCAGCCTGCTGGCGACCGAAAGCGCGGCCAACCTGAAGCTCTCGGACTATTTGCTCAAAAGCACTGACCGCCTCAACGAAGTCACCCAGCAGAACCTGCAGACCAAGCAACAACTGGACAGCGTGACCCAGAGCGATTCGGCCCTGGATGAACAAATCAGCGTACTCAAGGGCAGCCTGCTGCTCTCCAAGATTCTCTACAAACAGAAACAGGCCTTGCCGCGTCTGCGGGTCGACCGTGATCTGGCCGACCAGATCGCCGACATTCGTCTGTATCAGTTCGAAGTCAGCCAGCAACGGGAGCTGCTCAGCAACCCGACCACCTACGTCGACAACCTGCTGTCGACCCAACCGCCCGAGCAAGTCACCCCGCAGCTGCGCAAGAGCCTGCTGGAGCTGGCCACCACCCGTGCGGACCTGCTGGAGCGGCTGAACCGCGAACTGAGCGCCGTACTCAACGAATCCATCACCTTGCAACTGAACCAGAAGCAACTGCTCAGCACCGCGCAAAGCCTGCGCGCGACGCTCGATGAGCAGATGTTCTGGATTCCCAGTAACAAGCCGCTCGATCCTGAATGGTTCCGCAGCGTGCCGGACCGCCTTAAACGTCAGATCGATACACTTCCCCTGGCCTCCAGCCTGAGTGAACTGACCGACGGCCTGACCCAGCGCCCCTTGCTGTTCCTGCCTCTGGCGCTGTTGATCGGCGCCCTGCTGTGGCGCCGCGAGAGCCTGTACGCCCGACTGAACAAGGTTCACCAGGACATCGGCCACTTCAAGCGCGACAGCCAGTGGCATACGCCGCAGGCGATTCTGATCAACATTTTGCTGGCGATGCCGGTGTCGCTGGGCCTGGCCTTGTGTGGTCTGGCCCTGCAAATCGACGCCCGTGGGCAGAACGCCAACATGGGTGCAGCATTACTGCAAATGGCCCAGGCCTGGCTGGTGTTCTACACCGCCTATCGGATCCTGGCTCCGGGCGGCGTGGCCGAGCTGCATTTCCGCTGGGAAAAACCCCAGGTCGAATTCCTCCGCGGCTGGGTGCGCCGGCTCGGCATGGTGGTCATGGCACTGGTCGCCGTGGTAGCGGTTGCCGAGCTGCAACCGGCGGCACTGGCCGACGACGTGTTGGGCATGCCGGTGGTACTCATCTGCTACGCCTTGATGACCTGGCTACTCAGCCGCCTGCTATGGAGCAGCCCGACCCACGAGAACGCATCGCTGTTCCGCAAGGCCGTGGCCATCATGTTCACCGCCTTGCCGATCGCTTTGTTCGTGGCTGTGTGCTTCGGTTACTACTACACCGCGTTGAAACTCAGCGATCGGCTGATCAACACCCTGTACCTGCTGATGTTCTGGCTGGTGATCGAAGCCACTTTCGTGCGCGGCCTCAGCGTGGCGGCACGCCGCCTCGCCTACCAGCGCGCCCTGACCAAACGTCAGGCCGCGAAAGAGGCCAGCGACGGCGAAGCGGTGATCGAAGAACCAACCCTGGACATCGAAAAGGTCAACGAACAGTCCCTGCGCCTGATTCGCCTGGCCCTGCTCGGCGGTTTCATGGCGTTGCTGTACTGGGCCTGGGCCGACCTGATCACGGTGTTCTCGTACCTGGACAACATCACCCTCTACGAATACACCAGCGGCACCGGCGCCAACATGAGCATGGTGCCGATCAGCATCGGCGACATGCTCGGCGCCCTGATCATCATCGGCATCACCTTCGCCTTGGCGCGCAACCTGCCGGGTCTGCTGGAAGTCTTCGTGCTGTCGAAACTGAACCTGGCCCAGGGCAGCGCCTACGCCACCACCACGCTGCTGTCCTACGTGATCGCCGGCGTCGGCTTCGTCTCGACCCTGTCGACCCTCGGCGTCAGCTGGGACAAGTTGCAGTGGCTGGTAGCGGCGCTGTCGGTAGGCCTCGGTTTCGGCATGCAGGAGATCTTCGCCAACTTCATCTCCGGCATCATGATTCTGTTCGAGCGCCCGGTGCGGATCGGCGACACCATCACCATCGGCAACCTGTCGGGCACGGTCAGCAAGATCCGCATCCGCGCCACGACCATCACCGACTTCGACCGCAAGGACATCATTGTCCCGAACAAGACGTTCATCACCGGACAATTGATCAACTGGTCCCTGACCGACACCATCACCCGGGTGACGCTCAAGCTTGGGGTCGATTACGGCTCGGACCTGGACCTGGTGAAGGAACTGCTGCTCAAGGCCGCGCGGGAAAACCCACGGGTACTCAAGGAACCGGAGCCGCACGTGTACTTCCTGAACTTCGGTGAAAGCACCCTCGATCACGAGCTGCGCATGCATGTGCGTGACCTCGGCGACCGTAACCCGGTACTCGATGAGGTCAACCGCTTCATCAACCGCGAGTTCAAGAAGCAGCACATCAACATCTCGTTCCGGCAGATGGAGGTCTACCTCAAGAACCTCCACGGCCAGGAATACAAGATGGTGCCGATCGAGCCGGAAGCGAAAACCATCGTGCCGATGGTCGATGGCAAGCCAGCGCCAGCGCAAGAGCCGCCCGCCGCCAAACTCGACTAACCGGCCATTCCCCAGCAGAATGCTCGGACATTCTGCTGGAGACGGCCTTTGAAAGCCCTCGACGAACTGACCTTCGATAATCGCTTCGACCGCCTGGGCGATGCGTTTTCCGCCCATGTGTTGCCCGAACCGATCGACAACCCGCGCCTGGTGGTGGCAAGTCCCGCCGCCATGGCGTTGCTGGATCTTGACCCGGCCGTGGCCGAAACCCAAGAGTTCGCCGAGTTGTTCAGCGGCCACAAGCTTTGGGCCGACGCGATCCCGAGGGCGATGGTCTATTCAGGGCATCAGTTCGGTTCCTACAACCCGCAACTGGGCGACGGCCGTGGCCTGTTGCTGGGTGAGGTGTACAACGAAGCCGGCGAGCATTGGGACCTGCACCTCAAGGGCGCCGGGCAGACGCCGTTCTCGCGCATGGGCGACGGACGGGCGGTACTGCGTTCCTCGATCCGCGAATTCCTCGCCTCCGAAGCCCTGCATGCGCTGAATATCCCGACCACTCGTGCACTGTGCGTGATCGGCTCTGACACCCCTGTTTGGCGCGAAAAACAGGAGCGCGCGGCAATGGTGCTGCGAATGGCGCCGAGCCATGTGCGCTTCGGGCACTTCGAATATTTCTACTACACCAAACGCCCCGAAAAGCAGAAAGAGCTTGGCGACCACGTCCTCGCCATGCATTTTCCAGAGTGCCTGGAACAACCTGAACCGTATCTGGCAATGTTCCGCGAGATCGTAGAGCGCAATGCCGAGCTGATTGCCAAGTGGCAAGCCTACGGCTTCTGCCACGGGGTAATGAACACCGACAACATGTCGATCCTCGGTATTACCTTCGACTACGGCCCGTTTGCCTTCCTCGACGACTTCGATGCCAACTTCATTTGCAACCACTCCGATGATCAGGGCCGCTATTCCTTCAGCAACCAGGTACCCATTGGCCAATGGAACCTCAGCGCCCTGGCCCAGGCGCTGACGCCGTTCATCAGCGTCGAGGCCTTGCGCGAAACCCTCGGCCTGTACCTGCCGCTGTTCCAGGCCCATTACCTGGACCTGATGCGCCGTCGCCTGGGCTTCACCACCGCAGAAGAGGATGACCAGAAGCTGCTGGAACACCTGCTGCAACTGATGCAGAACAGTGGCGTCGACTACAGCCTGTTCTTCCGCCGGCTGGGCAATGAATCACCTGAAGCGGCTGTGCGTCGTCTGCGCGATGACTTCGTCGACCTCAAGGGCTTCGACGCCTGGAGCGAGCTCTACGTCGCCCGGGTAATCCGCGAGGGCACGCTTGACCAGGAGCAACGTCGCCAACGGATGCACGCAGTCAATCCGTTGTACATCCTGCGCAACTACCTGGCGCAAAACGCTATCGATGCGGCAGAAAAGGGCGACTACTCGGAAGTCCGCCGCCTGCACGCGGTGCTGAGCAAACCGTTCGAGGAGCAGCCGGGGATGGAGAGCTACGCGCAGCGGCCGCCAGAATGGGGCAAGCATCTGGAGATCAGTTGCTCGTCGTGAACCGAAGCGCAATTGAAAATTCGAGCGGGTGCCTCCAGATAAAGACTACCCGCTTCCTACTGGATCATCCGTCATGTCCGACCCGTTCTTCATCCCCTGCCCTCACTGCAACGGCCTCAACCGCATCCCCGCCGAGCGCCTCGGCGATCAGCCAAAATGCGGGCGATGCAAGACCGAAGTCCTGCTCAGCAAACCCTTCGAACTAAAGCAAGGCGACTACGCCAGTCAGATCAAGGGCGATCTGCCATTGCTGGTGGACGTTTGGGCGGATTGGTGCGGGCCGTGCAAGTCTTTTGCGCCGGTATTCGAACAGGCGGCCGGACAATTGGCGGGCAAGTGTCGATTGGCCAAGCTGGACAGCGAGGCGAATCAGCAGCTGTCAGCGCAACTGGGGATTCGCTCGATTCCCAGCCTGATTCTGTTCAAGAACGGACGGGAAATCGCACGCCAGAGCGGGGCCTTCCCGTTGCCGCAGTTGATGAGCTGGTTACGTAGTCAGGGGATTTGAAGCCACCACAAGCTAATGTGGGAGCGGGCTTGCTCGCGAAAACGGTCTGACAGTCGACATTGATGGTGACTGACACTTCGCTTTCGCGAGCAAGCCCGCTCCCACATTGGGGATCAGGCGTTCTCGAGCAGGTTATGCAGTTCGACGAACTGTTGCGTCAGCTTGTGCCGCGGGTCGAGGTGGATCAACGGTGTGTTGGCCTGGTGGGATTCGCGCATACGCACAGAACTGCCCAGGTACACCGGCAGCACCGGCAATCCTTCGGCGATCAATTCGTCGAGAATTTGCTGGGGCAGGCTGGCGCGGGCCTGGAACTGATTGACCACGATCCCTTCGACTTCCAGGCCTTCGTTATGGTCGTCCTTCAATTCATCGATTTCCGCCAGCAGGCCATAAAGCGCCTGGCGCGAAAAACTGTCGCAATCGAAAGGAATCAGCACGCGATCGGCGGCAATTAGCGCCGAAACCGCGTAAAAGTTCAGCGCTGGCGGTGTGTCGAGATAGATGCGATCGTAATCTTCGTCGAGTTCTTCCAGTAATTTACGCAGCTTGTTGATCTTGTGCTTGGCCTCAAGCTTGGGCTGCAAGTCCGCGAGCTCAGCCGTAGCGGTGATGACGTGGAGGTTATCGAATGGAGTTTCGTAGATATCGACCTGGTTTTTCCTGGCGAAAGGCCCGGACGACAGGGTCTGCTTGAAGAAATCGGCAATACCCATCGGAATATCATTGCCAGTGAGTCCCGTCAGGTATTGAGTGGAGTTGGCCTGGGCATCGAGATCCACCAACAGGGTGCGATAGCCCTCGCTGGCGCTGACCGCCGCCAGATTGCAGGCAATGCTGGATTTGCCCACGCCACCTTTCTGATTGAACACCACGCGCCGCATGTGAAAAACCTCCGTGTATCAAAGAATGACCGAGTGTAGTAGTCCACGGCATGGCTTAGCTACCTCGCTGACACAGGGACTACAGGGTCATCGGCAATCTCCCGCCAAATATGCGGCAAACTCGGGGCATGGGCTTCCGCCAGAGCCGACAGACGGGCCGATAGCGATGTGAATAATTGTCAAATGTGCGGTTTTCGCGAACTAACCGGTACATCTTACTGTTCAAAATGTAACCAGCATTTGCTACAGGTTCCCGGCACCGGGATAATGCGCACCACACGGCGCCAGGCGCCACGTAGAGTGAGTCGTGGTCTTCTCCCACTCACCGCGTCAAGAAGCCCGCAGGGGCGGGATGAATGTCTGTGATCAATTTCAACATCGCCCAGTGGCGCGCGTGGGCCCCGGGGCTCGAAAGCGTGGACGATTGGCAGGCCTGGAGCCAACAGCCGGTGGTGCTGCCGGTCAGCGATGCCGCTCCCGACGTGTCGTTCCTGCCCGCCATGCAACGCCGACGCCTCAGCCGTCTGGCGCGGATGGCGTTCAGTGTCGGCTGGCCTCTGGCCGAGGGCCGTCAGGACCTGCCGCTGGTATTTGTTTCCCGTCATGGCGAAACCCCCCGCACGTTCGACATTCTCAGCGATCTGGCCGCCGACGAGCCGCTGTCGCCGACACAGTTCAGCCTGTCGGTACATAACGCGATCATCGGTCTGTGGTCGATCATGCGCGGCGAAACCAGTGAAATGACCGCCCTCGCCGCTGCCGGTGATGGCTTGGAACACGGCATGCTGGAAGCCGCAGCCCTGCTCAAGGAAGGCGCACCCGCGGTATTGTTGGTAGTGACCGAAGAACAACCGCCCGAGGCTTACTCGACCTGGATCGACGATGTGCCTTTTCCTTATGCCGTAGGCCTGCTGATCACGCCCGGCAATGACTGGCAGTTGTCCCTGAACAGCCCAGCGGATGCGTTGTCCAAACCCCGTTGGCCGCACGCGCTGAACCTGTTGCGTACGTTGCTTGGCCAGCAAACCACTTGCCAACATGCCTGGAAAAATCGTGTATGGACCTGGCAACGCAACCCGTGACCGAAAAGAACCGCGACGCCTATTACTGGCGCCTGCTGGCCACCGCCGCAAGCTTCGCCCTGTTCGGGCTGGGCGGGCTGTGCCTGCGCCTGGTGGTTTTCCCTTTGCTGAGCTGCCTGCCGGGCGATGCCCAGACCCATCGGTTGCGCGCACGACAAACCGTCAGTCGCTGCTTCTGGTTTTTTGTCCGCTTCATGGCGCGCGCCGGTGTGCTTACCTACGACATCCAGGGCGCGGAAAAACTTGGACGCCCCGGGCAAATGATCGTCGCCAATCATCCTTCGCTGATCGATGTGGTGTTCCTGATCGGCCTGGTGCGCCACGCCAACTGCGTGGTCAAGCAGAGCCTCTGGGAGAACCCGTTTACCCGCGCCCCCCTGCGCCGTACCGAATACATCAGCAACGACGGCAGCATGGACATGCTCGATGCCGCCGCCGATGCCTTGAAAAACGGACAGACCCTGATCATCTTTCCCGAAGGCACCCGCACCCGGCCGGGGCAGGCGCCGGCCTTTCATCGGGGGGGCGCGGCAATTGCCGTGCGGGGTGCGAAAATCCTCACCCCGGTGGTCATCAAGGTCAGCCCGACCACACTGACCAAGGCCGAGCCCTGGTATCGGATCCCGAAACGCCGCGTGCACTTCAGTTTTCGTGTCGGCGCCGATATAGACCCACAGACCTTCGCCGCGCTGGGCCCGCCCCCTCAGGCCTCGCGCAAGCTCAACGACTATTTGCATTCTTACTTCATCAAGGAGCTCGCCGAAGATGAGCAATCTGAACCCTGACAGCCTGAACCGGGACATCAAAGAGTTGATCATCGAAGCCCTCGGCCTCGAAGACATCAGCGCCGACGACATCGACGATCAACAGTCGCTGTTTGGCGAAGGCCTGGGCCTGGACTCGGTGGACGCCCTGGAACTGGGCCTGGCCATCCAGAAAAAGTACGGCATCAAAATCGACGCCGACGCCAAGGACACTCGTAATCACTTCAGCAACGTGGCGAGCCTTGCGGCGTTCGTCACCGCAAAACAGGCAGCTTGAGACCGGACCATGCAAACTCGTGACGACATTTTCAACACACTGCGCGATGCCTTGGTCGAGCTGTTCGAACTGGACCCCGAGCGCGTGAGCCTTGAATCCAACCTGTATCAGGACCTGGAAATCGACAGCATTGATGCAGTCGACCTGATCGATCACATCAAACGTCAGACCGGCAAGAAAATCGCCGCCGAGGAATTCAAATCGGTGCGTACCGTCAGTGACGTGGTCGAGGCGGTCTACCGTCTGGTTCAACCGGTCGCATGAGCCGACTGATCGGCCTCGGCCTGCTGCTGGCAGGCCTGTTGTACCCCTTCGCGGTGTATTTCGGCATGGAACATTTCGCGCCATGGCAGTTCGGTTTGCTGCTGGGCAGCCTGTGGCTGGCGCGTGCGCTGACCGGACGGCGGCGACCGGGCAGTCGGTGGATGGCCATGGTGGCCATCGTATTCTGTCTGTTGTTGGCGCTGCTCGACAGCCCGGCCCTGCTGCGCTGGTACCCGGTCCTGATCAGCGGTTTCATGCTGGTGCTGTTCGGCGTGAGCCTGATCTACGGCATGCCGATGGTTGAACGCCTGGCCCGCCTGCGTGAACCGCAGTTACCCGCCAAGGGCGTTCGTTATACCCGACAGGTGACCATCGCCTGGAGCGTGTTTTTTCTGTGCAACGGATTGTGCGCGGCCGCCCTGACGCTTTGGGCGCCGCTGAGCTGGTGGATGTTGTACACCGGCCTGATTTCCTACGGCTTGATAGGCCTGATGTTTGCCATTGAATGGCTCATACGACAACGGGTACGAGGCCACCCATGAATTGGATAAAACTTGAGCACCTGCTGCTCAAGGCTCAGCCGGAGCGGGCCGTAACGGCCGAACCGGCACTGAATCACGCACAACTGTGCGAACAGGCCCTGAACCTGGCCGCCGGCCTGCAAGCCAAAGGCGTGCATCGCATCGCCGTGCACCTTGAGGACGCCGCCGACCTGGCGATTGCCCTGCTCGGCGCGTGGCGTGCCGGGGTCAGCGTTTTGTTGCCGGCCGACCTGCAAGCCCAGACTCGCCAGCGCTGGTCGGGCGAAGTCGACCTGTGGCTCACCGATCAACCCGATGACGCCCGTCTGGACGATTTCCAGCACCCGCCACTGGCCGCTGCGGCACTGGATCTGGATCGCTGTTCCCTGAGCCTGTGCACCTCCGGCTCCAGCGGCGAACCCAAGCGCATCGAAAAAAGCCTGCGCCAACTGGCCAATGAAGTCCAAGCCCTGGAGCAACTGTGGGGCGCCAATCTGGGCCAGGCGTGCATCATTGGCAGTGTCGCCACCCAACACATTTACGGCCTGCTGTTTCGGGTACTTTGGCCGCTCTGCGCCGGGCGCCCGTTCGTGCGCAAGCAATTGGCCTTTCCGGAAGATCTGCAACGCGCCAGCCGTTTGCACCCGGCCTTCGCCTGGGTCGCCAGCCCGGCGCTGCTCAAACGGATGGGTGACAACCTCGACTGGCCGGCCTTGAGCGCGGTGCGTCGGGTGTTTTCATCCGGCGGCGCATTGCCAGCCGAGGCCGCGCAAAGTCTGCACGAGCGCCTGCATCAATGGCCGACCGAAATTTTCGGCAGTTCGGAAACAGGTGGCATTGCCTGGCGTCAAGGGCACGATCTGTGGCAGCCCTTCGCCGATGTCGCGCTGAGCCAGGACAAAGACGGCGCACTGCTCATCGCCTCGCCCTACTTGCCCGCCGGCCATGTCGAACACACCGCCGATGCGGCGCGAATCGCCCCTGATGGCCGATTCGAACTGCTCGGGCGGCTGGACCGTATCGTCAAACTGGAAGAAAAGCGTATCTCCTTGCCAATGCTGGAGCAGGCGCTGACGGCTCATGATTGGGTCGCCGAAGCGCGGCTGGGTGTCGTTCAGGAAAACCGCGCTTCACTGGGGGCACTGCTGGTACTGAGCGAAGCGGGGTTGCATGCCCTGCGCAATCAAGGCCGACGCAGCCTCACTGAGACCTTGCGCCAACATCTGAGCCAACACTGCGAAGCCCTGGCCCTGCCACGGCGCTGGCGTTTGCTGCGGCAACTGCCGCTGAACGCTCAAGGCAAACTGCCCCAGGCTGATGTCGAAGCCCTGCTGCTGGCGCCGCGTCCCAAGGCGCCGCAGGTGCTGGAACAGATCGAAACCGAGGGCGAGTGGAGCCTGCAACTGGCCGTGCCACCGGACCTGGCCTATTTCAGCGGCCACTTCCCCCGGGCGCCAGTGCTGCCGGGCGTGGTGCAAGTGGAGTGGGCGCTGAGGCTGGGCCAGCAATTGATGAACCTGCCGGAAAAATTTGCCGGCATGGAAGTGCTGAAGTTCCAGCAACTGGTGCGTCCCGGCGATGAAGTGCAATTGCACCTGCGCTTCGACCCGACCCGCGGCAAACTGTATTTCGCCTATCGCAATGAAACCGCCACCTGCTCCAGTGGGCGGATTCTGCTGGAGGCGGCAGATGCATAACCCCTGCGCCGTCATCCCGGTCTATAACCACGAAACCGCGATCACCACGGTGGTCGAGGCACTGCTCGCCAGCGGTCTGCCCTGCGTTTTGGTGGACGATGCCAGCGACAAAGCCTGCGCCACGGTCCTGGATCAACTGGCCCAGCGCGACAAGGTTCACTTGATCCGCCTGGCCGCCAATCAGGGCAAGGGTGGTGCGGTGATGACCGGCCTGCGTGAAGCATCACGCCTTGGCTACAGCCATGCCTTGCAGGTGGACGCTGACGGTCAGCACGACCTGCAAGACGTCCAACGCTTCATCGAACACTCCCGCGCTCATCCCGAGGCCGTGATCTGCGGCTATCCCCTGTACGACGCCAGTGTGCCGAAAGGTCGCTTGTACGCCCGCTACCTGACCCACGTCATGGTCTGGATCAATACCCTGTCACTGCAGATCCGCGACTCCATGTGCGGCTTCCGCGTCTATCCGTTGCCGCCGGTACTGGCGCTGATCGACACCGCTAAGATCGGCAAGCGCATGGATTTCGATTCGGACATCCTGGTGCGCCTGTCCTGGCGCGATCAGCCGATGCAATGGCTGCAAACCCGAGTTCACTACCCTCTGGACGGCGTTTCGCATTTCCGCATGTTCCACGATAACGTGCTGATTTCGAGCATGCACACCCGGTTGTTCTTCGGCATGCTGCTGCGCTTGCCCCTGATTCTCTGGCGGCGGTGGCGAACATGAACGTCGACAAGCAACATTGGGCCGACCGCGAGGAACGCGGCAGCTTCTGGCTGATGAAATTCACGGCGTTCGCCGCCAAAGTCCTCGGTCGCCGGCTGTTGAGTCCCCTGCTGTACGGCATCGTGCTGTACTTTTTCCTGTTCGGTCGCGGCGCCCGTCACAGCGCCTGGCAGTACCAGCAGCGGCTTGCCGACTGGAGCGGCCGCAGCGAATTGCGTCCGACCCATTGGCGGGTATTCGGCCAGTTCATGGCCTTCGCCGATTCCATGCTCGACAAGCTCGACGTGTGGAACGGCAAGCTGAGCATCGAACAGATCGAAATCATCGACCCGGCGTTGTTGCGCAACCAGTTGCGCGGCACCCGCGGACAGATGCTGGTGGGTGCGCACCTGGGCAACCTGGAAGTCTGCCGCGCGCTGGCGGAGATCGGCGAGAAGGTGACGATGAACGTGCTGGTGCACACCAAGCACGCCGAACAATTCAATCGCTTGCTGGGCGAAGCCGGTGCCACCAATCTGCGCCTGATTCAGGTCAGCGAACTGGACCCGGTGATCATGCTGCAACTGCACGAACGCCTGGAGCGTGGCGAGTGGCTGGCGATTGCCGGCGACCGCGTGCCGCTGCATGGCGGGCGCAGCGTGACCGTGGATTTCCTGGGACACCCGGCGAAATTTCCGCAAGGGCCATGGCTGCTGGCCGGCCTGCTGAAATGCCCGGTCAATCTGTTGCTGTGCCTGAAGAAACCCGACGGCGATTATCGACTGACGCTGGAGCCGTTCGCTGAGGCGATCACCTGGAAACGCGGAGACCGCGAGCAGGTCATTCATCAGTGGGCATCCCGTTATGCCGGGCGCCTGAGTCACTATTGCCTCGAAGCGCCCCAACAATGGTTCAACTTTTACCCTTTCTGGAAGACCGATGACGACGCCAACGCTTGAGCCGGTAACCTTCGGCGAACTCCCTTTGCGCATCGAAGACGTGCTGGCCCTGGCCAACCGCCAGGCACCCACGCAGCTGCAGAGCGACCCCGCGTACCGTGAGCGCATCGCCAAGGGCGCGCGCTTCCTCGATTCCCTGCTGGACAAGGAAGGCGTGATCTATGGCGTGACCACCGGTTACGGCGATTCCTGCGTGGTGGCGGTGCCGCTGCATCACGTCGAGGCGTTGCCGCGTCATCTGTACACCTTCCATGGCTGCGGGCTGGGCAAACTGCTCGACGCCCAGGCCATCCGCGCGGTGCTGGCGGCGCGGTTGCAGTCGTTGTGCCATGGCGTTTCCGGGGTGCGCGTGGAGCTGCTGGAGCGCCTGCAAGCGTTCCTTGAACACGACATCCTGCCGCTGATTCCGGAAGAAGGCTCGGTCGGTGCCAGCGGCGATCTGACGCCGTTGTCCTATGTCGCCGCAACCCTGTCCGGCGAACGCGAAGTGATGTTCCGTGGCGAACGCCGTCAGGCCGCCGATGTGCATCGCGAACTCGGCTGGCAACCACTGGTGCTGCGTCCGAAGGAAGCCCTGGCGCTGATGAACGGCACGGCGGTGATGACCGGTCTTGCCTGCCTGGCCTACGCCCGCGCTGACTACCTGCTGCAACTGGCGACCCGCATCACCGCGCTGAACGTGGTCGCCCTGCAAGGTAACCCGGAGCACTTCGATGAGCGTCTGTTCGCTACCAAACCCCATCCGGGGCAGATGCAGGTCGCCGCGTGGTTGCGCAAGGACCTGGCGATCGACGCACCGACCGCGCCGTTGCATCGCCTGCAGGACCGCTACTCCCTGCGATGTGCGCCCCACGTCCTCGGTGTGCTGGCCGACAGCCTGAACTGGCTGCGCTCATTCATCGAGACCGAGCTCAACAGCGCCAACGACAACCCGATCATCGATGCCGAGGCCGAGCGTGTGCTGCACGGCGGGCACTTCTATGGCGGCCACATCGCCTTCGCCATGGACAGCCTGAAAAACCTCGTGGCCAACGTCGCCGACCTGCTCGATCGTCAGCTCGCGTTGCTGGTAGACGAGCGCTACAACCATGGTTTGCCGAGCAACCTGTCCGGTGCCTCCGCCGAGCGGGCCATGCTCAATCACGGCTTCAAGGCGGTGCAGATCGGCGCCAGTGCATGGACCGCCGAAGCGCTGAAAAACACCATGCCGGCCAGCGTGTTCTCGCGTTCCACCGAGTGTCACAACCAGGACAAGGTGAGCATGGGCACCATCGCCGCCCGTGATGCGATTCGCGTGCTGGAACTGACCGAACAGGTCGCCGCCGCCACGCTGTTGGCCGCCAATCAGGGCGTCTGGCTGCGTGAACAGTCCGCAGACTCACGCCCGTTGCCGCCAGCGCTGGCCGCCATGCACGAAGAGTTGGCCAAAGATTTCCCGCCGGTCATCGAAGACCGCGCGCTGGAAGGCGAATTGCGCCTGTGCCTGCAACGCATCGCCGAACAACACTGGAGGCTGCATGCGTAGCAAGGGAGTGCTCCACACCGATACGGAAATCCTCGTGCCATTCTTTGACGTCGACAGCATGAACGTCGTCTGGCACGGCCATTACGTCAAGTACCTGGAAATCGCCCGCTGCGCGTTGCTGGACAAGATCGGCCACAATTACAGCGCCATGTCCGAATCGGGCTACGCCTGGCCGGTGATCGACCTGCAACTGCGCTACGTGCGGGGCGCGGTGTTCGGTCAGAAGCTGAACGTGCGCGCCAATCTGGTGGAGTGGGAGAACAGACTGAAGATCAACTACCTGATCAGCGACCTGGAAACCGGCGAACGCTTGACCCGCGCCGTTTCCGTGCAGGTCGCCGTCGACATGGGCAGCCGCGAGATGCAACTGGCTTCGCCGAAGGTCTTCACCGACGCCGTCGAAAGGATGTTGGCATGAACCCGCTCTGCAAAGGCCTCGGCGTTTTGGCGCTGCTCGCCTTGTCCTCCTTCGCCCATGCCTTCGATCTGCAACAGCTCAGCGATCAGCTGGCCAAGCCCGAAGTTATCCACGGCAGCTTCGTCCAGGAGAAACACCTGCGCGCCCTGCCGCAGCCACTGACCAGCAAGGGCACCTTCGTCCTGGCAAAAAACCACGGCTTGCTGTGGCTGCTGAAAACGCCGCTGCAGCAGGATTACCGCATCACCGACAAGGGCATCGCACGACGTGATCCCAGCGGTTGGCAGATGCTGCCGGGCAAAAGCGCCGGTGCCGAGCAGAACCGATTGTTCCTCGCCGTGCTGCAAGGTGATAGCAGTGGGCTGCAACGGGATTTCGAACTCTCACTGAGTGGTGACCCACAGAACTGGAAACTGACACTGGTGCCACGCTCGATGCTGCTCAAACAAGTGTTCAACCAGATCAACATCACCGGCGGCGAACTGGTGCACAGCATCGAATTGCTGGAAACCCAGGGTGACAGCACCCTGTTGCGCATGCAGGACAGCACCAACGCCCAACCGTTGAGCGACGCGGAGCAACATGACTTTGCCGAGTGAACGGATGCTTCCGCGGTTGTTTCTGATCCTGCTGCTGGCAGTGCTGGCGCTCGCGGGCTGGCAATGGCGCGACGGCGCACCGCTGTCGGCCAACCTGATGGAATTGGTGCCCGGCACCGCGCCGGACGCCCTGGAGCTGCGCGCCGAACAACGCATGCAAGAACCACTGAACCGCGAAATGCTGGTGCTGGTTGGCCATGAAAATCGCGAACAAGCCATCAACATGGCGCAGAAACTGGGGGATCATTGGCAGGCCAGCGGCCTGTTCGAAAAGGTCCAGTGGAACTTGCAAGCCGATTTGCCGGCGCTGCGCACGCAGCTGCTGCAAGGCCGATTGGCAATGCTTTCGGCGCAAGATCGCCAGCAACTGATCGAACATCCCGACGCCTTCATTCAGCAACGGGTGCAGGCTCTGTTCGACCCCTTCACCGGTTTCAGCCTGGTGCCGAGCCAGGACGACTGGCTGGGCCTGACCGGGCGCATCCAGAACAGCCAGCCGCAACACGGCGCGGTGCAACTGGACATCGGCAGCGGCGCGCTGATTGCCGAGGCTGACGGCAAACATTGGGTACTGCTGCGCGCGCGGACCACCGGCAACGCCTTCGACATGAACCTGCCGCTGCAAGTGGCCGACCTGCTCCAGCACAGCCGCGAAGAAGCCGCCGAGTCCGGCGCGCAGCTGCTGGCGGCCAGCGGCCTGCTGTATGCCGCCAACGGTCAGAAGCAGGCCTCCCGCGAAATGACCTGGGTCGGCGGCGGTGCCACGGTCGGGATTCTGTTGCTGCTGTTGTTGGCCTTCCGTCGCTGGCGCGTGCTGCTGGCCTTTGTTCCGGTGCTGGTGGGCATGTTGTTCGGCGCGGTGGCTTGCGTGGCGCTGTTCGGTCACATGCATGTGATGACCCTGGTACTGGGTTCGAGCCTGATCGGCGTCGCCGTCGATTACCCGTTGCATTACCTGTCCAAGAGCTGGAGCCTGAAACCCTGGCACAGCTGGCCGGCCCTGCGCCTGACCTTGCCGGGCCTGACCCTGAGCCTGATCACCAGTGCCATCGGCTACCTGGCCCTGGCCTGGACGCCATTCCCGGCGCTGACCCAGATTGCGGTGTTCTCCGCCGCCGGCCTGTTGGGTGCCTATTTGTCTGCCGTGTGCCTGCTGCCGGCATTGCTCAAGGGTGTGGAACTGCGTCCGGCACAGTGGCCGCTGCGCATTTCGGAGTCGTTGCTGAGCTGTCGAGAAGCACTGCTCAAGCGCCTGCATACGCCGGTGTTGCTGGCGCTGCTGATTGCCTTCTGCGTCGGTGGTCTGGTGCAGTTGGAAACGAAAAATGACATCCGCCAATGGGTCGGCGCACCGCAGCAATTGACTGACGAGGCGCAAACCATTGCGCGGATTACCGGTTATCAACCCACCAGCCAGTTCTTCCTTGTGCAGGCGGCCGATCAACAGCAATTGCTCGAGCGCCAGTCCGCCTTGAGCGAACGCCTGGATCAACTGGTCAACCTGGAAAAACTCCAGGGTTTCCTGTCGCTCAATCAACTGGTCAGCCCGCCGAATGAACAGCAGCAGTTGCGCGAAGCGCTGGGCAAACTGCCGAAGTTCTGGCAGCCGTTGCTCGATGTCGGCGTGCCGGTCGAGGCACTGCAGGCGGAGCTGACGACATTGCAGGCGCTGCCCGTCGAAGACATCGACGCCGCGCTGGCCGGACCCTTGGCCGAACCTTATCGCCTGTTGTGGCTGGGACCGACCGCGGATGGCGTGGCGGCGATGGTCAGCCTGCAAGGCCTGAACAACCCTGCCCTGCTGCGGGTCCAGGCCGAAGATTTGCCGGGCGTGCAGTTGGTGGATCGGCTGGGTGAATTGAACAAAGTCTTCGCTGACACACAAATCAGTGCCGCCGAACTGAAACTCGCGTCCTGCGTACTGATTGTGCTGGTATTGATCCTGCCGTTCGGCTTCGGCGGCGCATTGCGCATCGTCTCCCTGCCGCTGCTCGCCGCGCTGTGCAGTCTCGCCAGCCTCGGTTGGCTGGGGCAACCGTTGACCCTGTTCAGCCTGTTCGGCCTGCTGCTGGTGACGGCGATCAGTGTCGACTATGCGATCCTCATGCGTGAACAGGTGGGCGGCGCGGCCGTGAGCCTGCTGGGCACCTTGCTGGCGGCTTTGACCACATGGCTGTCGTTCGGCCTGCTGGCGGTGTCGAGTACGCCGGCGGTGAGTAACTTCGGCCTGTCGGTCAGCCTGGGCCTGGTGTTCAGCTTCATGCTGGCCCCCTGGGCCGGTCGCCAGGTGCATGCGGCCACGGTCGCGGAGCCGACAGCATGATGATCGCCCTGTTTTGGGTAATGGCCTTGACGCTGTTTGCCGTGGCGACCCGGGTCGGTCGCCACTTCGGCCTGATCCCGATCGTCAGCCAGTTGCTGTTGGCGACCGTAGGCCTGCCGCTGCTGATGTATTTCTGGATCGAACCACAATGGCAGTTGAGCGGCGCGGTACTGGTGTCGCCGCTCTGGCTGAAGAACCTCTACAGCCTGAGTTTCGCGCTGTTGCTGGGTTATATCCTCAGCGACGTGATCGACCTGCACCTGGACCGCCAGAGCCTGAAAATCGCCCTGCCGAGTTTCTGCATTCCGTTCGCCTGCGGCTTGGCCACGGCGATCTGGCTGTTGCCGCCGCAGCCCTGGATCAGCTCCCTGGCGGTGGGCCTGCTGTTCGCCATTACCGCGATCCCGGTGCTGTACCTGTACCTGCGGCATATCGATTACCCGCCCGCCGCCACCCGCCGGCTGGTGCAGACTGCGATCCTCATCGACCTCACCTGCTGGAGCCTGTTCGCCGTCGCCCAAGGCACCCTGCACCTGAGCAGCCTGTTGCTGCCACTGGCCGGAGCCTGTCTTCCGGTACTGCTGAGGCTGCTGGGCCTGCGCCAATTGTGGCTGTACAGCCTGGGCTTTTTCGCCCTGCTGGTGGTGGCCGAACACTACAAGCTCAATGCGCTGATTTTCGGCATCGGTTATGTGCTGATCATGGCCGCACTGAAGGCGCCACTGGTACTGCCGCTGCCGGCGATCTGGATGAGCCGCTTGCAGACCTACATGGCCATTCCGTTGATCCTCACCTTCGGCATCGTGCAGATCAACGTGCACAGCGCCATGGACAGCCTCGGCTGGGTGCAATTGGCGGCGCTGCTGCTGTTGCCGATTGCCAGCAAACTGCTGGGCAACTGGCTCGGACTGGGCTGGGCCGGCGCCTCGTTCCAGGGCGCCAGCCGCTGGCGCGAAAGCGTGCTGCTGAACATTCGCGGCTTGAGCGAGATCGTGTTTCTCAACCTTTTGTTGCAACAACAACTCATCAGCCCGGCGCTGTACTTTGCGTTGATGCTGATGGGCCTGATCGCCACATTGCTGCCGGCACTGGCCGGCATGCACCGGATTCCCCTGAAAGCTGCCGTCCCGGCAAGGAGCCCTCATGCCAACCGTTGAAATGGAACATCGCCGGATCGTGGTCATCGGCGCAGGCCCTTCGGGCGCCATTGCCGCCGCACTGCTCAAGCGCAAGGGACATGATGTGCTGGTCATAGAGCGTCAGCATTTCCCACGGTTTTCCATCGGCGAAAGCCTGCTGTCCCATTGCCTGGATTTCGTCGAAGAGGCGGGCATGCTCGACGCTGTCAACGCCGCCGGCTTTCAGCTCAAGACCGGCGCCGCGTTTGCCTGGGGCGAGCGGTACAGCGCCTTCGATTTCGGCGACACCTTCACCCACGGAAAACCGACGACCTTCCAGGTCCAACGCGCTGATTTTGACCAGTTGCTGGCCGATCAAGCGGCACTGCAAGGCGTGGAAATCCGTTACGGCGAAGCCATCGTCAGCGTCGATTTCGAACACGCCAAACCGCGGCTTGGCGTGCGTCGCGAGGATGGCAGCGAATACCGCGTCGAGGCCGATTTCATGCTCGACGCCAGCGGTTACGGTCGCGTGCTGCCACGCCTGCTCGACCTCGAAGCACCGTCGAACTTCCCGGTGCGCCAGGCGGTGTTCACCCACGTCGAAGACCATATCGACCAGCCGAATTTCGACCGCACCAAGATCCTCATCACCACCCATCCGACCCACCGCGATATCTGGTTCTGGACCATCCCGTTCAGCAATGGGCGATGCTCGGTGGGCGTGGTCGCGGCCGCCGAGCATTTCGAAGGTCGCACCGATAATCTGGACGACTGCCTGCGCGGCTTCATTGCCGAGACACCAAGCCTGGCCGGCGTGCTGGACAGCGCCGTTTGGGATACGCCAGCACGTACCATCGGAGGTTACTCGGCCAACGTCAAAACCCTGCATGGGCCGGGTTTCGCGCTGCTGGGCAACGCCGCAGAATTCCTCGACCCGGTGTTCTCTTCCGGCGTCACCATCGCCATGCGTTCGGCGAGCATGGCCGCCGGGGTGTTGCACCGTCAGTTGCAAGGCGAAGCCGTCGACTGGCAAAAAGAGTTCGCCGAACCACTCAAGCGCGGCGTCGACACCTTCCGCTGCTACGTCGAAGGCTGGTACGCCGGAACCTTCCAGGACGTGATTTACCATGAGGGCGGCTCGCCGGATATCCGTCGCATGATCAGCTCGATCCTGGCCGGCTACGCCTGGGACGAACGCAACCCGTTCGTCAGCGAAGCCAGGCGTCGCTTGAAAATGATCTCGGAACTCTGTGCAAGGGATGCCACATGAGCTATTCAACCTGTGGGAGCGGGCTTGCTCGCGAAAGCGGTGCATCCTTCAACAGTGATGTTGGATGTGATGTCCTCTTCGCGAGCAGGCTCGCTCCCACAAGGGTTCCGAGTATTCTGCGATTTTTGCTTCTGGGCTGTGTTCTGCTATTGAGCGCCTGCGTCAGCCAGGCACCGCTGCCCGAGCAAACACCGAGCCTGTCGTTGCCGCTGCAATTGCATATCCAGCGACTGCAAGCCGAACAACGCCAGGATTGGGTGCTGGTGATCCAGCGTGAAGGCCCGGCCATTCGCTGGTCGATGATGGACCTGCTGGGCATTCCACAGGCGCGTCAGAAACTGGTGGATGGAGCATGGCAGGCTGATGGCCTGCTGCCGCCCAACCCGGAAGCCCGGGAGCTGTTCGCGGCGCTGTTGTTTGCGCTGACCCCGCTGAACGAATTGCCCGGCAACTATCCGCAAGCCTGGCAACATGGTGCACAACGCTCCCTGCCCGCACGCTGGGACGTGCGCTATTCACAACCGATGAGCTTTGAATTGAACTTGCCCGAAGGCCCGAAATACCAAGTCACGCCGCTGAGCGGGGAGGTACCATGACCGCCTACCTGAATGCCCTGGGGATCATCTGCTCCCTGGGCCGTGACAAACAAGAAGTTGCGCGCAACCTGTATGCCGGCGACTGCTCCGGCATGCGCGGCGCAACTGGCTGGGTGGCGCAGCGTTCGCTACCGGTGGGCGCGGTGCGTGGCGAACTGGTGCCGATTCCCGCCGAACTGTCCCGGCAAAACACCCGCAACAATCGGTTGTTGATGGAAGCCGCCCTGCAAATTCGCCCGGACATCGACCAAGCGATCCAGACCTACGGCCGCGACCGCATCGGCGTCGTTCTGGGTACCAGCACTTCGGGCATCGACGAAGCCAGCCAGGGCCTGTCCCATTACATCCGCGAGCAGCAGTTCCCGGCCGAATATGATTACCAGCAACAGGAACTCGGCGCGCCGGCCAGCTTCCTCGCCGACTGGCTGCAACTGAGCGGTCCGGACTATGTGATTTCCACCGCCTGCACCTCCAGCGCCCGAGCACTGATGAGCGCCCAACGCCTGCTCGACCTCGGCGTATGCGACGTGGTGCTGTGCGGTGGCGTCGACAGCCTGTGCAAATTGACCCTCAACGGCTTTTCGGCGCTGGAAGCGGTTTCCGATCAGCGCTGCAACCCGTTCTCGGTGAATCGCAACGGCATCAACATCGGTGAAGCGGCCGCGCTGTTCCTGATGAGCAAGCAGGCTGGCGGCAATCATCCGATTGCTCTGCTCGGCAGCGGCGCCAGCTCCGATGCACACCATATTTCCGCGCCGGAACCCTCGGGCCGGGGAGCCCAGCAGGCGATGCGCAAGGCGTTGACCCGAGCCGGGCTGCAACCACAGCAAATCAGTTACCTGAACCTGCACGGCACTGCCACCCAGCATAACGACGCCATGGAAAGTCAAGCAGTGGCCGCGTTGTTCCCGACCGGCGTGCCCTGCTCTTCTACCAAACCCATGACCGGCCACACCCTCGGCGCCGCCGGTGCGCTGGAAGCGGCGTTCTGCTGGTTGAGCCTGAGCGCAGGCAACCGCGAACAGGCTTTGCCGCCGCATGTGTGGGACGGCCAACCGGACCCTGAGCTGCCCGCCCTGAAATGGGTGACCCCGGCCGATCGCCTGGCGTCCACAGGTCCTCGCTACCTGATGAGCAACTCTTTCGCGTTCGGTGGCAACAACGTCAGCCTGATTATCGGAGACGCCCCATGACTGACTGGCCGCTCGCCGAACTGATCCCCCACGCTGGTGACATGATCCTCATCGACCGGATCCTGGCGCTCGATGAGGAGCAGATTCACACCTGCCTCACCGTCAAACCCGACGGATTGTTCAACCACCCGGACGGCAGTTTGCCGGCCTGGGTCGGCATCGAACTGATGGCCCAGAGCGTTGCCGCCTTCGCCGGTTGCCATGCACGCCAGCGTGGCGATGCGGTAGAGCTTGGCTTCCTGCTCGGCAGTCGCAAGTTCGAATGCAACGTCGAAAGCTTCCCGGCCGGCACCGAGCTGACCATCCACGGCATTCGCTCGCTGGAAGACGACAACGGCATGGGCGTGTTCGAATGCCACATCAATGCGCCTGGCATTCACGCCAGCGCCCGTCTGAACGTATATCGCCCGCCTCAGGCGGCTCAGTATCTAAATGAACCCCAAGGTTCTTCACAAGGAACACAGCCATGACTGAATCCGTACTGGTCACCGGTTCCAGCCGTGGCATCGGCCGCGCCATCGCCCTGCGCCTGGCCCAGGCCGGACATGACATCGTGCTGCACTGCCGCAGCGGCCTGACAGATGCGATGGCGGTACAGGGCGAAATCGAGGCCTTGGGGCGCAAGGCGCGCATCCTGCAATTCGACGTATCCGATCGTGCCGCCTGCAAAGCCATTCTGGAGGCCGACGTGGAAACCCACGGCGCCTATTACGGTGTGGTACTCAACGCCGGTCTGACCCGTGACGGTGCTTTTCCGGCGCTGAGCGAGGATGATTGGGATGTGGTGATGCGCACCAACCTCGACGGTTTCTACAACGTGCTGCACCCGGTGATGATGCCGATGATCCGTCGTCGCGCCGCCGGGCGGATTGTCTGCATCACCTCGGTGTCCGGTCTGATCGGCAACCGTGGCCAGGTCAACTACAGCGCCTCGAAGGCCGGGCTGATCGGCGCAGCGAAGGCGTTGGCGATCGAACTGGGCAAGCGCAAAATCACCGTCAACTGTGTCGCGCCCGGCCTGATCGACACCGCGATGCTCGATGAAAACGTGCCGGTGGAAGAACTGATGAAAATGATCCCTGCGCAGCGCATGGGCACCCCGCAAGAGGTGGCCGGCGCAGTGAATTTCCTGATGTCGGCGGAAGCCTCGTACATCACCCGGCAGGTACTGGCCGTCAATGGAGGCCTGTGTTGATGAAGCGCGTCGTCGTCACCGGCATGGCCGGCATCACATCGCTGGGCAGCGACTGGGAGACCATCGCCGGCAACTTCGCGGCCAACCGCAGCGGCATCCGCCGGATGGATGAGTGGGATCGTTTCACCGAACTCAACACCCGCCTGGCCGGGCCCATCGATGACTTCAAGGTGCCGAGCCACTGGACCCGCAAGCAGCTGCGCAGCATGGGCCGGGTCTCGCGGCTGGCGGTCGGCGCGGCGGAACAGGCGTTGGCCGACGCCGGATTGCTGGGTGACGAATCGATCAAGGACGGGCGCATGGGCGTCGCTTGTGGCTCGTCCACCGGCAGCACCGACGAGATCAAGGCGTTCGGCAACATGCTGCTCAACTCGGTGGCCGAAGGCCTGAACGCCAACTCCTACGTGCGCATGATGCCGCACACCACGGCGGCCAATATCAGCATCTTCTTCGGCCTTACCGGCCGATTGATCCCAACCTCCAGCGCCTGCACCAGCGGCAGCCAAGGTATCGGCTATGCCTACGAAGCCATCAAGTTCGGGCGCCTGCCGCTGATGCTCGCCGGTGGCGCCGAAGAGCTTTGCCCGACCGAAGCCATGGTCTTCGATGCGCTCTACGCCACCAGCCTGAAAAACAACGCCCCGCAAAGCAGTCCGCGCCCGTATGACAAAGGTCGCGATGGCCTGGTGATCGGTGAAGGCGGCGGCATGCTGGTACTCGAAGAGCTGGAACACGCCCTGGCCCGTGGCGCGCACATCCATGCAGAGATCGTTGGTTTCGGCAGCAACGCCGACGGCCAGCACACCACCCGTCCGGAGCAAGTCACCATGCGCCGGGCGATGGAACTGGCGCTGGAAGACGCCGGACTCAAACCGTCGGACATCGGCTACGTGAATGGCCACGGCACCGCCACCGAACAGGGCGACATCGCCGAAACCCTGGCCACCAGCAGCCTGTTCGGCGAGCACATGCCAATCAGCTCGCAGAAAAGCTTCCTCGGCCACACCCTCGGCGCCTGCGGTGCGCTGGAATCCTGGTTCAGCATCGAAATGCTCAACCGCGACCTCTACGCACATACCCTCAACCTCGACGAAGTCGACCCGCACTGCGGCAAACTCGACTACCTGCGCGGCGAGTTCCGGCAGATGAGCAATCAGTTTGTGATGAACAATAACTTTGCGTTTGGCGGGGTGAATACTTCGCTGATTTTCAAGCGCTGGGTGTAACGCCAGAATCGAGTAGGAGACGGATTTACATCCGTCGTCCTCTCACACCACCGTACGTACGGCTCCGTATACGGCGGTTCAAATTATGCGATTAAGCCGAGTTATCGTATCCAGTATCGAGACCAGTCCGAGTTCATCCCAGAGCTTCTTCGGCAGCGCCTGATTCATATGAGGTGCCCCCGAATTCCACCAAGGGCCTCGACCATTGAACGCTGAGTGGTAAGCGCGCTGCTCGTCTATCCCCAAACGCATCAGGTTGCGCGCCCTCGCTGAGGGCCGTTTCCATTGCCGCCAAAGAGCACAACGAAGCTTGTGACGCACCCACCCATCAAGTATCTCTAAAGCGCGTTTGCCCTGAGTGAGTTTGAAGTATCCAGCCCAACCGCGCAGCACAGGGTTTATACGCTCTATGGTATAGGCCATTTTACGTCCTCGTGCTCCGCGCAGAAGCGCCCCGAGCCGGTCGCGCAAGCGAAGCAAGCTCATCGTTGCCACTCGTAACCGTGGCTGTCGATGCCAGCTCATCCCATAGCCCAAGTAATCACACATCCACGATCCGGCTACTCGGCTCTTTTCCCGGTTCAGCGTCAGTTTCAGCCGCTGCCTCAGGAAACGCTCAACGCTAGCCATCACCCGTTCGCCTGCGCGACGACTGCGCACATAAATGTTCGCATCGTCGGCATAACGTACAAAACGATGGCCCCGCCGTTCCAATTCACAATCGAGTTCGTTGAGCAGGATGTTCGACAGCAACGGCGAGAGCGGGCCGCCTTGCGGCGTCCCTTCCTGCCGGCGACTGACGAGTCCGCCTGACATCGTTCCTGCTTCGAGATAACGACGGATCAGCGTGAGCACACATCTATCTTCGATTTGACGCTCCATGTAGGCCATCAATACATCGTGGTTGACCCGATCAAAGAACTTCTCCAGATCAAGTTCCACGCACCAGCGGTGACCCGCCGCCACATGGGCGCGGGCTGTTTCGATGGCTTGGTGAGCGCTTCTACCCGGTCGAAAGCCGTAGCTGTAGTCCGAGAACAGAGGGTCGAAGATTGGCGTGAGCTGTTGCAGCAAAGCCTGTTGAATCAGGCGATCCACGACATTGGGGATACCCAGTTGCCGTGTTCCTCCTTTGGGTTTGGGGATGTCGACGGCGCGTACACCTTGCGGGTGGTACTCGCCTGCCAGCAACCGAGCCTTGAGGATCGGCCAATACTGTTTCACGTAGCCCGCCAAGTCGGCGACCGTCATGCCATCGGCACCCGGCGCCCCCTTGTTGCTGACTACGCGTTGATACGCACGCTTGAGGTTGGCGGGTGCGAGCACCCGCGCCATCAACGTGCCCGGCTCCGCGTTCGTCCCCGTCACAGACGCCGCTGATACCTGTGCGCTGTCAGCCGTCATCCTCGGATTCTGTCCGGGACTCGGAGTAACAGTCTTCTCTGGGAGAAATTTCTGCATTTCGGTATTCAACGAGACTTTGACGCCTACTGGCGGCATAACTTGTTCGGCCCTTGGTGGCGCGGTTAACCGCCACTTACTACGGCCTCGGCTGACTTCTGCACGTTCATCCCGTCGCCTCTCGACGCTCGGTAGCACAGCGGCAAACGTGCAGATCTCCCAGGGTAATTCGCGTGACCTTCCTGCTTATGCCTGTCGGATTTACGTCGTAGCGCTCCGTGCAAGTATTGGGCTTTGATGAGCATTGCCACCTGACCCCGCTACGCCGCCTGATCCGCTTCCTGTTCGTCAGGCCAGCATTTTGCCTCGGGCTTCCTTCAGATTCGCGGTCACCCGCGACACCCTTGCCTCTGGCTAACACTTCCCCTTGCCGGGTGTGTAGAGGACTTTCACCTCCAAGTCACCAGCGTGGCCACCACAGCCAAGCTGGTTGCGCTTACGCGCAACGCGCCATGCCTGGCGCACAACGACAAAGGGCGCCTTTCGGCGCCCCTTCACAAACAGGTCGGCTTGTCATCGCCCTGTACCTGCCCGGCTCTGTGATGGCTGGTTGCCCAGGATCCTCAGAGTCTCACAAACCCCTTTCGGGAACGATCGGTGCTTAATAGGGCCTAGGGTGGATCGAGGTTGTCCAACACCCGACTCACCGCCAGTTCCCCCAACATAATCGACTGCTGAATCCCCAACAGTACCTGCCCCTGCGGCCCTTCCAGATTTTGGGCGAAGTCGCTGGCCATGACACTGGCGGAGGCCAGCGATACACAGGCGTATTCAAGCAAAGTGTGATTGTCGATATCGGGGGCGATGAGGAAGATCGGGCTGGGTTGGCGTGGCGCGTCCAGATCGGTGTCCGGTGGATTGGGCGTATGGGTCATGATTCAGTGTCCTGAAAGAGGGGGAGCCGACACCGAATCGCCAGTCATCAGAAGGGTGGCAGCTGTACGCAGGTTAGTAGACCGGGTTTTGTGAGTCCGGCGCGCCCTAAGACGCCCTGCGCACAGCGGCCATCAAGGGCAGGTACGAAAATACCTGCCTATCAGGAGCGCTAATACGCTTCACAAAACTACGGGCTACTAAACCCGATCACTGACCATCAGTGACCCGATTCAAGTTAGCGACGGCCCTCGAAGCGCACAAGCCGGCGGATTCTGGAGTAGGTGTAGGCCGCGCCGCAAGGCGCTGTAGCCTATTGGACGGATTTCAGAAATGTCTTACGGTCGATGGTGAAATATCTGGTAGATCGCGGGCTGGCTGACGCTTTTTTAGTGCTTTGTGGACGCCATCGCGGGCAAGCCCGCTCCCACAGGATTATGCACTGACCTGTGGGAGCGGACTCACCCGCGAATGACGGCGCAGCCGTCAAGATTTCAAGGGCTCAACCTTTCGCGTCAACAACTCCACAAACGCCCTGGCCATTGCCGACTTCTGATCCTTACGCTGTACCAACCACACCGCCGACACCGCCGCCGGGTCGAGTAATGGCCGATAAACCACGCCATCGATGCGCATCCGCTGATAAGACGCCGGCAGCACCGATACGCCCAACCCCGCCGCCACCAACCCGATGATGGTCATCGCCTCGCCAGCCTCCTGGGCAAAGTGCGGGCTGAAGCCGGCGTCCCGGGCCAGGCTGAGCAATTGTGCGTACAGGCCACTGCCGTAGCTGCGCGGGAAAAATACAAAAGGTTCGAGGGCCAGAGCCGACAGGAACAAGCCTTCTTCACTGTCCTTCACCAGCGGATGCTTGGAGCTGAGTACCGCGACCAGCGGCTCGCGCATCAGCTCGACCACGGTGAGCGAATCGGGCAGCCCGAGCGGCCGCATGATTCCGACCTCGATGGATTCGTCGACCAATGCATCGGCCACTTGGGTGCTGCTCATTTCCCGCAGGTTCAGGTGCACCGCCGGGAAACGCTGGCGAAACGAGAAGATCGCCTGGGGGATCGTCGAATTGAACGGCGCTGACGAGGTAAAGCCGATTTTCAGTTCGCCCAACTCACCCAACTGCGCCCGACGCGCAACATCTGCCGCCTTGTCAACTTGCGCCAGCACCAGACGCGCCTCTTCCAGGAACAACCGACCGGCCTCACTCAGCTCGACCCGACGATTGGTACGCTCGAACAATCGCGCGCCGACCTCCTGCTCCAGCGCCTGGATCTGCTGACTCAACGGTGGCTGCGAGATGCCCAGCACCTGTGCGGCGCGGCCAAAATGCAGCTCTTCGGCGACGGCGATGAAGTAGCGCAGATGACGCAGTTCCATGAACACCTCATTAGGTCGTTAAAGCTATCAAACAGGTCGAACAATATATTGGATTGAATCATTAGCCAGCTATATGCTTTTTTCATTGCCTGACCGGCTGTACCCCCTCCGAGGTCCAACGTGAAAACTGCTGTCGCTCCACTTGCCCATGAAGTTTCCCCCTCAGCGCTGGACGATGTTGCCGTCGAACTGAAGGAGATCTACATCGAAAAAGGCACGCCTGCGTTCATGCGCACGGTGCTGGCGCTGTTCTGCGGCGGCTTCGCGACTTTCGCCCTGCTCTATTGCGTGCAGCCGATGATGCCGCTGTTGTCCCTGGAGTATTCAATCAACGCGGCCCAGAGCAGCCTGATCCTCTCGGTGGCCACCGGCATGCTCGCCATTGGCCTGCTGATCACCGGCCCGATCTCTGATCGCGTCGGACGCAAACCGGTGATGGTCGCGGCACTGTTTGCCGCCGCGCTGTGCACCATGGCCAGCGCGATGATGCCGAGCTGGCATGGCGTACTCTTCATGCGCGCATTGATCGGTTTGTCATTGAGCGGCCTGGCCGCGGTCGCGATGACTTACCTGAGTGAAGAAATCCATCCGCAACACATTGGTCTCGCCATGGGCTTGTACATCGCTGGCAACGCCATCGGCGGGATGAGCGGACGCTTGATTACCGGGGTGTTGATCGATTTTGTCAGCTGGCATTCAGCGATGCTGGTGATCGGTGGCCTGGCGCTGATCGCAGCGGCGGTGTTCTGGAAAATCCTTCCCGAATCGCGCAACTTCCGCGCCCGTTCGTTGCACCCGCGCAGCCTGCTCGACGGTTTCACCATGCACTTTCGCGACGCCGGTCTGCCGCTGCTGTTCCTCGAAGCCTTTGTACTGATGGGGGCGTTCGTCACGCTGTTCAACTACATTGGCTATCGCCTGCTGGCCGAGCCGTACCACATGGAGCAGGCTTTCGTCGGCTTGCTCTCGGTGGTGTACCTGTCGGGCATCTATAGTTCGGCGAAAATCGGCTCCCTGGCCGACAAGCTGGGACGGCGCAAAGTGCTTTGGAGCACCATCGTGCTGATGATCGCCGGCCTCGCCCTGACGATGTTCACGCCGCTGCCACTGGTGATATTCGGCATGCTGGTGTTCACCTTCGGCTTCTTCGGCGCCCATTCGGTGGCCAGCAGCTGGATCGGCCGTCGCGCCACCAAGGCCAAGGGTCAGGCGTCGTCGCTATACCTGTTCAGCTATTACGCCGGGTCGAGCATCGCCGGCACGGCAGGCGGGGTGTTCTGGCATTTGGGTGGCTGGAACGGCATCGGCTTGTTCATTGGTGGGTTGTTGGTGGTGGCGTTGCTGATCGCGTTGAAGCTGGCCAAGTTGCCGCCGTTGCGCTAAAGCCGCGGAAGCTCCGGTGCCACAAGGGAAATGCGCTCGGCATCACTATCTGAGTACCACCTGCGCGTGCAGCGCCGTATCGCGCTTTTCCAGAGTCAGCGATTGCAGCGCAACACCTTCGCGCTCGATCTGGTCCAGCCACGACAACAAGGCCTTGGCGTCGCCGCTGAGTGTCAGGCGCAGCAAATCGTTGTCAGTGTCCAACTGATGCAACTCCAGCCCCGCCGTGGCAGCACTTTCGCTGAGGCGTAGCGACAGGGGTTGGTCGGTTGGTTCGGGAACACTGCTTTGGGGCCGCGCCCATTGCAGCTGAGCCGCCAGTGCCAGTTGGTGTTGATACTGGCGCTCGGCGATCGCCAGCCGTTGCTGCACCGGTTGCCAGATCAGATTGAATGCCGCGACGCTCAGGACAAAAACACCAAGCCCCCGCAATGCCCATTGTTCACGGACGGACAGGCGCTGCCAACACTGCAGGATCACTGCCTTCAATGACTTCATGCGCCCTGCTCCATGCTCAGGGTCGCCTGAATCCGATTACCTTCCTTGCTCGCGTTGTCGACCCGCACAGGCAAGCCTTGCTGTCGCCCGCGCTCGCGAAGCAGTTCCAGCTCGGCAAAGCTGTTGGCGGTCAGCTGGATTTTCCAGCCATCGCCTTCACGAAACTCGATGCGCTGGACTTCGACATGGCTGGCGCCGATGACTTGCTCGACGCGTTTGACCAGGCCGGTGATATGACCGCCCTGCGACTGCGTACGCTGGCCTTGCAGAGCCTGGAGTTGCGCGGCGAGGTCGACGATGCGAGTTTGCTGCGGGTACAACGCTTTGAACTGCTGTTCACTACGGCTGTAGAGCTGACGACTTTCACTTTCCAGATAACGGATTCGCGTTTCACGGGCACCCCAGTTCAGCAGTAACAGCATCAGTATTGCCACCCCTCCAAGCCGCCACGGCAGTGGCCTTCGCTTTTTGGCAAAGTCACCGTGCAGCAGGTTGATTGCTTGCCCATGGCCGTCAATCAGCCATTGATCGACATCCCCCTCACGCTCGTCGCGCCATTGTCTGTCCAATGACAACATCGGCCTGATGGGCGCCAATCCGTCGTTCGACAATGCCAGACGAGCCGCCAGACCGCCGCCCAGCACCCAGCGACCGAACCACCAAACGCAAAGCGCCTGATCCTGCGGCAACAGATCGGCATCGACAAAAACGGAACGCACTTGCACACCTGCCTCGGTCAATAATGCGAGTACGGCGGCAAAGCGCTCGCGGCTAATCACCATCACCGGATAGCGCCCTTGTGCGTCACGTGTACCAACGCTCAGATGCAACTTCTCCAGCGCCTCGCTCAGTTGTTCTTCAACGGCGAATGCGATGGCTTGTGCATTGGGCCGACGGGCAGAGGGCCACGGCTCGCTGCGTAGCCAACTGCACAATTCCATGGGCAACAGCAGGTCGACGGGATTGCCGTTCAGCGTCTGAGCCGCCTGATTCATAGGCATGAGCTGTCGTTGACCCGTCGATGACCACAGGCAACAGAGCCAGTCGGCCGACGGCGCGGCCAGGCTTTCGGGCGTCAGGTAGAGCCAGGTTTTCATGGTGTTTTCTCTTGGGTATTCAACGGCAGCAAACGTCGTTGCAGGACTTTCAGTTGGCGTGTCTTGGGGTCGCGTTCGACATCGGTAGCCAGGCGCAATCCACCTTGCCCCTGGGTCACCTGAACGGTGATCCGATACCAGCGACTGCTGATGCCCAGACCATGACTGCTCAAGCCCAGACCCGATAGCAACGGGTCTTGGGTAAAAGCCTGAACGCTGGACCAGGGGGATTTCGAACGCTGGCGCAGCAGGTCTTCCGCCATTGCGGGCTCGACGCCATCGAGCGTGCGCAATATCAGCGCCGACGCGGTATTGATGTTCAACACCGCGTCCGTGGGCAGCAGGGCGACCCAGGGTTCCAGTCGACGCAGCCGCTCACCATCGACACCCGCCAGCAAACGCAGCTGACTTAGCTCTCGCAATACGCCCACCTGCTCAAGCTGCAATGGCGGAAGTTGTAACCCACTCTGCAAACGCGCCCAACGATTGAGCGTGACCTGATCGATCTGGCCTTGATTCAGCAACGCATTGAGATTGAAACGCCCGGCCAGGTCCTCGATATCGACGTGGATTCGCGCGTCTTCAACTTCCAGGCCAGGCGACTGATCAGGGATCGGGTCGCTGTTTTTCTGCTGCATCCGCAACCGTGAAAGTGCCCAGGCTTCCCCACCCGTAGCGAGTTGACGCAGGTGCATCTGCTGCAATTGTTGCCCGCTGCTTTGCAGCAACAGGCGATGGCTGCGCAGCACTGTGCCGATGATCAATAGCGCCAGGCTCATGACCAGCAACACGCTGATCAACGCAACACCCCGTTGATGTGCCCTCATGGCAACGCCTCCGGCAACAACAATACCCGACGGATAGCCTCGAAACGGCCCGCCGACACCTGCATTTCCAGCGCCAGCGGCGCCTTCACGCTCTGATCGCCAAGCCAACCGGCCTGGCTATCGAACAGGCGCCAACTCAGGTGCCGAACATCATCGAGCAGCTTTTGCCGCTGCACGACCAGCGTGCCTTCACCCCGGCTCTCGCGCCACAACGCGCCGTTGTCGAGACGGTAGGTCAGAGCCTGTCGTTCGCTGCGCGGTTGATCCAGCGGGTTGCGCCAGTTGCTGCGCTGTAATTGCAGTTGCGTCAGCTCCAGCACGATCGGTTGTTCGGTGATCTGCAGCAGGTCGCGCTCGATGACGGCTACGGTACGTTGCAGGCTTCGCAACTCACGTTCATGGGCCATGATGCTCTGTTGAACGCGCACCACACCGTCGAACAGCGTCCAACTGGCCACTCCCAACAAGGCGAAGATCGCAATGGCGATCACCAGTTCGATCAAGGTGAATCCGGCCTGTTTACTCATGAGGTCCGGAAATCCAGCCACTGGCGTGGTGCAAGGTCTGGTCGCGCCCGCTCAGGTTGACGTCGATATCGACCTTGAACAGGCGCTCGTGGCTTGCCGCTCGGATGTGCTGCCGAACGACCCAATCGCGACGATCCATCCGCACAATCCGCTGCGACTGTCCAATGTCCAGGCCAGATTGCAGGCGCAGCTCATTCAATCGGTTGTCCGCCACCCACGATGCGATCAGCCGCTCCTCGACGGCGCTGGCCTGCTTCACCACGTATTGGCTCGCCGACAGCACCGCCGTCGCCAGGGTTGCGAAAATCACCAGTGCCACCATGATTTCCAGCAGCGTGAACCCCCCCATGCGCGCCATGAACAACGGTCTAACCATCGATCCGCACCTCGCCGATGCCATCGCTGGACAGGCTCAACCGGCTCTGGTCCCCGGTCTCGAACGTCAGCGTGAAAACGCTGGTTTCGTCACTGCTGAGCATCAGCAACTGAGGTGAGCCTTCGTCAGCGCCCAGGCTCACGAAATACCCGTCGTGTTTCAGTCGCGGTCGCAAGTTATCGGGCCATTGATAGAACGCCATCACCGGATCCCAGCCGCGCCTGTCAAGCCGCATTGCCCGGTAACCGTCGGTACTCAACCGTACACCGTACTCCTGACTCTCGAGCACCGCCCGCTCACGCAACTGTCGAATCATCCCCGCGAGGGCATGCGCTTCCTGCCTGGCCTGACGTGCCGGGTTCATGCCGGTGGCAAAGCTCACCATACCCACCAGCACACCGATCAACACGATCACGATCATCAATTCCAGCAAGGTAAATCCCCGACAGCGATGCGGCATGCATCACCCCCCGTTGCCGATGTCGGCCGCGTGCCCTTCGCCACCCACCACGCCATCGGAACCGAGGGAGTACAGGTCGTAGGTGCCATCGACCGATTTCACACCGGGATTGAGGTATTGATAAGGGGTACCCCACGGATCCACGGGCAGGCTTTTCAGGTAACCCTGTGGGCTCCAGTTACGCGCTGCCGGCAACCCGGAAGGACGTTTGTGCAACGCCTCCAATCCATGCTGCGTCGAGGGGTACTGGAAGTTGTCGAGGCGATACATTTCCAGCGCAGTGGCGATGGCCTGGATATCGGTTTTGGCCGCAGTGACTTTGGCCTGATCTGGACGGCTCATGAACTGGGGCACCACGATGGCCCCGAGAATACCGATGATGACCACCACCACCATGATTTCGATCAGGGTAAAACCGCGCTGGGACGTTCTGTGACGTAAAGCATTCATGGGTCAATTCACCAATTGGTTGAGGCTGAGAATGGGAAGCAGGATGGCCAGGACGATCAGCAGCACAACGGCGCCCATCAGCACGAGCATCACCGGCTCGAACAGGCTCACCACCAAGGCGATGCGCGCCGCCAGGCTGCTTTCCTGTTGCTCGGCGGCGCGGGCCAACATGCGATCGAGTTCCCCGGCCCGTTCGCCGCTGGCGATCATGTGCAGCATCATCGGCGGGATGTCACCACTCAGTTCCAGGCCACGGGTCAAAGTGCCGCCCTCGCGGACCGAGCGGGCGACATCGGCCATGCGCGCGCGAATGGTCAGGTTGCCGATCACGGCGGCGGCGATTTCCAGGGCGTCGACCAAAGGCACCGCGCTTTTACCGAGGATTGCCAGAGTGCTGGCAAACCGCGCCGCCTCCATCGCCCGCAGCACTTCGCCAATCACCGGTAGCTTCAACGCCAGACGATGCCAGCGCAGCCGCCACACCAGCTGACGCTGACTCCAACGCCAGAGACTGAGCAGCATGGCCAACCCGCCGAGCATCAGCAGACCATGATTGCGCAAACCGTCGCTCACGCTGATCAACGCCACGGTCAGCCCAGGCAACGCCTGGCCGCTATCGATGAAAATCCTCACCACGTCCGGCACTACGTAACCGAGCAGAAAGCCGACGATCACCACGCTGGTCAGCATCAGGATCAACGGGTACACCAGGGCCATCTGGATTTTCTGTCGCGAGGCCTGACGCGCCTGCGTGTAAGCCGCGAGCTGCTCGAGCACATCACCCAAATGGCCGGAGCGCTCACCGGCAGCGACGGTGGCACGAAACAATTCGGGGAACGCTTTGGGAAACAGGCCCAACGCTGTGGAAAGGGCATGGCCTTCCATCACCCGGCTGCGGACCGCCGATAACAGACCGACAACCTTTCGTTTGGCACTCTGTTTCGCTACGGCCTCAAGGGCTTCCTCAAGGGGCAAACCGGCCTGAACGAGGGTGGACAGTTGCAGCGTCAACAGCGCCAGGTCCGCGGCGCTGAGACGTCCGCCCCGTGGCTGCGCCCCTCTGTCGCCCCCCACCCTGACCTCGTGCAGTTCACGCGGCCACAAGCCTCGCTCGCGCATGAGTTGCCGCGCATGACGCGGGCTGTCGGCTTCAAGCCGGCCCTTGCAACGTCGGCCCTGTGCATCGTCAGCGCGGTACTCGAATGTCGGCACGCCTAGTCCTCCTGGGTCACGCGCAGTAACTCATCGAGACTGGTCACGCCGTCCAGCACCCGTTGGCGGCCATCCTGAAACAGGCTGCGTGACGCCTTGCGCGTTTCACCCAGCAACGCCTGCTCACTGGCGCCTTGATGAATCAGCGTCGATACGGCAGGCGTCACGCCGATCAGCTCATAGATCCCGATTCGCCCGCGATAACCGTGCTGACACTGATCGCACCCCACCGCTCGGAACAGCATCGGCGGTGCCGCAGAGTCGAGCCCCAGCCGCCGGCACGCCACTGCGTCCGCGCTGTACGACACCTTGCAATGACCACACAACCTGCGCAGTAACCGCTGGGCCAGAATGCCCACCAATGACGACGCCAGCAGATAGGCATCGACGCCCATGTCCACCAATCGCGTCACCGCGCCGACAGCACTGTTGGTGTGCAAGGTCGAAAGCACCAAATGCCCGGTCAGCGAAGCCTGGACGGCAATTTCCGCGGTCTCGCGGTCGCGGATTTCACCGACCATCACCACGTCCGGGTCCTGTCGCAAAATCGCCCGCAAACCTCGGGCGAAAGTCATGTCGACCTTTGGATTGACCGGCATCTGGCCGATCCCCGGCAGGTGGTATTCGATGGGATCTTCGACCGTAAGAATGTTGCGGGTCTGATCGTTCAGACTGCTCAGCGCGGCATACAGGCTGGTGGTTTTGCCGGAGCCGGTGGGTCCGGTAACCAGCAGGATGCCATGGGGTTTGCCCAGCAATCGGCGCAAGGCCGCGAGGATGTCGTTCGGCATGCCCAAGCGCTGCAAATCCAGGCGTCCGGCCTGTTTGTCTAGCAAGCGCAACACCACCCGTTCACCATGCGCCGACGGCAGCGTCGAGACCCGCACATCCACTTCGTGCCCGGCCAAGCGCAGCGCCATCCGTCCATCCTGGGGAACCCGTTTTTCCGCGATGTCCAGCCGCGCCATGACCTTGATCCGCGACACCAGCAGCGTTGCCAATTCACGTCTTGGCCGAAGCATTTCGCGCAATTGCCCGTCGACGCGCATACGCACCGACAGATACTGCTCGAAGGTTTCCAGATGCACGTCGGACGCATGCTCGCGTACAGCCTCGCTGAGCAACGCGTTGATCAGGCGGATGATCGGCGCATCGCCCTGTTGCTCCAGCAGGTCGGCGGTTTGCGGTACCTGGTCCACCAGGCTCAGCAGGTCAAGCTCTTCGTCCAGCCCTTGTGCAACCTGCTCGGCGGCGCTCTGCCCTTCGCGATACGCAGCCGCCAGCCGAGCCGCAAACACCTCGGGTTGCAGCAGTCGCACCCGTAGATCCTGGCCACACACGCGACGCGCTTCGGCCACGGCCGTAAGTGGCGTATCGCTGCGTATCACCAAGGTCCACTCATCGCCTTCGTGTACCAACAGAACGCCGAATCGGCGGGCAAACCCGAAAGGCAGCGGCTCGCAAACCACGGTCGAGGCCGTCATGGTGTACGGAGCGCCGGTTGGCGCAAGTCGAACAGCGGCGCATCGGACACAGGCTCGAACAACTGACGCGCATCGGCGGGTAGCAGCAACGAGTTATTGCCCTGTGCCCCCGGCTTGCTCAAGTCTCGCAGCGCGTTGTAACGCTGCTGGCTGACGTCGACCAGATCTTCCTTGCTGCGCACGATGGTGGGCCGCAAGAACACCATCAGATTGCTTTTGGTCTGGGTATCCCGGGTCCAGCGAAACAGGGCGCCGAGGTAAGGAATGTCGCGCAACAACGGCACCCCGCTTTTTTGGGTGCGCACGCTGTCGCGGATCAGGCCGCCAATCACGATGATTTCGCCATCGTCGGCCAGGATGGTGCTCTTGAGCGCCCGTTTGTTGGTGATCAGGTCAGAGGAATCAATGCCTGATACCGACGGTGCGATGTCCGACACCTCTTGTTCGACTTCCAGGCGCAAGCTCGAACCGTCGTTGATATAAGGCTTGATCTTCAGGCTGATGCCCACATCCTTGCGTTCGACCGTGGTGAACGGATTATCCGCGCCGCTGCTGCTGGTGGCGTAGGAACCGGTTTTGAACGGTACGTTCTGACCGACGATGATTTCTGCTTCCTGATTATCCAGGGTCAGAAGACTCGGCGTGGAGAGCAGATTGCTGCGGGTGTTACTGGCCAGGGCTGAAATCAACGCACCGAAACGGTCACCGCCCAGCTGCAGAATAGCGCCTTCCGGCGCCGATTTTTTCTCGTCGAATTTCAGTCCGCCGACGATGGGAATATCCGTGCCGGGGAAGTTGATGAAACCCTTGGCATCACCGGTGTTAATGCCCCATTGCACACCCACCGCTTCGGCGATGTCCCCGGAAATTTCGACGATGGCGGCATGGATCAGCACTTGCGCCCGAGGCTGATCCAGCTGCCGCACGATGCTTTCGATGATCTTGACTTGCGCCGGCTCGGCAATCAGCACCAGCGCATTCTGGCTTTCGTCGGCCTTGATCATGAAAGTCGTGCCAGAGGACGTTTCCTTCACGCCAGCAAGGGTCGCAGGCGCCTTTGTGCCCTGCCCCATGGATTCCAGAATCTCGGCCAGTTGCCTGGCATCACTATGGCGCAGGCGCAGCACACGGGCGTTGTCAGGACTCGCCGTGGCGCGGACATCGAGACCGCGAGCAAGCTCGGTCAAGCGTTGGCGGACTGCCGGGGGGCCGATGAGGATCAGGCGGTTGGTCCGATTGTCGGCCAGAACCTGGATCGCGGTGTCGGCGTTGCGTTTGCCTAGAGAAGCCCCCATCAACGAGGCCACATCGCTGGCTTGGGCGTGCTGCAATTGAACCACCGCGTGCATGTCGCCCTGCCCGGAGTCCAGTTGCCGAACCACTCGGGCAATGCGTTGAACATTGGCGGCCGTGTCCGTCACCACCAGCGCATTGGCCGACACTGACGGGCCGACATAGCCATTGACCGAGATCAGCGGTCGCACCAGCCCGGCGATGTCTGCGGCGCTGCTGGTATTGAGCTCGATGACCCGGGTGACAAATTGCGAGGCGGTGACGTTTTTTGCGGAACCGCTGCCGGCACGGGTTTTAGCTTCTGCCACTGGCGCAATCAGAATCCGGTCACCCTCGTCGATCACCGTGAAGTTGTGGGCATCGAGTACCGAATAGAACAACCGGCGAACGCCTTCGCGATCAAGGGCCTGGCGCGACATGACGGTAATGCGCCCGGAGACTCTCGGGTCCAGCACCACGGTAGTCCCGAGAATGGACGAAATTTCTTCGACGATGTCGCGCAACTCGGCGTTGTTCATCGCCAACTGCCATTTCTCTTCCTCGGCCTGCAACGTGCCCGGCAAGGTCGCTGCTGACAGCACGGCAAGAAGAAGCATGGCGCGCAGGAATTGCGCGCCAATGAAACTGTTCATGGGTTCGATCACTCTGACGGCCCAGTGAGCGGGCGTAGATAACGTGCGGAAGCGGTTGGAGCCTTTACGTTGGCTGAGGCTTCGAATGGGTGCAGGAAAGGTGCGGCGTGCGATTGCAGCGTCAATCGTTCTTCACGGCCCTTGTTCCATAACAGCACTTGATTAGCCTCGACCCGACGCAGAACGCTTCCCCCCGGCAATCGTTCGCCTACTTGATACAGACGCGAACCTTGAGCATCGGCCAGCAACGCCTTGGACAATCCATTGCTGACGACAAAACTGGCCTGCAAGGTGAACGGTTCGGCACTGACCTGCGGCGTGGCCTCGCTCGCCAAACCAAACACCATCGCCACTCCTGTCGCATCCAGTGGCATACGATCAGGTGAGGGTGTCGTCGCCGCTACGACCGATGAAGGTCGAGGTAGCAGCTCACGAAAGTGCCATTCCTGCCACACCACAAACACGGCGTAGCCCACCGATAAAACCAACAGACCAACCACACGCATTTGCCGGACGAAAAGGGTCACCACCTTCAGTGAAAAATTCACGACGGGTTACTCGATGTTCAATAGGGATTTCAACCTTCAGGCAACCCTTCATGGGCTGCCCGAAGTGCTACGGCGCGGACTTAAATCTTGTCCCAGGCCATGTGCCAGTGCGCACCAATGCCTGGTTCAAAGCCGTTGGCGGTCGGGCTGTATTGCTTGCAGTAGCCCGATGCAGGGAACGGCTTGCATTCAAAGACTTCGTTGGTCTTCGGTTGCAGCACTTTGGTGCCCGCCTTGTAGTCACTGAGACCTTCAGGGAACACAAAGTCATAGTCGGCACCGGCGCCTTCACCGGCCAGGTTGGTGGTCTGGGTATCCTGGCGGGTGGTACGGCCATCCAGAGTAGTGCCGACCAGTGTCAGGGTATGTTTGCCAGGATTACTGCGAACATCCATGACGAGATTGGTAATGCCGCTTTCCGCACGCGCAGCCGTAGAACCGACCGGCTTGTTTTTCTCGTCGAACAAGGTCGCTTCAACGTTCATCTGGCGGTTGGAGATCATGCTGAAGTCGACCTTGACCAGACCTTTTTCCAACACGTATTCGGCTTGCTGGGAAGCCACCGACATGCGCGCCGCAGCGTCTTCTTTCATGTCCAGCTGAACTTCGTAACGGGTTACGCCGCTCTCTTTTTGAGCGTACAAGCTATTGTTGCCCTTGACCGGTTCGATGGCGCCGTTTTCATCACGAACGCCAGCGCGGATGAGGGTGTGAGCCTTGTTGATGGCCTCTGCCAGCTTGAACGACCAGTTGTTCGGCAAACCTTGTTCAGCGTTATCGATGGAAATTTCAACGCTGTATTGCGGGTTTTCGCCGTTGGCCGAGAATGCGCGGGCCTTGACCTTGTCGCCGACCAGCAACTGAGTCGAAGGCGCAATGCTGCCCACGGAGGACCAGCCACCCGGCAGCTCCGGTTCCGCCAGAATGTTCACGTCCGTGGCGTTGTAAAACGCTGCATCGGTGTCGCCGACGGTCCAGATTGCAAGAATCACATGCTGACCGGATTTGTCGGCCGGGATGGTGCAATTGTGTTTGTCGCTGTTGGATGGTTTCTGATTGCCACCGTCGACAGTGCAGAACGGCGTGCTTTCGAAAGTGGCGCGCTTGAGGGATTCGTTCGGGTTCCAGCCGTTGCGGGTAATGAAGTACTCATGTTTGGTCGCAGGGTGCACCGCCGTGTAGTGCCATTGGAAATCGATCGTGCGGTCCTTGATTTCCGTCAGATGCCAGCGGGTAGCAGACTGAGCGTCCAGAGCGGAGAACAACGAGTGACCACCACTCGGAATTTTTCCGTCTACCGGCCCTTGTAACGGAGCACCACCCGTACCGGCCGGGAAACCTTTAAAAGTCTCACCGACACTTTGCGGTTCGTATTGCGCACCACCACAGTTGGTATTCAAGCCTTTCTGGCAAAGCAGCGCACGCGAGGGCGGCACTTCCAGATAGCCATGAGCAGAAGCACCTTGAGACGCCAACATTGCCGATAACAGGATCATTGAAGAAGTGCAGACAGCTAACGCACTTCCCTTGTAAGAAGTATTTTTCATCACATGAATTCCGGACTACATATCGAAGAGTAAGGCGCGAATTACTGGCGCCGATGTTTGCGATATTGCTCAGCACCGGGCTGGGCAAGGGTCCGAAACCTTACTTGGATGAATGAGTTTTCTATGTAGGGAAAGTCTCTACTAACAGCGGGAACATTCTCTCTACTTCTCCATCCTACAACGGATGAAAAAGCTTCTCACTGCAATCTACCCCAACTAAACACGAAGATTAAATACATAAAAAAACCTGCCCGGCGCGGGCCAGACAGGTTTTTCTAAAGCTTCAAAGGTTTACTCGTGATACTGCGCCGACAACTCATGCACCGCGCGCAAGAAAGCACCTGCATGCTCAGGATCGACTTCCGGCGTGATGCCATGGCCCAGGTTGAACACGTGGCCGCTTCCCTTGCCATAGCTGGCAAGGATGCGGCCGACTTCGGCGCGAATCGCTTCAGGCTTGGCGTAAAGCACGGTCGGGTCCATGTTGCCTTGCAGTGCGACTTTACTGCCGACGCGCTCACGTGCATTGCCGATATCGCAAGTCCAGTCCAGGCCCAAGGCGTCAGCGCCAGCATCGGCGATGCTTTCCAGCCACAGGCCGCCGTTCTTGGTGAACAGGATCACCGGCACCTTGCGACCTTCGTGCTCGCGGATCAGGCCGCTGACGATTTTGCGCATGTAGGCCAGGGAGAACTCCTGGTAGGCCGCCGCCGACAGGTTGCCGCCCCAGGTGTCGAAAATCTGCACCGCTTGCGCGCCAGCCATGATCTGGCCGTTGAGGTAGCTGGTGACCGACTGCGCGAGTTTATCCAGCAGCAGGTGCATGGCTTGCGGGTTGTCGTAGAGCATGGCCTTGGTCTTGCGGAAGTCTTTCGACGAGCCGCCTTCGACCATGTAGGTGGCCAGGGTCCATGGGCTGCCGGAGAAGCCGATCAGCGGCACACGACCATTGAGTTCGCGGCGGATGGTGCTGACAGCGTCCATCACGTAGCCCAGGTCTTTCTGCGGATCGGGAATCGGCAGGGCTTCGATGTCGGCCAGGGTGCTGACGACTTTCTTGAAGCGCGGACCTTCGCCGGTTTCGAAGTACAGGCCTTGGCCCATGGCATCCGGAATGGTGAGGATGTCGGAGAAGAGGATCGCCGCATCCAGCTGTGGATAACGGTCGAGCGGCTGCATCGTGACTTCGCAAGCGAACGCCGGGTTCATGCACAGGCTCATGAAATCACCGGCCTTGGCGCGGCTGGCGCGGTATTCCGGCAGGTAGCGGCCGGCTTGACGCATCATCCACACAGGGGTGACGTCTACGGGTTGCTTGAGCAGTGCGCGCAGGAAACGGTCGTTCTTCAGGGCAGTCATGTCGGCATCCGGAAAAAAAGTGCGGGCATTTTCTCAGAGGTCGACGCAAAAGGCACGGCAAGCGCCGCACCTTTTGTCTATCGGGTCAATTGGTCGCAGGGGAGCAGCTGCAAGTTTCAAGCTGCAAGCCGCAAGCGCTGTGACTTGTAGCTTGCAACTTGTAGCTTGAAGCTGGTGTCTTTAGACACCCAGATAATCCAGGATCCCTTCAGCCGCATTACGGCCTTCGAAGATCGCCGTCACCACCAGATCGGAACCGCGCACCATGTCGCCACCGGCGAAGATTTTCGGGTTGCTGGTCTGGTGCTTGTACTGACCTTGTTCCGGTGCCACGACGCGGCCCTGGCTGTCGGTCTGGATGCTGAACTGCTCGAACCACGGCGCCGGGCTCGGGCGGAAACCGAAGGCGATGACCACGGCGTCTGCCGGGATGATCTCTTCGGAACCCGGGATCGGCTCGGGGCTGCGACGGCCACGGGCGTCCGGTTCGCCGAGACGGGTCTCGACCACCTTCACGCCTTCGACCTTGTCTTCACCGACGATAGCGATCGGCTGGCGGTTGTAGAGGAATTTCACGCCTTCTTCCTTGGCGTTCTTCACCTCTTTGCGCGAGCCCGGCATGTTCGCTTCGTCACGACGATAGGCACAGGTCACCGATTTGGCACCCTGGCGGATCGATGTCCGGTTGCAGTCCATGGCCGTGTCGCCACCACCGAGTACCACGACCTTCTTGCCTTTCATGTCGACGAAATCTTCCGGCGACTTTTCAAAGCCCAGGTTGCGGTTGACGTTGGCGATCAGGAAATCCAGCGCGTCATACACGCCCGGCAGATCCTCACCGGCAAAGCCGCCTTTCATGTAGGTGTAGGTGCCCATGCCCATGAATACGGCATCGTATTCTTCGAGCAGTTGCTCCATGGTCACATCCTTGCCCACCTCGGTGTTGAGGCGGAACTCGATGCCCATGCCGGTGAAGACTTCGCGGCGATTGCTCAGCACGGTCTTTTCCAGCTTGAACTCGGGGATACCGAAGGTCAGCAGGCCGCCGATTTCCGGGTTCTTGTCGAACACCACCGGCGTCACGCCACCGCGCACCAGCACGTCGGCACAGCCCAGGCCCGCAGGACCTGCCCCGATGATGGCGACACGCTTGCCGGTCGGTTTGACCCTGGACATGTCCGGGCGCCAGCCCATGGCGAACGCGGTGTCGGTGATGTACTTCTCCACCGAACCGATGGTCACCGCGCCAAAACCGTCGTTGAGGGTGCAGGCACCCTCGCACAGCCGGTCCTGCGGGCACACCCGGCCGCAGACTTCCGGCAGGGTGTTGGTCTGGTGCGACAGCTCGGCGGCGGCGAGGATGTTGCCCTCGGCCACCAGTTTCAGCCAGTTGGGAATGAAGTTGTGCACCGGGCACTTCCATTCACAATACGGGTTACCGCAGCCCAGGCAGCGGTGGGCCTGGTCGGCCGACTGCTGGGGTTTGAACGGTTCGTAGATCTCCACGAACTCTTTCTTGCGTTGACGCAACAGTTTCTTCTTCGGATCCTTGCGCCCGACCTCGATGAACTGGAAGTCATTATTCAGACGTTCAGCCATTGTTAAAACCTCATCAAACTCTTCAGGCGCATATCACTGCGGGTTGGCACGGGTGCTGGAAAGCAACGATTTCAGGGTGGCAGCCTTGGGCTTGACCAGCCAGAAACGGCGCACGTAATCATCGAGGTTCTCGGCGAGTTCACGACCCCACTCGCTGTCGGTTTCCTCGACGTACTCGTTCAGCACGCGTTGCAGATGGCTACGGTAGGCTTCCATCGCCTCGCCGCTGATCCGCTGGATTTCCACCAGTTCGTGGTTAACCCGGTCAACGAAAGTGTTGTCCTGGTCGAGCACGTAGGCGAAACCGCCGGTCATGCCAGAGCCGAAGTTGTAACCGGTCTTGCCCAAGACGCAGACGAAACCACCGGTCATGTACTCGCAGCAGTGATCGCCAGTGCCTTCCACCACGGTGTGGGCACCGGAGTTACGCACGGCGAAACGCTCACCCGCGGTGCCGGCGGCGAACAGCTTGCCACCCGTGGCGCCGTACAGGCAGGTGTTACCGATGATGGCACTGTCCTGAGTCTTGTAGACGCTGCCCTTCGGCGGAACGATGACCAGTTTGCCGCCGGTCATGCCTTTGCCGACGTAGTCGTTGGCATCGCCTTCCAGGTACATGTTCAGGCCACCGGCGTTCCACACACCAAAGCTCTGACCAGCCGTGCCCTTGAAGCGGAAGGTGATAGGCGCGTTGGCCATGCCCTGGTTGCCGTGCTTACGGGCGATTTCGCCGGAGATCCGCGCGCCGATGGAGCGGTCGCAGTTGCAGATATCCAGTTCGAATTCGGCGCCGCTCAGGTCGTTGATTGCCGAGGTGGCCATGTCGACCATTTTCTCGGCCAGCAGGCCCTTGTCGAACGGTGGGTTGCGCTCGACGCCACAGAACTGCGGCTTGTCCGCCGGCACGTGATCGCTGCCCAGCAACGGGGTCAGGTCCAGGTGATGCTGCTTGGCGGTCTGGCCTTCGAGTACATCCAGCAGATCGGTACGGCCGATCAGCTCTTCAAGGGAGCGCACGCCCAGCTTGGCCAGCCACTCACGGGTTTCTTCGGCGACGTAGGTGAAGAAGTTCACCACCATGTCGACGGTGCCGATGTAGTGATCCTTGCGCAGCTTCTCGTTCTGAGTCGCAACGCCAGTGGCGCAGTTGTTCAGGTGGCAGATGCGCAGGTATTTGCACCCCAAGGCGATCATCGGCGCGGTGCCGAAGCCGAAGCTTTCAGCGCCGAGGATCGCAGCCTTGATCACGTCGAGGCCGGTTTTCAGGCCGCCGTCGGTCTGCACGCGAACCTTGCCGCGCAGGTCATTGCCACGCAGGGTCTGGTGAGTTTCGGCCAGGCCGAGTTCCCACGGAGCGCCCGCGTATTTGATCGAGGTCAGCGGCGAAGCACCGGTGCCGCCGTCGTAGCCGGAAATGGTGATCAGGTCGGCATAGGCCTTGGCCACACCGGCAGCAATGGTACCGACGCCCGCTTCCGCTACCAGCTTCACCGAGACCAGCGCCTTCGGATTGACTTGTTTCAGGTCGAAAATCAGCTGCGACAAGTCTTCGATCGAGTAGATGTCGTGGTGCGGCGGTGGCGAAATCAGGGTCACGCCTGGTACCGCGTAACGCAGCTTGGCGATCAGACCGTTGACCTTGCCGCCTGGCAATTGACCACCTTCGCCGGGCTTGGCGCCCTGGGCGACCTTGATCTGCAGCACTTCGGCGTTGACCAGGTACTCCGGGGTCACACCGAAACGGCCAGTGGCAACCTGCTTGATTTTCGAACTCTTGATGGTGCCGTAGCGCGCCGGGTCTTCGCCGCCTTCGCCGGAGTTGGAACGCGCACCGAGGCGGTTCATGGCTTCGGCCAGGGCTTCGTGAGCTTCCGGCGACAGGGCGCCCAGCGAGATGCCGGCGGAGTCGAAGCGCTTGAGTACCGATTCCAGCGGTTCGATCTCACTCATGTCCAGCGGCGTGTCGAGGGTTTTGACTTTGAGCAAGTCACGGATCATCGACACCGGTCGGTTGTCCACCAGCGAGGTGTATTCCTTGAACTTGCTGTAGTCGCCCTGCTGCACCGCGGCTTGCAAGGTGTTGACCACGTCCGGGTTGTACGCGTGATATTCGCCACCGTGGACGAACTTCAGCAGGCCGCCCTGCTGGATCGGCTTGCGCGGGCTCCAGGCTTCGGTGGCCAGGGCTTTCTGCTCGGCTTCGATGTCGACGAAACGCGCACCCTTGATGCGGCTCGGTACGCCCTTGAAGCTCAGATTGCAGACTTCCTCGGACAGGCCGATGGCTTCGAACAGCTGCGCACCACGGTACGAGGTGATGGTCGAAATGCCCATCTTCGACAGGATCTTGAGCAGGCCTTTGGTAATGCCCTTCCGGTAGTTCTTGAACACCTCATAGAGGTCACCCAGTACTTCACCGGTCCGGATCAGATCGCCCAGCACTTCATAAGCCAGGAACGGATAAACGGCAGAGGCGCCGAAACCGATCAGCACTGCGAAGTGATGCGGATCGCGAGCGGTCGCGGTTTCCACCAGGATGTTGGAGTCGCAGCGCAGGCCTTTTTCGGTCAGGCGGTGGTGTACCGCGCCGGTGGCCAGGGAAGCGTGGATCGGCAACTTGCCCGGGGCAATGTGACGGTCGCTCAGCACGACCTGGGTACGACCGGCGCGCACGGCTTCTTCAGCCTGATCGGCAACGTTGCGAATCGCCGCTTCGAGGCCGACGCTCTCGTCGTAGTTGAGGTCGATGATCGCGCGCTCGAAGCCCGGACGATCGAGGTTCATCAGCGAGCGCCATTTGGCCGGGGAAATGACCGGCGAGCTGAGGATCACGCGCGAAGCGTGTTCCGGCGACTCCTGGAAGATGTTGCGCTCGGCACCGAGGCAGATCTCCAGCGACATGACGATGGCTTCACGCAGCGGGTCGATCGGCGGGTTGGTGACCTGCGCGAACTGCTGGCGGAAATAGTCGTACGGCGTACGCACGCGCTGGGACAGCACGGCCATCGGCGTATCGTCGCCCATGGAACCCACGGCTTCGTAGCCTTGTTCGCCGAGCGGACGCAGCACCTGGTCGCGCTCTTCGAACGTGACCTGGTACATCTTCATGTATTGCTTGAGCTGATCGACGTCGTAGAACGCCGAACCGTGGTCGTTGTCTTCCATGGTCGCCTGGATGCGCAGGGCATTCTTGCGCAGCCATTGCTTGTACGGATGACGGGACTTCAGGCGGTTGTCGATCGCATCGGTATCGAGGATCTGACCGGTTTCGGTGTCCACGGCAAAGATCTGGCCCGGGCCAACGCGACCTTTGGCGATCACGTCTTCAGGCTGGTAGTTCCAGACACCGATTTCCGAAGCCAGGGTGATGAAACCGTTCTTGGTGGTGACCCAACGCGCCGGACGCAGACCGTTACGGTCGAGCAGGCACACCGCGTAGCGACCGTCGGTCATTACCACGCCGGCCGGACCGTCCCACGGTTCCATGTGCATCGAGTTGTATTCGTAGAACGCACGCAGATCCGGGTCCATGGTTTCGACGTTCTGCCACGCAGGCGGAATGATCATCCGCACACCACGGAACAGGTCGATGCCACCGGTGACCATCAGCTCGAGCATGTTGTCCATGCTGGAGGAGTCGGAGCCGACACGGTTGACCAGCGGACCGAGCTCTTCGAGATCGGGCATCAGGTCGTTGGCGAACTTGGTGCGACGGGCCACGGCCCAGTTGCGGTTGCCGGTGATGGTGTTGATCTCGCCGTTGTGCGCCAGGAAGCGGAACGGTTGAGCCAGCGGCCATTTCGGCAGGGTATTGGTGGAGAAGCGCTGGTGGAACACGCAGATTGCGGTTTTCAGGCGCTCATCGCTCAGGTCTGGATAGAAGGCGGTCAGATCCGCCGGCATCATCAGGCCTTTGTAAATGATGGTCTTGTGGGAAAAGCTGCAGATGTAGTGATCGACGTCGGCAGCGTTGGCCACGGACGATTTACGACGCGAACTGAACAGCTTGATCGCCATTTCCTGGTCGCTCAGGCCTTCACCGCCGATGAACACTTGCTCGATCTGCGGCAGGCGCTCAAGGGCCAGGCGGCCGAGGACGCTGGTGTCGATCGGCACTTTGCGCCAGCCGACCAATTGCAGGCCGGCGGCCAGAATCTCGCGGTTCATGTTCGCGCGAGCGGCTTCGGCTTTGACCGGGTCCTGGTTGAAGAAGACCATGCCCACGGCATATTGCTTGGGCATTTCGACGCCGAACGTTTCCTGGGCGATGGCTCGCAGGAACACGTCCGGCTTTTGAATCAGCAGACCGCAACCGTCACCGGTCTTGCCGTCGGCATTAATCCCACCGCGGTGGGTCATGCAGGTCAGGGCCTCGATGGCCGTTTGCAAAAGGGTATGACTGGGCTCGCCCTGCATATGGGCTATCAGGCCGAAACCGCAGTTATCCTTGAATTCATCTGGTTGGTACAGACCTGCTTTCATAGACACTTTCTCACCAGGCTGCCTCTTAACAAGGCAAATTTCTTTTCAATTCAACCACTTGCCATCCGCGCCGAACGTACGCCAGCTTTGCGGGGGCAAAAGGGAGGTCATTGTACACACCGACACTTGGCCTCACAAATTTGACGACGAAATGTCGCAAATCTATGTCGCATTTGTGAAAGGTTTAAAGCGATCTGCTGTGCTAGTCAAAACTTTTTTAATTTTGACCGCAACGACTCAAAGACTACTGTGACGCAGACACCACAACGCACGCGCCCCGAAGGACGCATGCGTTGCAGAAATTTTGAGGTGCCGGGAGAGAGGCGGCCTGGGTAAGGCCGCCGAATCTTCAGCGAGCTGTTGCCAGTTCCTGTTGGACACTGGCGACAGAGCGTGGCCAAGGTTTACCAGCCTGAACCTTCGCTGGCAAGGCCTTGATGGCGGTAACAGCTGCATCGCGGCTGGCGAAGCTACCGTAAGTGATGACGTAAAGCGGTTTGCCGTTGAGGACTTTCTTGAAATAACGGTACTCGCCGCCCTGCTCTTTGACGAAGCTTTGCGCGGTCGTCTCGGAGCTGGTGCCGAGGATTTGTACCACGTAATTGCCCGGCGCCTGACCGGCGTACCAGGTACCGCCGGCGGCCTTGGTCGCGGTGACCGGCTTCTCGGCAGGCTTGGCAGCAGCGGCAACGGCCGGTTTGGCTGGTGCCGGAGCAGGCTTGGCGGCAGGAGCCGGAGCCGGAGCCGGAACCGGTGCTGGCTTGGCGGTAGCGACCTGAGTCGGCGCTGGTGTCGGCTTGGCCGCTGGAGTTGGCGTTGGCGTTGGCGCCGGACCAGCCGGAGCCCCCTCAGGCGGCGCGATCGTGGTCACGGTCGGTGGCGTTGCGCTGGAGCCTTCCACCGGCACGCCATCGTCGCCCTCGGTGATGCCACCGGCGGCTTCGGCGAGCGGGCCACGCATAACCGGTTGCGAATTACCGACCAACGGCAGTGGCATCGGCTGCGTGTTGCCGGCGAATTCGACGGCCGGTGCGCCACCGTTCGACGAACCCTGGCCGAGCGGCAATTGCGCCTGTTCGTTGGCGGGTGCCCCCGTGGTCGGTGCTTTGCTGCGACCCGGCATCAGCCAGGCGGCGGCTACCGCGACCACGACGACGGCGGAAATCGCCAATACGTGTTTCTTCGGCATATTGAACCCCATACTTGGACGCTTGACCGCTGAGCGGCTGGCAATCATGGCTTCGATCATTGCATCGCGGGCGACCTGGTTGATGTTGCCAGGCCAACCGTCGGAGCTTTCGTGAATATCAGAGATCTGATCCGCGGTGAAAAGTTCGATACCCCGACCCGCGCCCTCAAGACGCTGCTCCAGATATTCGCGGGTTTCTTCTTCGGTGTAAGGCTGCAACTCGATGACGTGGAAGCGCTCTTCTTCGAGATGCAAAGCCTCAAGCTGGGCAATGAACGACGACTCGCCGAACAGGAACACATGCGGACGACCTTCCGGCGCACCGGCGGCCAGCGCCATCAAGGCTTCGAGGGCAGACTCGTCGAGCTGCTCGGCATCATCCACCAGCAAATAGACTTCCTGCCCCGTGAGAGCGAGCTGCACCACCTGATCCAGAATGGCACCGACCTCCGCCTGGGCAATGTCCAGCGCTTGGGCGACCTGACGCAGTACGCCAGCCGAATCCCCAGCGCCACGGGCGGAAACCACCACGCTCTGCACCGACTGCTTGTTGGTGCTGGCCACCAGGGCCTGACGCAGCAGGGTCTTGCCACTGCCTTGCGGGCCAGTGACTACCAGCAGCAACTGGCTGTAGCGCGCCAGGTGGTGCAACTGCCCCAGCACCGGTTTGCGCTGGGCCGGGAAAAATTTGAAGCCAGGCACCCGTGGAGCAAAAGGGTCATGACTCAACTGGTAATGGCCGAGGAAAGCCTCGTCGGCATGCAAACTAGTCATCGCGTTCTTATTAACCTTTAAGCTGAGCCAGGGCGCGGTAATCCGCTCCCAGCGTGGCCTGTAGAACCTCTTTCGGATAATCGTCGGTCACCACCGCTTCGCCCATGCGGCGCAGCAGCACCAGGCGCAATCGACCGTCGATCACTTTTTTATCAATTGCCATGTGTTCGAGGAAATCGGCTTCGCTCATCTCTTCAGGCGGGATGACCGGCAGGCCGGCGCGCTGGAACAGGCGAATGCCACGGTCGCGGTCCTGTTCGCTGATCCAGCCCAAGCGTGCGGACATTTCCAACGCCATCACGGTGCCAGCGGCAACCGCTTCGCCATGCAGCCAGACACCGTAACCCATATGGGTTTCGATGGCGTGACCAAAGGTATGCCCCAGGTTGAGCGTGGCACGCACACCGGTCTCTTTTTCGTCAGCCCCGACAACCGCCGCCTTGGCTGCGCAGGAGCGCTCGATGGCATAAGTCAGCGCTTGTTGATCAAGATTGCGCAACCGATCGACGTTATCTTCGAGCCAGGTCAGGAACGGCTCATCGCAGATCAGTCCGTACTTGATGACTTCGGCCAGACCGGCGGACAGCTCGCGGGGAGGCAGGGTCTTGAGGGAAGCAGTATCGATCAGTACCACGTTCGGCTGGTAGAAAGCGCCGACCATGTTCTTGCCCAGCGGGTGATTGATGCCGGTCTTGCCACCCACCGAAGAGTCGACTTGCGACAGCAAGGTGGTCGGGACCTGGATGAAATCGACGCCGCGCTGGTAGCAGGCGGCCGCAAAACCGGCCATGTCGCCGATCACGCCGCCACCGAGGGCGATCACTGTAGTGCGGCGGTCGTGCCGCGCGGTCAGCAGACCATCGAAAATCAGTTGCAGGGTTTCCCAGGTCTTGAAGGCCTCACCGTCGGGCAGCACCACGGAGATCACCGAGAACTGCGCGAGGCTGCGGGTCAGACGTTCGAGATAGAGCGGCGCAACGGTTTCGTTGGAGACGATGGCCACTTGCCGTCCGCGGATATGCGGGGCCAGCAGCTCGGGCTGATCCAACAAACCTTCGCCAATATGAATCGGGTAGCTGCGCTCGCCTAGATCGACCTTGAGTGTCTGCATGTGTCCCCACAGTGAAGATGGAATCAGGCATCCTGCCTTGAGTTAACAAATGTCCACGGCCTCTGCTGGTGTGACGCCGCTGTCAAACCGTTCGCCACAACCTTGAGCGGTCGTGGCAGGACGCCGAGGATAGCGCATTTCGCGCTGCCTATTAACGGGGAGGCAGCTGCTGCAAGCGTTCGAGAATATCGAGTACAACCATTCGCGGCGGCCGCTCATCGGTTTCCACCACCAGATCGGCGATTTCCCGATAAAGCGGATCACGGATAGCCAGCAAATCCCGAAGGGTCTTGGCCGGATCGGCGGTGCGCAACAGGGGCCGATTGCGATCGCGGGACGTACGACCGACCTGCTGCTCGACAGAGGCATGCAGATAGACCACACGTCCGCCGGCATGCAGCGCCCGGCGATTGGCTTCGCGCATGACTGCGCCACCGCCGGTCGCCAGCACCACACCGTCGTAATCGCAGAGTTCGGCAATCATTGCCTGCTCGCGGTCACGAAAGCCCGGTTCGCCTTCCTTGTCGAAGATCCATGGGATATTGGCGCCCGTGCGTAATTCAATTTCCTTATCGGAATCTTTGAATGGCAAGCGCAGCTCTTTGGCCAGCAACCGGCCGATGGTGCTTTTTCCAGCCCCCATCGGTCCTACAAGAATCAAATTTCGCACAGAATCAACGACTCACAGCAATCGCCTGGTTATTCATGATACGCGGTGTGAGAAACACCAACAGCTCGGATTTTTTCTCCGAAACCACGTCACGCCGGAAAAGGCGGCCAAGATACGGCACATCGCCAAGAAATGGCACCTTATCTACAACCTTGCTTTGAGTATTTGAGAAAACGCCACCAATGACGATGGTCTCGCCATCGTTGACCAGGACCTTGGCGTTGACCTCATTTTTCTTGATGGGCGGCACATCCTGCACCTTGTTCAGGTAGTCCGGTTCGTCCTTGGTGACCTTGACCTCCATGATGATCCGGTTGTCCGGAGTGATCTGCGGCGTCACTTCCAGCGACAGCGAGGCCTCCTTGAAGGACACCGAGGTAGCGCCGCTGGAACTGGCTTCCTGATAGGGAATTTCAGTGCCCTTGAGGATCTTGGCGGTCTCTTTGTCCGACGTGACCACCTTGGGTTGCGAGACGATTTCGCCGTTGCCGGTTTTTTCCATGGCCGTCAGCTCCAGATCAAGCAGCACGTTATCGGTGATGAACGCGATGCCGATCCCCGAGGTATTTCCCGCCGCACCCAGGTCGACGAACGGCGCATTGGTACTGGTACTTCCCGGCGTGCCGATGGTCGTGGAAGCGTTCGCACCATTACTGACGCCGGATGTGTTCCAGTTGCCTTTGTTCTGGATCGAACCACCCCAGCGCACCCCGAGGCTCTTGTCATAGTCGACGTTGGCTTCGACGATACGCGCCTCGATCATCACCTGTCGCACCGGGATGTCCAACTGCGCCACGATTCGACGCAGTTCATCGAGCCGATCCTGGGTCTGGTAGGCAATGATGTTGTTGGTCCGCTCATCGACAGTGATCGAACCCCGTTCGTCGACCTTTGCCTCGGCGCTGGTCACCGACTGGAACAGTTTGGCGATATCGGCCGCCTTGGCGTAATTGACCTGAAGCAATTCGCGCCGCAATGGCGCCAGCTCCTCGATCTGCTTCTGCGACTCCAGCTCCTGACGCTCCCGAGCGGCGATTTCATCGGCCGGCGCCACCAGCAGGACGTTACCGATCTTGCGCTTGTCCAACCCCTTGGTTTTCAACACCAGGTCCAACGCCTGATCCCAGGGCACGTTTTGCAAACGCAGGGTGATGCCCCCTTGCACCGTGTCACTGGCCACCAGATTAAGATTGGTGAAGTCGGCGATCAGTTGCAGTACCGAGCGCACATCAATGTCCTGGAAGTTCAGCGAGAGCTTTTCACCGCTGTAGGCGTAGCGGTCGGCATTGCGCTTTTGCAGGTCATTGACGGACATCGGGCGAATGCTGACGGTCAGCTTGTTGTCGGTCTGATAGGTCGAATAGTCGAAGGCACCGCTGGGTTCGATCGTGATCGTGGCCCTGTCACCTGTGGCGCCGGCATTGACGAACTGTACCGGCGTGGCGAAGTCCTTGACGTCCAGGCGTACGCGCAGTGGTTCAGGCAATCGGGTCCTGGCGAAACTCAGGACGATCTTGCCATCACGCTCCTGAATGTCTGGCGCAATGGATGGGTCCGACAAATCGATCACCACATTGCCTTCGCCCTGGGTGCCGCGCTGAAAATCCACTGCGCGAATGGCCTTCGTCGTCGGCGCAAGTGCACGCGACGGGGCCACAGCGGCTGGCGGCCTGGATGTCGTACTTTTGGCGCCCTGGCCCACCACCACAAACAAGTTGTTGCCTTCGACCCGTGCGTTGTAAGGGGTCAACTGGGTCAGATTGATGATCAGCCGCGTGCGATCCTTGGCTTCGACCACCGTCGCACTTCGGGCATTGCCACTGCCCAGATCGCGCGTTTTGTTCGCCAGCTGACTGACGACACCGGGCAAGTCCAGCGCGATCCGCGCAGGGGACTCCGTCGTATAGCCATGGGGCATCGGAGGTTGTTCATCGAACGCCGGCTTTAACTCGACGCGGTCCCCAGGCAGCGCGGCGACATCCAGCGCCTTGAGGTTGGCCGCTTGTACCATCGGCGACAGCAGCGCTATCCATAGCGACACTCCGAGGGTGGAGAAAATCCTGTTCATCATTCGAGTTCCACTATGTGTGTTCTTTCAAAGGAATGGTCCGCGGCCTTTCCAGCCAGGCACCTTCGCCGTCGGGGACGATTTCGACCACATCGACTTGCGAGGCACTGATGGCGACGATCCGACCATCGTTGCGCCCCAGGTAATCTCCGACTTTCAGCCGATGTACCCCGCCGGCCCCGCGCAGCAGCGCAAAGGAGCCTGTCGTATTGGCGATCGTGCCGACCATTTCAAACTGCTCGATGTTGAAACCTTCGAGGTATTGCCTGACCCGATTGGGGTCGGGCTTGACGTTGCGCGAGCCGTGTCTCTGCCCGGCCTGGTCGATTCTGAGTTGCGGGGAAAACGGACTGCGCAGGTTGGCGGCGTTATAAGTGAATGCCGGGTAAGACCGGAATGTCGGCGTTGGTTCAATCTTGCCCGGCGCCTGCAGGCGCATTTCGTTCATGTAAGCATCGAGATCACTGAAGTCATCGCTGCCACCACAACCGGCCAGGACGACCAACGCCACGACCATCGAAAAGACACGAATCGGGCTCATGGGTGCAACCCCTTGTCGTTATAGCGATAGGTCTTGGCCAGGACGCTCATGCGTAACTTCGGCCCGCCGTCGGGATTTGCCGGCGCCAGGTCAAAATCATGCAAAGTGACGATGCGCGGCAGACCGGCTACACCGCTGACGAAAGTGGCCAAGTCGTGATAGGCGCCGGTGACGGTAATCTGGATCGGCAGTTCGATGTAGAACGGCTGGGTGACTTCCGGCAACAGTTTGATCTCTTCAAACTCCAGGCCGCTGCCCAAACCGGTACGGGTGATGTCTTCAAGCAGGCCGGGCACTTCGGTGTCACTGGGCAGTTGCCGCAGCAGCACGCCAAAGGAGTTCTCCATTTCCTTCATCTGCTGGGTGTACAGCTCCAGATTCGCCGCCGTATGGGCCTTGGTGGCAAATTGTTCCTTTAGGGTCGATTCTTCCTCGCGCTTGAGATGGAGCCGACTCTCAAGCTCGCTCGTGGAAAAGCTGTAACCAACTGCCAATACCAGAACCATGAGCAGTGCACCCACTACGACCTTGATCGCGGGCGGCCAGGAACCGATGTTGCTGGTGTCCAGATCGTTGATGTCGATCTTGCGCAAGCCTTCGAACCATTCGGACAGACTCATTTTCCGTCCTCCAGGGCTGCAGGCTGAGTCTGACGAACGGTCAACTGGAAGACGTTGGCCTGGTCCAGTTGGCCGGCGGTGGTTGCCTTCACTTCCGTCAGGCTGGGCGCGTCGAACCAGTCGGAGGCATCCAGATTGCGCATCAGGTCGGAAACACGGTTATTGGATTCTGCCGCACCGGTAATGGACAGGGTCTTGCCAGCCATTTTTACTTCGGTGAAATAGACCCCTTCAGGCTGGGTCCGCGCCAACTGATCAAACATTCGCCCACTGATCGGCCGGTTGCCCTGCAGGTCCTGAATGATGCGCATGCGCTCGACCAGTTGCTGGCGACGAACCTTAAGATCACTGATCTGCTTGATCCGCTCATCGACCACGACGATCTGCTTGCCAATGTAATCGTTGCGAGCAATCTGCCGATCGATGGCGTTATTGATCGCCTGATTTGCGATCAATACAGCGCCAACCGCCCCTGCCAGTGCGCCGACCAGAATCAGTAAAAACCGCTTGCGGCGCCTTTCACGCTGCTCCTCGCGCCAGGGTAAAAGATTGATCCGCGCCATCAGTCGAAACTCCTGAGGGCGAGCCCGCAGGCGATCATCAGGGCCGGCGCGTCATTGGCCAGTGCCGAAGCGTTGACCTTGCTGCTCAGCGCCATGTCGGCAAACGGATTGGCCACCTGCGTCGGTGTGCCCAATTGCTGCTCGATCAACCGATCCAGTCCGGAGACAGACGCCGTACCGCCCGCCAACAAAATGTGGTCGACCGGGTGGTATTGACCGGAGGCAAAGAAAAACTGCAATGAACGCGAAACCTGCTGCACCAATGCCTCGCGAAACGGCTGCAACACTTCACTGATGTAATCGTCAGGCAACCCGCCCTGCTTCTTCGCCAGCCCTGCCTGCTCAACGGTCAGGCCATACCGACGCTGTATCTCTTCGGTCAATTGTCGACCGCCGAACAATTGTTCACGGGTGTAGATGATTCGCCCGTCGAGCAGCACGCTCAGGGTGGTCATGGTGGCGCCGATGTCGACCACCGCCACCAGCCCTCCCTCGGAGATTGCCGATCGATTCACCAGCAGGCCGAAGGATCGCTCCAGGGCATAGGCCTCCACGTCGACCACACGGGCGGTCAGGCCGGCCAGGGTCAGCGCCGCTTCACGGACTTCTACGTTCTCCTTGCGACAGGCCGCGAGCAGCACGCTGACCCGCTCGGGGTTGCGTGCTGATGCACCCTGAACCTCGAAGTCGATGGCGACTTCGTCCAAGGGATAAGGGATGTACTGATCGGCCTCGATCTTCAGCTGGTTTTCCATCTCGTCATCGGAAAGACCGGCATCCATTTCGATGGTCTTGGTAATCACCGCCGATCCGGAAACGGCCACGGCGACGTTCTTGAGGCTGGTTCTGGCCTTGATCAGAACACGGGTGAGCGCCTGGCCCACACCTTCGAGTTCGGCGATGTTTTTCTCGACAACCACGTTGGCAGGCAGCGGTTCGACCGCATAGGCCTCGACCCGATAGCGCTCGCCATGACGGCTCAGTTCAAGAAGTTTTACCGATGTGGAGCTGATGTCGATACCCAAAAGCGTATTGGCTTTTTTGTTGAAGAGTCCTGGCACTAGCAATTCCCTATGACTATCCGTGAGTTACGGACTCTGTAATGTGTGTTGCGTTCCATCCACCCGTCTTGACAGCAGCCTTCAATGACGCCTGCGGTGGAAAAATGCTTATAATGCCCAGCGTTTTTTTCCGGTTTTTCTCAAGCGCGGGTCGTTTTCCTTTAGCCTGAACCCTGATGCCTAATTCATTTTTTGCCCTGGATATCCAAAAGCCTTGATTCGTCTGCTGAAATTTTTCGGTTGGTCCATCGTCGCGGTTTTCTGCGGACTGCTTCTGGGTCTGAGCGGGGCGTTTCTTTACCTTAGCCCCGGTTTGCCGTCGGTGGAGGCGCTGAGAAGCATCCAGTTGCAGATTCCATTGCGGGTCTACAGCAGCGACAACAAGTTGATCGCAGAGTTTGGCGAAATGCGCCGCACTCCTATCCGTTTCGCCGACATTCCCCCCAACTTCATCAATGCGTTACTAAGTGCTGAAGACGATAACTTCGCCAATCACTATGGCGTCGACCCCAGCAGCCTGATGCGGGCCGCCACCCAGTTGGTCAAAAGCGGTCACATCCAGTCCGGCGGCAGCACCATCACCATGCAGGTAGCGAAGAACTTCTTCCTGACCAGCGAGCGCAGCTTTTCGCGCAAAACCACTGAAATCCTCCTGGCCTTGCAGATCGAACGGCAGCTGACCAAGGACGAAATCCTCGAGCTGTACGTCAACAAGATCTATCTGGGCAACCGCGCCTACGGCATCGAGGCGGCGGCGCAGGTTTACTATGGCAAGTCGATTCGTGACGTCAGCCTGGCGCAGATGGCAATGATCGCCGGCCTGCCAAAAGCCCCGTCACGCTTCAACCCGCTCGCCAACCCGGCACGCAGCAAGGAGCGTCGTGACTGGATCCTGGGGCGCATGTACAAGCTCGGAAAAATCACCGAAGCCGATTACACCGCCGCGATCAACGAACCGCTGAACGCCAGCTACCACGTGCCGACACCGGAAGTGAACGCCCCTTACATCGCCGAAATGGCTCGTGCCGAAATGGTCGGTCGCTATGGCAGCGACGCGTACACCGAAGGTTTCCGCGTCACCACCACGGTGCCGAGCAACCTTCAGGAAATGGCCAACACCGCCCTCCACGAAGGCCTGATGACCTACGATCAGCGTCATGGCTATCGCGGCCCTGAATCGCGCCTGCCGGGCAAGACCCGCGAGGCGTGGGCCACCGAACTGACCAAGCAGCGCACCATCAGCAGCCTTGAGCCGGCCATCGTCACCCAGGTCGACAAGAACGGCCTGCAGGTCCTGACTCGAACCGGCACCGAGCATGTGAACTGGGACACCATGAAGTGGGCTCGCCCGTTCCTGAACACCAACAGCATGGGACCCAATCCGAAGCAGCCGTCGGATGTAGCCCAGGTCGGCGACCTGATTCGCGTTCAGCGCCAGCCGGACAACTCGTTGAAGTTCAGCCAGATCCCGCAAGCCCAGGGCGCGCTGGTATCCCTCGACCCACAGAACGGCGCGATCCGCTCGCTGGTCGGCGGCTTTGCCTTCGAGCAGAGCAACTACAACCGGGCATTGCAGGCCAAGCGCCAGCCGGGTTCGAGCTTCAAGCCATTCGTCTACAGCGCCGCGCTGGATAACGGCTATACCGCCGCCAGCCTGGTGAACGACGCACCGATCGTGTTCGTCGATGAGTACCTGGACAAGGTCTGGCGTCCGAAAAACGACACCAACACCTTCCTCGGCCCGATCCGCCTGCGCGAAGCGTTGTACAAGTCGCGCAACCTGGTGTCGATCCGCCTGCTGCAAGCTCTGGGCGTCGACCGCACCATCGACTACATCAGCAAGTTCGGTTTCAACAAACAGGACTTGCCGCGCAACCTGTCCCTGGCCCTCGGCACCGCCACCCTGACCCCGATGGAAATCGCTACCGGCTGGAGCACTTTCGCCAACGGTGGCTACAAGATCACCCCGTACATCATCGACAAGGTCGAAAGCCGCAATGGCGATACGCTGTTTGTCGCCAATCCGCCGAGCGTTCCGAAGGGTGGCGTCGCCAGCGATGGCATCGCTGCGCCAGTCGCCGAGGCCTTTACGGTCAACGCCACGCCAGGCGAAGCACTGACCACCCAACCGGCGCCTCAGACACCCGCTGTGGCTGAACGTATCGTCGATGGCCGCACTACCTACATTCTCAACAGCATGCTTGAGGATGTGATCAAACTCGGCACCGGCCGCCGCGCCCTGGCCCTTGGCCGCAGCGACATTGCCGGCAAGACCGGCACCACCAACGAATCCAAGGACGCCTGGTTCTCCGGCTACAACGCCGATTACGTGACCACGGTCTGGACCGGTTTCGACCAGCCCGAAAGCTTGGGCCGCAAGGAATTCGGTGGTACTGTCGCGCTGCCAATCTGGATGAACTACATGGGCGCCGCGCTCAAAGACCTGCCGCCTCATACGCAACCAGAACCGGAAGGCATCCTGAGCCTGCGGGTCGACCCGGTCAGCGGCCGTGCGGCGACTCCAGGCACGCCGGGGGCTTATTTCGAACTGTTCAAGGCCGAAGACACGCCACCGTCGGTGAATGAACTGGGCAACGGCAATGCACCAGGCAGCCCGCTGCCAGCGGACGAAGCGGCGCCAATCGATTTGTTCTAGAGGAGCAGCGGCAAGCTTCAAGCTGTAAGCCACAAGAAAAAGCAAAAGCAGAGCGCCCTTCGCTTTTACTTGCAGCTTGTAGCTTGCAGCTTGAGCCCATAAAAAAACCCAGCACTTGGCTGGGTTTTTTTATGGGCGTCTGCTTTTAACCGTTAAACACGTCATCCACGCTTTTCAGCGGGTAGTTCTTCGGATACGGCAGGGTCGCCACACCCGTCTCGATCGCAGCCTTGGCCACGGCGTCGGAGATCAGGGTGATCAGGCGAGCATCCATTGGCTTCGGAATGATGTACTCACGACCGAATTCCAGTTTGATGCCGCCGTAGGCGTCGCACACTTCCTGAGGAACCGGGAGCTTGGCCAGTTCGCGCAGGGCGTTGGCCGCAGCCACTTTCATTTCTTCGTTGATGCGCTTGGCGCGTACGTCCAGGGCACCACGGAAGATGAACGGGAAGCCCAGTACGTTATTGACCTGGTTCGGGTAGTCCGAACGGCCGGTGGCCATGATCACGTCGCTACGGGTAGCGTGCGCCAGTTCCGGGGAGATTTCCGGATCCGGGTTCGAGCAAGCAAACACGATCGGGTTGGCAGCCATCGACAGCAGGCCTTCAGCGCTCAGCAGGTTCGGGCCGGACAGGCCGACGAACACGTCTGCGCCTTGCAAGGCGTCAGCCAGGGTGCGCTTGTCGGTCGCGTGAGCGAAGACAGCCTTGTACTGATTCAGATCGTCACGGCCGGAGTGGATCACGCCGGTACGGTCGATCATGTAGATGTTTTCGATGTTGGCGCCCATGCTCACCAGCAACTTCATGCAGGAGATGGCTGCCGCACCGGCACCCAGGCAGACGATCTTGGCTTCCGGCAGGGTTTTGCCGGCGATTTCCAGGGCGTTGATCATGCCGGCCGCAGTGACGATTGCGGTGCCGTGCTGGTCATCGTGGAAAACCGGAATGTCGCACTGCTCGATCAGAGCACGTTCGATCTCAAAGCACTCAGGCGCCTTGATGTCTTCCAGGTTGATGCCACCGAACGTGATGGAGATGCGCTTGACGGTGTCGATGAAGGCTTGCGGGCTTTCGGAGTCGACTTCGATGTCGAAGACGTCGATGCCGGCGAAGCGCTTGAACAGAACGCCCTTGCCTTCCATCACTGGCTTGGAAGCCAATGGGCCGAGGTTACCCAGGCCGAGAATCGCGGTGCCATCGGAAATGACTGCAACCAGGTTGCCTTTGCCGGTGTATTTGTAGGCCAGTTCAGGATCGCGGGCGATTTCGCGTACTGGTTCGGCTACGCCGGGGCTGTAGGCCAGCGACAGGTCGCGGGCGGTAGCGGTGGCCTTGGTGAGCTCGACGCTCAGCTTCCCTGGACGAGGATTGGCGTGATATTCGAGAGCGGCAGTTTTCAGATCAGACATGTGGGCATTCCGCTTTTACTGTTGGACAGACTGGTCAGCGAGGATACGCGCCTCGCAAAATCCCCACAAGACTGACCGGTCACCCCTGTCAACCGCCCTGCCCTACGACTTTTGGCCAAGAGCCGCGGAACACAAGGGATAGACTGTTCACAATCAGCGCAAAAAATGTCTACAATTTTTTATCACTGCACCACTTCAAGCATCGCTGGGTCCGTCAGCGGCAACATCCAGCGCGCCTGCCCCTCCTTGAGCCCACCGCGGCGCGAACGATCCAGTACCCAGCCGCGCGCCTCGATTTGCCTGCCTTCGAGTTTTTCAAGCGAGGCCGTATCGAAGCGAGCGAGCAAATTGGGTGCAACGCGTAATACAACCGAATCCTGCAACTCGATCCAAACGCCGCCACGATTTCGTTGAACCTTGCTCACACGGCCGCTGAGTACAGCAAAACCGGCCGTGCTGATCTGATCCGCTTTCAGTACAGGTGATTGACGCCACACACCGAGCCCGCCCTGGCGGGCGCTGCGTTCCGCAGCTTGCTGACAGCCGACCAGATCGACATTGGGAGGGACCGCCACCAGAAAACCGAGGCCTTCGGCGAGCATTTGCGCTTCGAGGTTGGCACCGTTGGCACCGTAGACGTGGGCCAGGGTCCGACCATAGCGGTCTTTGCTTTCTTTACCGGGCAGTAAAGCGACTTGCCCGTCGCTCGCCGCCACCAGGGCTTCGAGACGCCTGCGCGCAGCCACGGCGAACGGCTCATCGGAACGGCCTTGCTTGCCCAGCTCCGGCGTATTCAAGCCGATCATGCGCACATTGCGACCATCGCTCAGGCGCAGCGTATCGCCATCCACCACCCGCTGCACCGCGACGGATGTCAGGCCGCCCGGCGCCGGGCAGAAGGCCTGGGCAGCGGATAGCCAAATCACGGACACAAAAAAGGCGCCCGCGAGGGACGCCTTTTTCATCAGCATGGAAAAACCCGAATGGCTTCCCAAGTTGATCGGCCTTAGGCCTTTTTCGCGCCGAAAGCACCGAAACGGTCGGCGAAGCGCTGAACGCGGCCGCCAGTGTCCAGAGTCTTCTGCTTACCGGTGTAGAACGGGTGGCATTCGTTGCAAACGTCGATCGCCAGGGCTTTGCCGAAGGTCGAACGGGTTTCGAACTTGTTGCCGCAGCTGCAGGTAACAGCAACTGCTGGGTATTCTGGATGGATATCAGCTTTCATGGTGTCTTCCTCGGGCTAGCGTGCCGCCACCCAACACTATTGTTGAATACCGCACGTAATTAGGCCGCGGATTCTACCAGACAATCCTGATCACGCAAGCTGTCACTCAGACCGACCGTCTGCTAGGCTCCCGGCCCTATGCGCCACCCCTGTGGGAGCGAGCCTGCTCGCGAAAGCGGTGCGTCAGACGACAGTAATGCTGACTGATACTCCCTCTTCGCGAGCAGGCTCGCTCCCACAGGTTATGTGATTGCCCCCTGCTTCTATTTTCCGCTGATCGAGAATCCCCCGCGTGCCCGACGCCATTTTGCGCCTCGCCCTGCCTTCGCCCCTGCGCCGCCTGTTCGACTACCGCGCGCCGGCTGGCGTCCTGCGCGCCCAGTTGCATCCTGGCATGCGCTTGCGGGTGCCGTTCGGGCGCCGGGAGATGATCGGGATTCTGGTAGAAGTCGCCGATACCAGCGAAGTGCCAGCAGAGAAACTCAAACCGGCATTGGCACTGCTGGACGCCACGCCACCCCTGCCCCCCACGCTGTTCAAGCTGTGCCTGTGGACTGCCCAGTATTACCAGCACAGCCTCGGCGATACGCTGAGCTGGGCGCTACCGGTATTGCTGCGTCAGGGTGAACTGGCCGAAGCCCGCCAGGAACGGTTCTGGTCCGCCGCTCCCGGTGCCAGCCTCGATGATCCGCGTATCGCCCGCGCCCCGCGCCAGCGTGAAGCACTGGCAACGCTGGCCCAACATCCCCATGGTGTCGCCCATCAGTTGCTGAGCAAACTGATGCTGAGCAAGGACAGCCTCGATCTGTTGCTGGCCAAGGACCTGGTGCAAGTCGAAGTCCGCAAGCACGCCCCCAGTGCCCGTCACGAGCATTGGCTGGCCCAACCGGAATTGCCGCTCAACCCGGAACAACGCGCCGCCTGTGAGGCGATTCGCGCTGGTTTCGACAGCTACCACGCGTTCCTTCTCGCTGGCGTCACCGGCAGCGGCAAGACCGAAGTGTATTTGCAGCTGATCCGCGAAACCCTGGAGGCCGGCAAGCAGGCGCTGGTGCTGATCCCGGAAATCAACCTGGGTCCGCAAACCCTGGCGCGCTTCGAACAGCGCTTCAATGCACGCATCGCGCTGATCCATTCAGCGGTGAATGATCGCGAACGCCTCGACGCCTGGCTCGCTGCCCGCGATGGCGAGGCCGACATCATTATCGGCACCCGCTCGGCGCTGTTCACGCCAATGAAGAACCCGGGGCTGATCATCATTGATGAAGAGCACGACGGCTCTTATAAGCAGCAGGAAGGCCTGCGCTATCACGCCCGCGATCTGGCGCTGGTGCGTGCCCGGCAGGAAAACATTCCGATTGTTCTCGGCTCGGCCACACCGTCACTGGAAAGCCTGCAGAACGCCTACACCGGCCGTTACGGCCTGCTACGCCTGAATGAACGTGCCGGCGGCGCCAAGCAGCCGCGTTTCCTGCGCCTGGACGTGAAAAGCCGTCCGCTGGACAGTGGTATTTCCGGGCCGATGCAACAAGCCATCGGCCAGACCCTGGCTGCCGGCCAGCAAGTGCTGGTATTCCTCAATCGCCGCGGCTTCGCCCCGACGCTGCTTTGCCACGACTGCGGCTGGATGTCCGAATGCCAGCGCTGCGATGCACGCATGACCGTGCACCAACGCTATGGCGAACTGCGCTGCCACCATTGTGGTTATGTCGAACGCGTGCCGCGCCAATGCCCAAAGTGCAACAAGGTCGATTTGCGCCCGGTGGGGGCCGGCACCGAACGGGCCGAAGAGCGCCTGGGCATCCTGTTCCCGGACTACCCCGTATTACGGGTCGACCGGGACAGCACGTCACGCAAGGACGCAATGAATCAACTGTTCGCGACGATTCAAAAGGGTCAGCCGTGCATCCTGGTGGGCACGCAAATGCTCGCCAAGGGCCACCACTTCCCACGGGTGACCCTGGTATCGATCCTTGATGCCGATGGCGGACTATTCTCCGGTGACTTCCGCGCCAGTGAGCGTATGGCGCAATTGATCGTCCAGGTCGCCGGGCGCGCCGGGCGGGCGGAAGAGCCGGGCAAAGTGATCATCCAGACGCACCTGGCCGACCACCCACTGCTGGTGCAATTGACCGAGCAGGGTTACTTCGCCTTTGCGGAGCAGGCCTTGAGTGAACGTCGTGCGGCAGGCCTGCCGCCGTTCGCGCACCTGGCGCTGCTGCGGGCCGAAGCGCACAAACCGGGTCAGGCCGAAGGCTTTCTCGATGAAGCGTGCAGCGAGGCGGAGCGCTTGCTGGCCGAACAGAACCTGACCGGCATCGAACTGCTGGGGCCGGTGCCCGCACCGATGGAGCGCCGGGCCGGGCGCTATCGTGCGCAGTTGTTGTTACAGGCTACGGCCCGCGCACCATTGCACCGGTTGCTTGCCAGCTGGTTGCTGGTGCTGGAGCAAATGCCGAGCGGGCGGGCGGTGCGTTGGTCTTTGGATGTCGATCCCGTCGATTTGTATTGATTTAGAGATCGCCTTCGCGAGCAGGCTCGCTCCCACAAGTGTCCGCATTCCAATTGTGGGAGCGAGCCTGCTCGCGAAGAAGCCCGATTTGTCACCACATATCCATAACCCGCCCGCTATAGTTGGCAAGCCCGCCTTGGCAACGGATAATGCCCAGTTTTTCCACCAGCGCATCGAAGCGCCCGCCGCGCCTGCGGTTGAAAGAGAAGACCATGAAAGACACCATTCGCCAGCTGATCCAACAAGCCATCACCCAACTCGTCAACGAAGGTGTGTTGCCTGAAGGCCTGTCGCCGGCGATCCAGGTGGAGAACTCCCGGGACAAGACCCACGGCGACTTCGCCAGCAACATCGCCATGATGCTGGCCAAACCTGCGGGCATGAAGCCGCGCGATCTGGCAGAAAAGATCATCGCCGCGCTGCCGGCCGACGAAAACGTCACCAAGACCGAAATCGCCGGCCCGGGCTTCCTGAACTTCTTCCAGAACACCCAGGCCCTGGCCACCCGCCTGGACGCCGCCCTCGCCGATGCACACATCGGTGTACGCAAGGCCGGCCCGGTACAGCGCACGGTGGTTGACCTCTCGGCACCGAACCTGGCCAAAGAGATGCACGTCGGTCACCTGCGCTCGACCATCATTGGCGATGGCGTGGCTCGCGTTCTGGAATTCCTCGGCGATACCGTGATCCGTCAGAACCACGTCGGCGACTGGGGCACCCAGTTCGGCATGTTGATGGCTTATCTGCAGGAAAACCCGATCACCAGCGACGAGCTGTCGGACCTGGAAAACTTCTACCGCGCCGCCAAGCAACGCTTCGACGAATCCGAAGAGTTCGCCGACCGCGCCCGTGGCCTGGTGGTCAAGCTGCAGGCCGGCGATGCCGATTGCCTGGCGCTGTGGACCAAGTTCAAGGACATTTCGCTGTCCCATTGCCAGAAAATCTACGAACTGCTGAACGTCAAGCTGACCATGGCCGACGTGATGGGCGAAAGCGCCTACAACGACGACCTGATCAATGTGGTCAACGACCTGAAAGCCGCCGGCATGCTGGTCGAAAGCAACGGCGCCCAGTGCGTGTTCCTCGACGAATTCAAGAACGCCGACGGCGATCCGCTGCCGGTGATCATCGTCAAGGCTGACGGCGGCTACCTCTACGCCACCACCGACCTGGCCGCCGTGCGCTACCGCAGCGGCAAGCTCAAGGCCGATCGTGCGCTGTACTTCGTCGACCAGCGCCAGGCCCTGCACTTCCAGCAAGTGTTCGCCGTGGCGCGCAAGGCCGGTTTCGTGACGCACCCGATGGAAATGGAACACATGGGCTTCGGCACCATGAACGGCGCCGATGGCCGCCCGTTCAAGACCCGTGACGGCGGCACCGTGAAGCTGATCGACCTGCTGACCGAAGCCCAGGAACGCGCCTACACCCTGGTCAAGGACAAGAACCCGGAGCTGGCCGAGGCCGACCTGCGCAACATCGCCAAGGTCGTGGGCATCGGCGCGGTGAAGTACGCCGACCTGTCCAAGCATCGCACCAGCGACTACAGCTTCAACTTCGACCTGATGCTGAATTTCGAAGGCAACACTGCGCCGTACCTGCTGTACGCCTATACCCGTGTGGCCGGTGTATTCCGCAAACTGGGCAAGGACTTCAGCGAGGTCGAGGGCCAGATCGTTCTCGAAGCTGCGCACGAACACGAACTGGCGGCGAAACTCGCGCAGTTCGGCGAAGTGCTGAACAACGTGTCCGAGAAAGGCACACCGCACATTCTCTGCACCTACCTGTACGACGTCGCCGGCCTGTTCTCCAGCTTCTACGAGAACTGCCCGATCCTCGCCGCCGACACTCCGGAACAAATGCAGAGCCGTCTGCGCCTCGCCGCGCTGACCGGACGCACTCTCAAGCAAGGCCTGGAACTCTTGGGCCTGGAAACTCTGGAGCGTATGTAAGTTGGCCGCCAAGAAAAAACCTGCACCCAAGCGTGGCGCCAGCCGTTACCAAGCTCCAGCGAAGCAACCGATCCCGGGTTGGCTGTGGATGGCGATCGGCCTGACGGTCGGCGCCTTCATCGTGTTCCTGATGAAACTGGAGCCGGGCAAGGGCAGCGACACGGTCAAGCGCGAGAAGGTCGAGCAGCAACAGAAAGCCACCAAGATCGCCGAAGCCAACAAGACCCCGCCGAGCCCGACGCAACCGGTGAAGCCGAAGTACGACTTCTACACCCTGCTGCCGGAGTCGGAAGTCATCGTGCCGCCTGATGCCGTGCCGGAAAAAACCTTGCCGACGCCACAAGTGCCGGCCATTCCGACCACGCCGGTGACCCCGGCGGAAGCGGCGAAAATCGACACAGCCCGCGCCCAGGCCGCCCTGGCCGGGATCACGCCACCGCCAGCACCGCCCGTCACCAAGGCTGCGCCTGTGACCCGGTTCTTCCTGCAGGCCGGCTCGTTCCGCAAGGAGTCTGACGCGGATAAGGTACGCGCGCAGATCATCCTGCTCGGCCAGGCGGTGGCGGTTGAGTCCGGCACAGTGAAGGACGAGACCTGGTATCGGGTATTGGTGGGACCGTTCAGCAACCGTGAACAGCTGACCACCGCACAGAAGCAACTGTCCGGCGCAGGCTTCAGCAACCTGTTGTTACAACAACGCCAAAGTCGCTGATCCCCTTCAGAAATACCGCGTCATCGTTCATCGCCAGCAGGCTGGCTCCCACAGGTTTTGCACAGCCCCTGTGGGAGCCAGCTTGCTGGCGATGGCGTCATGTCCAACACCACATATCCCCGTTTGACAAACACCGCTCGTCCCCTCTCCCGCCCCACAGTTGAAATCCTCTCCACCACCCCCATATGTATCGGCATAAGGCATTTTCGCCCCGCTGCGTGGAGACTCTCCCCTTGACCACCATCGTTTCAGTCCGCCGCCAAGGCAAAGTCGTCATGGGCGGCGACGGCCAGGTATCCCTCGGCAATACCGTGATGAAAGGCAATGCCAAGAAGGTCCGTCGCCTGTACCACGGCGAAGTCCTTGCCGGTTTTGCCGGTGCCACGGCTGACGCCTTTACCCTTTTCGAACGTTTCGAGGGTCAGCTGGAGAAACACCAGGGCCATCTGGTTCGTGCCGCCGTCGAACTCGCCAAGGAGTGGCGCACCGATCGCACGCTCAGCCGCCTCGAAGCCATGCTCGCTGTCGCCAACAAAGACGCTTCCCTGATCATCACCGGCAATGGCGATGTGGTGGAACCTGAGCATGGCCTGATCGCCATGGGCTCCGGTGGTGCCTTTGCCCAGGCTGCCGCCAGCGCGCTGCTGAAAAAAACCGACCTGTCCGCCCGGGAAATCGTCGAGACCGCCCTCGGCATCGCCGGCGACATCTGCGTATTCACCAACCACACCCAGACCATTGAGGAGCAGGACTGCGCCAAAGGCGACGAGTAAGTCTGTTTCGGCCAAGCGCCACGACTCATCTTGTTCAAGGTCCGTCAAATATTATGTCCATGACTCCCCGTGAAATCGTCCACGAACTCAATCGCCATATCATCGGCCAGGACGATGCCAAGCGCGCCGTTGCCATTGCCCTGCGCAATCGCTGGCGCCGGATGCAGCTGCCTGAAGAGCTGCGCGTCGAAGTAACCCCGAAGAACATCCTGATGATCGGTCCGACCGGTGTCGGTAAAACCGAGATCGCCCGTCGCCTGGCCAAACTGGCCAACGCGCCGTTTATCAAGGTCGAAGCGACCAAGTTCACCGAAGTCGGCTATGTCGGCCGTGACGTCGAGTCGATCATTCGCGACCTGGCCGATGCAGCGATCAAGCTGCTGCGCGAACAGGAAATCACCAAGGTTCGCCACCGCGCCGAAGACGCCGCCGAAGAGCGCATCCTCGACGCGCTACTGCCACCGGCCCGCATGGGCTTCAGCAGCGACGATGCCCCGACGACCGATTCCAACACCCGTCAGCTGTTCCGCAAGCGTCTGCGCGAAGGTCAACTGGACGACAAGGAAATCGAGATCGAAGTCGCCGAAATGTCCGGCGTCGATATCTCCGCGCCACCGGGCATGGAAGAGATGACCAACCAGTTGCAGAGCCTGTTCGCCAACATGGGCAAGGGCAAACGCAAGAGCCGCAAGCTCAAGGTCAAGGAAGCGCTGAAACTGGTGCGCGACGAAGAAGCCAGCCGCCTGGTCAACGACGAAGAGTTGAAGGCCAAGGCGCTGGAAGCGGTCGAGCAGCACGGCATCGTGTTCATCGACGAAATCGACAAGGTCGCCAAGCGCGGCAATGTCGGTGGCGCCGATGTGTCCCGTGAAGGCGTGCAACGCGATCTGCTGCCGCTGATCGAAGGCTGCACCGTGAACACCAAACTGGGCATGGTCAAGACCGACCACATCCTGTTCATTGCTTCCGGCGCGTTCCATTTGAGCAAGCCGAGCGATCTGGTACCGGAGCTGCAAGGTCGCTTGCCGATTCGGGTAGAACTCAAAGCGCTTTCGCCACAAGACTTCGAGCGCATTCTCAGCGAGCCGCACGCATCGCTCACCGAGCAATACTGCGCGCTGCTGAAAACCGAAGGCCTGACCATCGAGTTCCAGCCGGACGGTATCAAGCGCTTGGCGGAGATCGCCTGGCAGGTCAACGAGAAAACCGAGAACATCGGTGCCCGTCGCCTGCACACCCTCCTCGAGCGCCTGCTCGAAGAAGTGTCGTTCAGCGCCGGCGACCTGGCCAGCACCCACGATGACAAGGCGATCCTGATCGACGCCGACTACGTCAACAGCCACCTGGGCGAATTGGCGCAGAACGAAGACCTGTCCCGTTATATCCTGTAAGCCATACTTACAGCGGTGATGGACCTGTGGGAGCGAGCCTGCTCGCTCCCACAAAGTCCCACATAAAACGGACACCCTAGTCATGACCCAACTCCCCACCGACATCAAGCTGCACAAAGCCTCGAAAACCCTGACGCTCAAGTACGCGTCCGGCGAGGAATACACCCTGCCCGCCGAGTTCCTGCGCGTGCACTCTCCTTCCGCCGAGGTCCAGGGCCACGGCAAACCTATCCTGCAATTTGGCAAGATCAACGTAGGCCTGTCCAAGATAGAACCGGCCGGTCAGTACGCACTGAAATTGACCTTCGACGATGGCCACGACAGCGGCCTGTTCACCTGGGAATACCTCTACGAACTGGGGCGGCGTCATGACGCACTCTGGGAGGATTATCTGGCTGAGCTCAAAGCCGCCGGAAAAACCCGCGACCCTAACGAATCTGTCGTCAAGCTAATGCTCTAACCCAAGCCTTTTGCTCATTAGAAGGCATTTTCTAATTCCATCTGTTTGAATGCTCCGCTTCGATGCCGGTGATTGGCCTGCTTGCGAAAAAAATTAAACTCGGGTAACCAATGGAGCTGGCAAGTTCCCTGCAGTGCTCTCTGCGAAGAAAAAGCAGCGATGCAGAATTAACGGTCACCCGAGCAGTAGTACCTGGAATTGGTTGTGTGACTGCACAGCGGGACCGGGTACTCGTCTCAGGACAATGGAGCGTCGTAGATGAGTAACAAGAATAACGATGACTTGAAGTATCAGGCCTCGGAAAACACCTTGGGACTGAATCCTGTCGTTGGGCTGCGTGGAAAGGATCTACTGGCTTCTGCTCGAATGGTACTCAGGCAAGCCATCAAACAACCGGTGCACAGCGCCAGGCACGTCGCGCATTTCGGCCTGGAACTCAAGAATGTGTTGTTCGGCAAGTCCGAGCTGCAACCGACCAGCGACGATCGCCGTTTCGCCGATCCGGCCTGGAGCCAGAACCCGCTCTACAAACGTTATTTGCAAACCTACCTGGCGTGGCGCAAGGAACTCCACGACTGGATCGACGACAGCAACCTCTCGGCAAAGGACGTCGCCCGCGGGCACTTCGTGATCAACCTCGTGACCGAAGCCATGGCCCCGACCAATACGGCGGCCAACCCGGCAGCGGTCAAGCGCTTCTTCGAAACCGGCGGCAAGAGCCTGCTCGACGGCCTCTCGCATCTGGCCAAGGACATGGTGCACAACGGCGGCATGCCGAGCCAGGTCAACATGGGTGCGTTTGAAGTCGGCAAGACCCTGGGCGTGACCGAAGGCGCGGTGGTGTTCCGCAACGATGTGCTGGAGCTGATCCAGTACAAACCGATCACAGAGCAGGTTCACGAACGTCCGTTGCTGGTGGTGCCGCCGCAGATCAACAAGTTCTATGTTTTCGACCTGAGCCCGGACAAGAGCCTGGCGCGCTTCTGCCTGCGCAACAACGTGCAGACCTTCATCGTCAGCTGGCGCAACCCGACCAAGGAGCAGCGTGAGTGGGGCCTGTCGACCTACATCGAGGCGCTCAAGGAAGCGGTCGATGTGGTCACCGCCATCACCGGCAGCAAAGACGTGAACATGCTCGGCGCCTGCTCCGGCGGCATCACCTGCACCGCGCTGCTGGGCCACTATGCCGCGATCGGCGAGAACAAGGTCAACGCCCTCACCCTGCTGGTGAGCGTGCTGGACACCACCCTGGACAGCGACGTAGCCCTGTTCGTCGACGAGCAAACCCTCGAGGCCGCCAAGCGCCACTCGTATCAGGCCGGTGTGCTGGAAGGTCGCGACATGGCCAAGGTCTTTGCCTGGATGCGCCCCAACGACCTGATCTGGAATTACTGGGTCAACAACTACCTGCTGGGCAACGAGCCACCGGTTTTCGACATCCTGTTCTGGAACAACGACACCACGCGATTGCCGGCAGCGTTCCACGGCGATCTGATCGAAATGTTCAAAAACAATCCATTGATCCGCCCGAATGCACTGGAGGTGTGCGGTACCGCCATCGACCTCAAGCAAGTGACGGCCGATATCTTTTCCCTGGCCGGCACCAACGACCACATCACCCCGTGGAAGTCCTGCTACAAGTCGGCGCAGTTGTTCGGCGGCAATGTCGAATTTGTGCTGTCCAGCAGCGGGCACATCCAGAGCATCCTGAACCCGCCGGGCAACCCGAAATCCCGTTACATGACCAGCACCGAAATGGCAGAGAGTGCCGAGCAGTGGCAAGAGAACTCCGCCAAGCACACCGATTCCTGGTGGCTGCACTGGCAAGCCTGGCAGGCCCAGCGCTCGGGCGAGCTGAAAAAGGCTCCGGCAAAACTGGGCAACAAGGCTTATCCGGCAGGCGAAGCATCGCCGGGTACTTACGTACATGAGCGGTAACTGACACACCCCGCCCCACTGTGGGAGCGAGCCTGCTCCCACAAGGGAGCCGGGGATGACTTAATCCACAGGGCTAGAGCATGCCGCAACCGTTCATATTCCGTACCGTCGACCTGGATGGCCAGACCCTCCGCACGGCGGTGCGCCCCGGCAAGCCTCACTTGACACCCTTGCTGATTTTCAACGGCATCGGCGCCAACCTGGAGCTGGTGTTTCCGTTCGTCGCGGCACTGGACCCGGACCTGGAAGTCATCGCATTCGACGTTCCAGGTGTCGGTGGTTCGTCGACGCCCAATCGCCCCTATCGCTTTCCCAGCCTGGCGAAGCTCACGGCACGCATGCTCGACTACCTCGACTACGGGCAGGTCAATGTGATTGGTGTGTCCTGGGGGGGCGCCCTGGCCCAACAGTTCGCCTTTGACTATCCGGAGCGCTGCAAGAAGCTTGTACTGGCTGCGACGGCGGCGGGCGCGGTGATGGTGCCGGGCAAACCGAAAGTGCTGTGGATGATGGCCAGCCCTCGACGCTACATCCAGCCTTCGCACGTGATCCGCATCGCACCGATGATCTACGGCGGTTCGTTCCGGCGTGATCCGACACTCGCTGCCAGCCACGCAGCCAAGGTGCGTTCGGCGGGCAAGCTCGGGTACTACTGGCAGCTGTTCGCCGGTCTCGGCTGGACCAGCATTCACTGGCTGCACAAGATCAACCAGCCGACCCTGGTCCTGGCCGGCGACGACGATCCGCTGATCCCGCTGGTCAACATGCGCTTGCTGGCATGGCGGATTCCCAACGCCCAGTTGCACATCATCGATGACGGCCATCTATTCCTGATTACCCGCGCCGAAGCCGTGGCGCCGATCATCATGAAGTTTCTCGAGGAGGAGCGGCAGCGTGCGGTGATGCATCCGCATCCGTCGCCACTGGGCGGTTAATCAGCCCCGTTTTTTTTCAAGAAAAGTGGACGGCAGGACGCCGCGCCGCGCAACAACCCGCTACAGCGTCTATGGTGTTCTGGTTCGGTGTTTGTATTTGGCCTGAAGACGAAGGAGTGTTGACTCATGCGCGACAAACCAGCGAGGGATTCATTACCGACTCCCGCCGCGTTCATCAATGCACAGAGTGCGATTACCGGCCTGCGGGGTCGGGATCTGTTTTCAACCCTGCGCAGCGTTGCCGCCCATGGTTTGCGCAACCCGGTGCACAGTGCCCGGCACGCCCTGAAGCTGGGCGGTCAATTGGGTCGTGTGCTGCTGGGCGAAACCCTGCACCCGACCAACCCGCATGACAGCCGCTTCGCCGACCCGGCATGGAGCCTCAACCCGTTTTATCGCCGTAGCCTGCAGGCTTACCTGAGCTGGCAGAAGCAGGTCAAAAGCTGGATCGACGAGAGCAACATGAGCCCGGACGATCGCGCTCGCGCTCACTTTGCGTTCGCCCTGCTCAATGATGCCGTGTCGCCGTCCAACAGCCTGCTCAATCCGCTGGCGATCAAGGAGATCTTCAACTCCGGCGGTAACAGCCTGGTACGCGGGATCAGCCATCTGGTGGACGACTTACTGCACAACGACGGCCTGCCACGACAGGTCACCAAGCAGGCCTTCGAGGTCGGCAAGACCGTCGCGACCACCACTGGCGCGGTAGTGTTTCGCAACGAACTGCTGGAGCTGATCCAGTACAAGCCGATGAGCGAAAAGCAGTATTCAAAACCGCTGCTGGTGGTGCCGCCGCAGATCAACAAGTACTACATTTTCGACCTGAGCCCCCACAACAGTTTCGTCCAGTTCGCGCTCAAGAATGGCCTGCAAACCTTCGTGATCAGTTGGCGCAATCCGGATGTGCGCCATCGTGAATGGGGCCTGTCGACTTACGTTGAAGCGGTGGAAGAAGCCATGAATGTCTGCCGGGCGATCACCGGTGCCCGTGAAGTCAATCTGATGGGCGCCTGTGCCGGCGGGCTGACCATTGCCGCGCTGCAAGGTCATCTGCAGGCCAAGCGTCAGCTGCGGCGGGTGTCCAGTGCGACCTACCTGGTGAGCCTGCTCGACAGCCAACTGGATACGCCGGCGACCCTGTTCGCCGACGAACAAACCCTGGAAGCCGCCAAGCGCCGCTCCTATCAGAAAGGTGTGCTCGACGGCCGGGACATGGCCAAGGTCTTTGCCTGGATGCGCCCCAACGACTTGATCTGGAGCTACTTCGTCAACAACTACCTGCTGGGCAAGGAGCCACCGGCGTTCGACATTCTCTACTGGAACAATGACAACACGCGCCTGCCGGCAGCCCTGCATGGCGACTTGCTGGACTTCTTCAAGCACAACCCGCTGAGCCATCCAGGCGGCCTCGAAGTGTGCGGCACGCCGATCGATTTGCAGAAGGTCACTGTCGACAGCTTCAGCGTGGCGGGCATCAACGACCACATCACCCCGTGGGATGCTGTCTATCGCTCGACGCTGCTGCTGGGGGGCGACCGCCGCTTCGTGCTGTCCAACAGCGGTCACGTGCAGAGCATTCTCAATCCGCCGAGCAACCCCAAGGCCAATTACGTCGAAGGCGCCAAACTGAGCAGCGACCCACGGGCCTGGTACTACGATGCCAAACAAGTCGACGGCAGTTGGTGGACGCAATGGCTGGGCTGGATTCAGGAACGCTCGGGGGCGCAAAAGGAAACCCTGATGACCCTCGGCAACCAGAACTATCCACCGATGGAGGCGGCGCCCGGTACTTACGTGCGCGTGCGCTGACGTTCAAACGACCCACGGCCGCTACCGGCCGTGGCATGACCCGAACATTAAGAAGACTGGATGAAAACCCGCGACCGCATCCTCGAATGTGCCCTGCAGTTGTTCAATCAGAAGGGCGAACCTAACGTCTCCACCATGGAAGTTGCCAACGAAATGGGCATCAGCCCGGGCAACCTCTACTACCACTTCCACGGCAAGGAGCCGTTGATACTCGGGCTGTTCGAACGCTTCCAGGCCGAACTGTCTCCCCTGCTCGATCCACCGTCCGACGTCGAACTGGCCCCCGAAGATTATTGGCTGTTCCTGCACCTGATCGTCGAACGCCTGGCCCAATACCGCTTTCTGTTCCAGGACCTGTCGAACCTGGCCGGACGCTTGCCAAAACTGGCCAAGGGTATTCGCAGCTTGCTCAATGGGCTGAAACGCACATTGGCCTCGCTGCTGGCGCGATTGAAGGCTCAGGGGCAGTTGGTCAGTGACACCCAGGCTCTGGGCCAACTGGTGGAACAAATCACCATGACTCTACTGTTCTCTCTGGACTATCAGCGGATTCTCGATCGAGAAGGTGAAGTGAGGCTGGTGGTGTACCAGATCATGATGCTGGTGGCGCCGCATCTGTTGCCGCCGATCAAAGTGGCGACGGAGCGGCTGGCACTTCAATACCTCGAAGAACACGAATAACCCTGTGGGAGCGGCGGTGCGACGATTCGACTTGCCCGCTCCCACACTGGATCTACCGTACTCAAACAAAAACGCCCGACCTTGGCAGGCCGGGCGTTTTTTTGAGCCCTGAAGAATCAGGACTGACTGGTTGGCGTCGATGGAGCTGGCGCGGCAGTCGGGGTCACAGCAGGGGTCGGCGCGGTAGCGGAGTTCGATGCGCTGACCGGAGCGGCCGGGGTTGCCGGTTTGGCGGCTGCCACTGCCGGTTTTGGTGCGGCGGCTTTTGGAGCGGCCGGCTTTTTCACTGCAGGCTTCTTCGCGGCGGCAGGTTTTGCTGCAGGTTTCGCGGCTGCGGTTTTTGCTGCTGCAGGCTTGGCAGCAGGTTTCGCTGCCGGTTTAGCCGCGGCTTTCGCTGCTACCGGTTTGGCTGCAGTCTTGGCAGCAGGTTTTGCAGCAGCAGTTTTGGCAGCGGGTTTAGCCGCAGCTTTGGCCAGTGGCTTGGCTGCGGTCTTGGCGGCCGGTTTGGCAGCTGGTTTGGCTGCCGCGGTTTTCGCCGCAACAGGCGCAACCTTGGCACCGGTCAGTTTTTCGATTTGCTTGGTCAGAGTATCGACCTTGCTGTGCAGTGCCTTGACCTCATTGCGGCTCGGCACGCCCAGACGCGAAATGGCGCTGTTCAGACGCTTGTCGAAAGCCCCTTCCAGTTCATCCCACTTGCCCAGCGCCTTGTCTTTCACGCCGCTGATGCGCGACTTGGCCGAAGAGGCAGAGCCCTTGGCGCTGTCCTTGGCAGTGTCGACTTTCTTGCCAATCGCCTTCTCGGCCTTCTCGCCGTCTTTAACCAATGCATCGAAGATTTTGCTGCCGTCAGTGTCGATCTTCGAGTACACGCCTAAACCAGCCAGCCAGATTTTGCGGGAGTAGTCTTCGACTTTCCCGATCCACGAGCTGCCTTCTTTTTCGGTGTTCTTTTTAACAGCCATCCCGTTCTCCTTAAGATTTACGCGCGACGCGTTCGAGCAATGCCGTCAGCTCATCGAGCTTGACAGAGAGTGTCTCCACGTCATGTTTAGACGGAATGCCGATACGATTCAAGGCACTTGCAACGCGCGAGTCAAAAGCCTTCTCGACCTTGTCGAGCTGAACTTCAACCTTGCCCTTGAATGTACTCACTTCGCTCTTGGCTTCATCGATCTCGGCATTGGCCGCTTCGAGCTTCTCGGCAACTGCTTTTTTTCCTTTCGTTTCAACAGTTTGACCAGCCTTGATCAACTCTTGAAAGTACTCGCTACCCTCTTGGCCAACCTTGGCGTAGGCACCCAGGCCTGCCAGCCAGATCTTGCGGGCATACGATTTGACGTCGCCCAGAGCGGTAGTCGAAGCGTCGATTTTTTTCTTCAAAATAACTTTGGCCATGGTGCACCTCACGCGCAGAAGGTTTGAGGAACTGCCCGCGAAAGTGTCGGGCTCCGGCACAAAGTAGGGAGAAAAATTAGAAACGGCACCCTAACAACTGACATGAAACTTTGGGCACACCACAAACAAATGTGGGAGCCAGCCTGCTGGCGATAGCGATTTATCCATCAACACCAATGTTGACTGATGCACCGCCATCGCCAGCAGGCTGGCTCCCACAGGGGATGTGGCTCGACTCGGAAATCAGACGAGGGCTTTATCCAGCGCCTTCTCGATCTCGCCTTTGATCATGCCGCTCATGGCCGACATCATCAGGCCCAACTCCACATCGACCCTGATCGAGCCCTCGCTTACATACACAGCACCTTTCACACCCGGGCGCGTGAGGTTCAGGGTGTCGCCGGACCATTGCGGCTCCAGGCCATACTGGTCGGAGAGTTTCTGCGCCAGCTTGTCAGCCTTCTCGCGCGCCGCTTCCTTACCCAGGCCATGGGCACGCTCAACACTAATACGGGCCATCGAATGACTCCTGTTCTATGAATACTGATTCGGTGGATCCTGACCGCTGCTGCGGCAAAACGTCCCGAGGTTGACCCATCTTACCTTCAGCCTTGCCAAGACAAAGCATCCCATGGGGATTAGAATGTCGCGCATTCTCTTTTGGTGACAGCGATATGACTGATCAGCGCAAAGGCAGCGATGCCGAACCCACCACTCACTTCGGCTTCAAAAACGTTCCGGAAAGCCAGAAAGCGGAAAAAGTCGCTGAAGTTTTCCATTCGGTAGCGGCCAAGTACGACCTGATGAACGACCTCCTGTCGGGCGGCATGCACCGTCTGTGGAAGCGTTTCGCGATCGAACTGTCGGGCGTGCGCGCCGGCAACCGCGTGCTGGACATCGCCGGCGGCACCGGCGACCTGACCCGCAAATTCTCGCATCTTGTTGGTCCGACCGGTCAGGTCGTACTGGCCGACATCAACGAATCCATGCTCAAGGTCGGTCGTGACCGCCTGCTGGACCTCGGTGTGGCCGGCAACGTCGAGTTCGTCCAGGCCGACGCGGAAAAACTGCCGTTCCCGGATAACCATTTCGACTGCGTGACCATCGCGTTCGGCCTGCGCAACGTAACGCATAAAGAGGACGCCCTGCGTTCGATGCTGCGCGTACTCAAGCCCGGCGGCCGCCTGCTGGTGCTGGAGTTCTCCAAGCCGACCAACGCGCTGATGTCCAAGGCCTACGACGCCTACTCGTTCGCCTTCATGCCGTTGATGGGCAAGCTGATCACCAATGATTCGGAAAGCTATCGCTATCTGGCCGAATCGATCCGCATGCACCCCAACCAGGAAACCCTGAAGTCGATGATGGTCGAGGCCGGTTTCGACCGCGTGACCTATCACAACATGACCGCAGGCATCGTCGCCTTGCACCGCGGCATCAAACCCTGATGCTGCTCGCCGGCCTGCTCGCCAGCGTTGAACTCGGTCTGAACCGGGTGCTGCGTCTCGACAGCACGGCGCTGCCGCGGCTCGCGCATTTGAGCGGCAAAGTGATTGCCGTCGATTGCCGCAGCCCGGCGCTGCAATTGTTCATCCTGCCCAGCGATGAAGGCCTGATGCTCGCCTCCCAGTGGGAAACCGGCGCCGATTGCACCTTGCGTGCACCGGCCTCCAGCCTGTTGAAACTGGCGATGAGCAAGGACAAGACTGCGGTGCTGCATGCACCCGAAGTCGAGCTCGATGGCGACAGCGGTGTGCTGCTGGAACTGGCGGCTATCCTGCAGGACCTCGAACTGGACTGGGAGTATGAACTCTCACGCTGGCTCGGCCCCGTCGCCACACAACTGGTCGGCGGCCACCTGCGCAGCCGCGCCCGCTGGTATCAACAAGGATTTGCCAGCCTCAACCAGAAACTCGCCGAATACCTGGCCGAAGAGTCGCGTACCCTTGTCGGTCAACGCGAAGCTGAAGCCCGATTCAGTGAACTGGACCGGATCAAACTCGATCTGGAACGACTTGAGGCGCGTTTCGAGCGCCTTTCCCGATCCCTCGACCCAAGCGATAACGCATGAAGCTGCTTGCCGTCCGCCGTCTGTTGCGCATCCAGCGCGTCGTGATCCGCTACCGCCTCGATGACCTGCTGTTCGCCCTGCCGCTGCCCTGGTTTTTGCTGGTGCTGCGTTATGCCTTGCCGTGGCGCTGGTTCCCGCGCAAGACCCTGGACCTGAGCCGTGGCGCCCGATTGCGCCTGGCGCTCCAGGACCTGGGGCCGATCTTCATCAAGTTCGGGCAGATTCTGTCCACCCGTCGCGACCTGCTGCCCGAAGACATCGCCGATGAATTGATGATGTTGCAGGACCGGGTGCCGCCGTTCGACTCGCAAGTGTCGGTCAAGCTGATCGAAGAGCAGCTCGGCAAAAAGATCAGCGAGGTGTTCAGCCGCTTCGACGTTGAACCGCTGGCCTCGGCCTCGGTGGCGCAGGTGCATGCCGCGCAACTGAAAACCGGTGAAGAAGTGGTGGTCAAGGTGATCCGCCCGGGCCTCAAACCGGTGATCGCCCAGGATCTGGCGTGGCTGTTCATCCTGGCCCGCGCCGCCGAAAAAGTTTCGGCCGATGCGCGCCTGCTGCATCCGGTGGACGTGGTCAGCGACTATGAAAAAACCATCTACGACGAACTCGATCTGCTGCGTGAGGCGGCCAACGCCAGCCAGCTGAAACGCAACTTCGAGGGTTCGCCGCTGCTGTACGTGCCGCAAGTCTATTGGGACTGGTGCCGGCCGAAAGTACTGGTGATGGAGCGCATCTACGGAATTCAGGTCACCGACCTGGCCACCCTGGCCGACCAGCGCACTGACATGAAAATGCTCGCCGAGCGCGGCGTGGAAATCTTCTTCACCCAGGTGTTCCGTGACAGTTTCTTCCATGCCGACATGCACCCCGGCAACATTTTCGTCAGCACCGTGCAGCCGTGGAGCCCGCAATACATTGCGATCGACTGCGGCATCGTCGGCAGCCTGACACCGGAAGACCAGGATTACCTGGCCCGCAACCTGTTCGCGTTCTTCAAGCGTGATTACCGTCGTGTCGCGCAATTGCACATCGATTCGGGCTGGGTACCGGCGGAAACCAAACTCAACGAATTCGAAGCGGCGATCCGTACTGTGTGCGAACCGATCTTCGAAAAACCGTTAAAAGATATTTCCTTCGGTCAGGTGTTGATGCGCCTGTTCCAGACGGCCCGGCGCTTCAACATGGAAGTGCAGCCGCAGCTTGTTCTTTTGCAGAAAACCCTGTTGAACATCGAAGGCCTCGGCCGGCAGCTGTACCCGGACCTCGATTTGTGGAACACCGCGCAACCGTTCCTCGAGCGCTGGATGCGCGAGCGCGTCAGCCCCAAGGCCTTGTTTGGCAACGTTCAGGGCCAGATCGAGCAGATCCCGCACCTGGCCAACATGACCCGCGACTTGCTCGAACGCCTGTCCCAGCCCCACGCCAGCGACCCGTCGCCACCCTGGCACCGACGCCGCGACGACTGGTTCCTGCGGTTACTCGGCACCGCCCACCTGGCTGGCGGCGCGATCCTGGCTGCAGGCGGCCCATTGAACGACCTGGCCTACTGGCCGGCGGGCATCATGATGGCTGTCGGTTTGTATCTGGTCGTTCGCCGATAGCCAGTTGTGCTGCGCACTGGCACACTGTTTCAACGTTGAGCCCGGCTAATGAAGTGCCGGGCTCGCTGTCGGAGTCGAAGATGAAAAACTGGCTGGACGAGATCAAGTGGGACGCCGATGGCCTGGTGCCGGCAATTGCCCAGGATCACAAGACCGGGCGCGTCCTCATGATGGCCTGGATGAACCGTGAAGCGCTGGAACTGACCGCTGCCGAGAACCGTGCGATCTACTGGTCACGCTCTCGTGGCAAACTGTGGCGCAAGGGCGAAGAATCCGGCCATGTGCAGACCCTGCACGAGATGCGCCTGGACTGTGACGCTGACGTCATCATTTTGATGGTCGAGCAAATCGGCGACATCGCCTGCCATACCGGCCGTCAGAGCTGCTTCTACCGCGTCTACGAAAACGGCGACTGGACAACCGTCGACCCGGTCCTCAAAGATCCGCATGCCATTTACTCCGCAGGACACAAACATGAGTGACACACTGACCCGTCTGGCCCAGGTGCTGGAAGAGCGCAAAGGCGCCGCCGCCGACAGCTCGTATGTCGCCAGCCTGTACCACAAGGGCTTAAACAAGATTCTGGAAAAAGTCGGCGAAGAGTCGGTCGAAACCATCATTGCCGCCAAGGATGCCGCCGTCAGCGGCGACTGCAGCGATGTGATCTACGAAACCGCCGATTTGTGGTTCCACAGCATGGTCATGCTCGCCCAATTGGGGCAGCATCCACAGGCTGTACTCGATGAACTGGACCGTCGCTTCGGTCTGTCCGGACACGCTGAGAAAGCCTCGCGTCCGTCCGCTTGAATAACTATTAGAGAGGAGCAGCAATATGGGCATTTTTGACTGGAAACACTGGGTCGTCATCCTGGTTGTTGTCGTGCTGGTATTCGGTACCAAAAAGCTGAAAAACCTCGGAACCGACGTTGGCGAATCGATCAAGGGCTTCCGCAAGGCCATGAACGACGACGAAAAGCCGGCCGATCCGACCGCGACTCCAGCCCAACCGGTTCCGCCTGTTCAGCCACAAGCCACACAGTCGGTAAACCAGCCGCACACCATCGACGTGCAGGCACAGAAAGTCGAAGAGCCGATCCGCAAAGACGTGTGAGCACTGACTAATGTTTGGTATCAGCTTCTCTGAACTGCTGCTCGTCGGCCTCGTTGCCCTGCTGGTGCTGGGTCCCGAGCGCCTGCCGGGCGCTGCGCGCACCGCCGGCCTGTGGGTCGGGCGCCTGAAGCGCAGCTTCAATGCGATCAAACAGGAAGTTGAACGTGAAATCGGTGCCGACGAAATTCGTCGGCAACTGCACAACGAACACATTCTGTCTCTGGAGCAGGAGGCGCGGAAGATTTTCACGCCGACCCAGCAGGAGCCGACACCGGTCGAGCCTGTGGCGACGCCGACGATTCATGCGCCTGCCGCCACCGAGCCAGCACCGGTTACAGCGAGCGTGGAACCCGCGCCCGTTGTTGCAGCGCCCTCGACTGAACCTGTTGCTCCAGCCGCTGCGCCTGTCGCGCCGGCCCCTCAAGACCCAACATTGCCGGCGCGAGCCCCATGAGCGATCTTCCTGAAAACGACCAGCACATGCCGCTGGTTTCGCACCTCACCGAGTTGCGTACCCGCCTGCTGCGCTGCGTAGCGGCGGTGTTCATCATCTTCGGCGGGTTGTTCGCCTTCACCCAGCAGATCTACACCTTCGTCTCCACGCCTCTGCGCCAGTACCTGCCAGAAGGTGCAACGATGATCGCCACCGACGTGTCGTCGCCGTTCCTGACGCCTTTGAAGCTGACGATGATGGTGTCGCTGTTTCTGGCGATCCCGGTGATCCTGCACCAGATCTGGGGTTTCATCGCGCCGGGCCTGTACAAGCATGAAAAACGCATCGCCGTGCCCTTGCTGGTTTCGAGCATCGTTCTGTTCTACGCCGGCATGGCCTTCGCCTATTTCCTGGTGTTCCCACTGATCTTCAAGTTCTTCGCTGCCGCCACCCCGGCCGGTGTGGAAATGATGACCGACATCACCAGCTACCTCGACTTCGTCATGACGCTGTTCTTCGCTTTCGGCGTGGCGTTCGAAATCCCGGTGGCCGTAGTGCTGCTGGTTTGGATCGGCGTGGTTGACGTCAAATACCTGAAGAAAATCCGCCCGTACGTGATCATTGGCTGCTTCGTGGTCGGCATGATCCTGACACCACCGGACATCTTTTCGCAGACGCTGCTGGCCGTACCGATGTGGCTGTTGTTCGAAATCGGCATCCTGTTTGGCGGCTTGATCAGCAAGCGCGGAGAACATCCGGATGACCAGCCGGCTGACGATCACAACGACCAGCCGCCAGCGACCCAAGCGTGAACCTGCTGCTCCTCATCGAGGCCGACTTCATTGCGGCCGACCGGGTAATCCTGCGCGATCGCCGGTTGACCCACATGCAGGAAGTCCATCGCTGTGAAGTCGGTGACCGCATGCGCGTCGGGCGGATCGGCGGGTTGATGGGCTCGGCCGAAGTACTGCGCCTGGACGCCGCCGAAGCGGAATTGCGCGTCACTCTCGACCAGCCACCACCGGCCAAGCTGCCATTGACCCTGGTTCTGGCCCTGCCACGCCCCAAAATGCTTCGCAGGGTGTTCCAAACCGTGGCCGCCATGGGTGTGCCGCGCATCGTGCTGGTGAACAGCTATCGCGTCGAGAAGAGCTTCTGGCAGACCCCGTTCCTGGAACCGGAAGCCATTCGCGAGCAGTTGATCCTCGGTCTCGAACAGGCCCGGGACAGTGTGTTGCCGGAGGTCATCATCGAAAAGCGCTTCAAGCCATTCGTCGAAGACCGTCTGCCAGCGATCAGCGAAGGTACCCTCGGGCTGGTTGGCCATCCCGGCAACTACCCGCCCTGCCCCCGCGCGCTGACTGAACCGGTGACCTTGGCCATCGGCCCGGAAGGCGGCTGGATTCCTTACGAAATCGATTTGCTCGGCAAGTCCGGCCTGCAACCGGTGCAGTTGGGTGAGCGCATTCTGCGCGTGGAAACGGCCGTTACCGCACTGCTGGCACGCCTTTTCTAACAGCAGACACTATCCCCTGTTCGCGAAAGCGGTGTTTCAGCTACTGACATGTCGGCTGACACTCCCTCTTCGCGAGCAAGCCCGCTCCCACAGGTCTTCACTTGCATCCGCCCGTCCATCGGGTGCCGCCTACAGAACCCCACTCCCCTGCCGATACAACCCCCATAAAACCAATAGATGGTCCGAGGGAGTTGCAGCATGTACCAATGGCTGGCCGAGAAACTAGGGAATGTAAGCGTCAATCGCAAACTGGGTGTCGGCTTTGGCCTGGTGCTGCTGCTGACATTGCTGATCACCGTCACCGGCTGGACCGGACTGAGCGATGTGACCAGCCGCGGCGACAAGCTGGGGTTCATTTCCGATATCAACGGTTTGACCAAAGACCTGCGCATCGCCCGCCTGGACTATGAAATGCGTCGCGGCGAGCAAGGCCCCGGCATCGTCAACGACTTGCTGGCCAAGATCGACACCAGCCTGCAGGCCGCTCGCCAGATGATTGAGCAGCCCGCCGACGTGGCCATGATCGACCAACAACTGGCTGCCCTCAGCCAATACAAACAAGCCTTCGGCACCATGACCCAGGCCGGCGCCAACCGTGAAGACGCCCGCAGCAAACTCGGCGCCACTGCCGACAATGCCGTGGCCAAGGTCGCCGAAGTCGAAAAATCCATGTTACAGGGCGACAGCGTTGCGCAGTTCAACAGCGTGATCGACCTGAGCAAACTGATCCAGCAAGCACGCTTCCAGGTTCGCGGCTACACCTACAGCGGCAAATCCGAGGCCGAACAGCCAGCGCTGGATGCCATCGACAATGCCCTGAAATACCTCGAAAGTCTTCCGTCGAAACTGCCGGAACAACACATCGCCAACTTGCAGCAAGCGACCGACTCGCTCAAGGCCTACCGCGCTGCCGTCAGCCAGTACCGGGATTCCCAGGTCGCCGCAGCCGAAGCGCTCAAGCACATGGCTGCCCAGGGTGAAATCCTGCTCGACGTCAGTAAGAAGCTCACCGCTTCGCAAACCCTAGTACGCGATACCGACGTGGCGCACGCCAAAAATATGCTGCTGCTGGCCACCGTCCTGGCCTTGATTTTCGGTCTGTTCGCCGCTTGGGCCATCACCCGTCAGATCGTGATTCCGCTGAATCAAACCCTCAAGGTAGCCGAACGCATCGCCGCCGGCGACCTGACTCACAACCTGACCTCCAAACGTCAGGACGAATTGGGTCAGCTGCAACGCGCCATCCAGAGCATGACCCAAGGCCTGCGCGAGCTGATCGGCGGCATTAGCGAGGGCGTCACGCAAATCGCCAGTGCCGCCGAAGAGCTTTCGGCGGTCACCGAGCAGACCAGTGCCGGAGTCAACAGCCAGAAGGTCGAGACTGACCAAGTGGCCACCGCCATGAACGAAATGACCGCCACCGTGCAGGAAGTCGCGCGCAACGCCGAGGAAGCCTCCGAAGCCGCCGTCGCCGCCGACCAGCAAGCCCGCGAAGGCGACAAGGTGGTCGGTGAAGCCATCACCCAGATCGAACGCCTGGCCCTGGAAGTCGGGAACTCCACCGAAGCCATGGGCGAGCTCAAGCGTGAGAGCGATAAGATCGGCAGTGTGCTCGACGTGATCAAGTCCGTGGCCCAGCAAACCAACCTGCTGGCGCTCAACGCCGCCATCGAAGCCGCCCGCGCCGGTGAAGCCGGACGCGGGTTTGCCGTGGTCGCCGACGAAGTCCGCAGCCTGGCCCAACGCACCCAGAAATCCACCGAAGAAATCGAAGAGCTGATCGTCGGCCTGCAAAACGGCACCCAGCAAGTGGCGACCATCATGGACAACAGCCGCAGTCTGACCGACAGCAGCGTCGAACTGACCCGCCGTGCCGGCGGCTCACTGGAGAGCATCACCCGCACAGTGTCGGCGATCCAGGCCATGAACCAGCAAATCGCCGCCGCTGCCGAGCAACAAAGCGCCGTGGCCGAGGAGATCAACCGCAGCGTGCTGAATGTGCGCGATGTGTCGGATCAGACGTCGGCGGCGAGTGAAGAGACAGCGGCGTCCAGTGTTGAGCTGGCAAGATTGGGGACGCATTTGCAGATGCTGGTGGGCAAGTTCAAGACCTGAGGCTAATGGGTGGAACATCGCACAAACAACCAAGTGCTGAACCTACAAAAAATACAAGAAGCGGCTCAGCCTCCAATGCTGTCGAAGCGGTTAAATAAACCATAAACAACTTTTAGCGAAAAATATGATGCAAGGATGACAGCAAATAAAAAAGTCAACACAAACGGTGTCAACCCATTGTAGAGAGCGTCCATTGCTACAGAAGCAAAAACAAGCATTGGCAAAACTGAAACCAGAACGTAAGACAGTGTTTTTGAGTAAAAATGTTCAGGTAACAATGCAAATGTAAATATCGAGGCGTGGATATAATCAACGGGCAAATCACGCTGAGTAATGAATGAAAACGAGCTCAGCCCCAAAAGGAAGGTTATACCCGCCACCACTCCAGCCATCAGCGTGATCACATACAGCACTGTATTGACCGCGCTGACAGCAAAAGAATGAAAATCGATTTTGTTCGAAAGCATGCACATTACAATGAGCAGGAGAGCGACCAGCAGATAAGACACTTGGCACCACCTGAACAGAATCAACACTAGTAAGTTAAAAGGTCGCACCAGAAGAATATCTACCCGCCCGAGTGTTAGCTGTCGAAAAAAATCTGTAATGCCTGAACTAAAAAAACTGATTACCAAGCCTCCCAATGCATACGACATAAAAAAATCAGCAACCAGTTGGCATCGGTTTTGTCAGCCTTAACCAATGACCCTATGACATCAAAAAATATGAACTGCAGGCTATAAAGGGTAAAAAGCGCCAGAATAGAGCCGAGAAAATTGGCCTTATACCTTGCTTCTTCTTTTATTGAATTGAGGATCAGATTACACACACTCATTTAACCTCCCGCTCCTGCATATCTGTTACTGGCAAAACCGAATATGGTTTTACAGGCCGCCAGCAATATTAAAAACCAAACAATGTACAAACATAAGAGTTCGAGCAACAACCCACTACTTGGGCGCAATAGGAATTCCGCGGGGCCGCTGATAATAAGTCGAAATGGGTTATATCTCATTAGAGGTTCGAGATAGGCAGGCCAATATGCGATGGGCAATAGAGTACCGCCAATAACACTCGCCAGCACGACCTGAAGGCTAAGTATCATATCAGGACGAGTAAGCCAGAAAGTAAACAGCGACATGAAAAAACCCAATAAAAAACAAAAACCCAAATTTACAATACTCAAAGAAACGAATCCCAGAACGCCAATCCACTCTCCGCGCCAAGCCGTCACAAAAAATGCGATCATAACAACAGGAATATAGTAAAGAATACTTCCACCGACAAAGAGAAAAAAATTGTATTTGAAATAGCTGATCGGCTTTATAAGTATCCCCTCCAACTGCCCTTCGTGCACATGTGTAGACACCCGCACGATAAGATCGTAAGCATTATTCAATCGATTGAGGGCCAACACTGCAACATAATAGAGATAAGTTTCTTCCAGGCTATATTGCGAAACCATATCAGTGGCGGCCCCTTCGTAGACAAATCGCCAGATTGCGAACTGTATGAGAAATGGCACGCCCGTGGCGATCAAGAGGTCCGTAATCAACATGGACCGGTCTCTATAGACCGAGAGCAAACCTGTTTGCACCAATTTAAAATAAGCAGCACTATTCACGACTCACTCACCAGACCATGTCTTGAAAAGATTCACCACATTGCTTTCAAAGTCCATAGGGGAAACCTCTAGACAATAAACTCCCCCTTGAAACTTATCAAATATCGCTCCTAACGATATCTTTGGCACATGGTAAGCTATTTGATTTTGCCCATCATTTATAATGCCGACACCTTGAAATACCTCCATCGCCTTTTTAAATTCGGTTAATCTGCCCTCACTCTGGACTGGATCTAGCGTAGTAACTATTAACTTCACGCCAGCTTTGAAATTTTCGCTGAGTTCGCGCATTGAACCATCAAATCGTATTTTTCCTTTATCGATAATAATAGCGTCATCACAACACGATTCGATATCACCAAAATCATGACTTGTAAGAAATACTGAAAGATCGCCCTGACTCCTTTTATAATTCAAATATTTTCGTATTTCATACTTTGATGTAACATCCAGACCAACAGTCGGTTCGTCCAGAAAAATAAGCTTCGGAGAGTGCAAAAGGTTCAATGTAAGCTCACATTTTACGCGCTCACCTAAACTTAAATTGCGCACTGGTTTGTGAAGAGTCTTACCAAGGTCCAACGCCTCAGCTAGCTCCGAAAGTCGCTCGTGATAATCAGAATCTTTAATGTTATAAATTTTTTTATATGTATCTAAACTAGTCTTTACCGGAAGATCCCACCACAACGAAGTTTTATGTCCAAACACAACACCTATTTGATTGAGAAACTCTTTTTCTCGAAGTGCTGGATCATAACCAAGAACCTTAACGGAGCCTGATGTAGGTTTTTGTATCCCACATAATATTTTTATCAAGCTGGATTTGCCCGCCCCGTTTGGCCCAATAAACCCAACTGCCGCACCTTTAGAAATATTGAAACTTACCTCGTTCAAAGCCTGAAACGATACGTAGCTCGGCTTCATGACCTGCTTGCACCATTCCATAATGCTGCGCGATTCCTTGGCCAAATAATATTTTTTGTCGACGCAATTTAAATCGATCAGAGTTTCCATAGGTCCCTTTACTTTCGCCTGAAATACTGGCGCACCCTATTTCTTAGCTGACGCCGTACAGAACGGGATGAGCCAAGTTAATGTACTTGGTTTGAACTCAATTCTCTCAACTGCCCATTCGAAACTTCAAAAAAGCGAGTACTCACGTTTTCGATGAATCGCACATCATGAGAAACAATTATTGCCGCGGGATCCAGGCGTTGAATCTCGCTCTCCAAAAATTCTTGAGAACTTATATCCAAATGATTGGTTGGCTCATCCAAAATCAAAAAATTTGGTGATTTCAAGCGAAGTGCTAACATGAGAAGGCGTGCACGCTCACCGTAGCTAAGATGCCCAATCATTTTTTTCGACTCCAAATAAGAAAAACCAGAGGACGCGAGTTTATTAATTGCCTGCTGCCGATCGAGCTCAAAATTAACCGCAAAAAATTCCAAAATTTGTAGATCTAGCGGCAACGAAGAAAGCTCTTGATCAACAACACCAACTTTAATGGATGGTCCCATTCGGATTTGGGGGCACAAATTTAATATCGCTTTGAGAAAAGTACTTTTACCGCATCCATTAGCTCCAGAAATTACCAATCGATCACCTCTATTAACAACGAGGGACTTAATGAAAAACAGTAACTCTCCTTCAGGTGAGCACAACGATAAATCATCAATCTGAAGTATTTTTCTGGCGCTTAACTCATCTACCGCCAAGGTGACGCAATTTTTTTTGGATACGGGCTTGCCAGGCACTATCGACTCAAGCATTTTAATTTTTCTTTCGATTCTTTTTGCCTTCTGCAGCGCCTTGTCACTATAATTATTTACGCCTAACTGGCGCTGGAACTGCGCACTCTTTTTTAATCTTTGGATTTCATTAACGGTTTCGATTCTTGCACGTAACAACTCCTTTTCATTCGCCAGAAACAACTTTCTAGACGGCGTGAAAGAAGCTTTAAAATGAGCCAACATTTTATTATTCAGGATAAATGTACTTGAGGTTACGGAGTCTAAAAAATATCGATTATGACTCACCACGGCGAATGTCGGCGCAATACTGTTATCTTTAAGCAAACTAGTTAGTTTCTCGATATGAACCTTATCCAGGTGATTCGTTGGCTCATCCAACAACAACAGGTCTGGTTCCAAAAGCACCGCTCTGGCAATCATTAACATCTTTTTCCAGCCACCGCTCAACTGGCAGAATCTCAGTGTACGGTAGTCCTTCGGAAAACCAATTAACTCGAACACATACTCGGCTTTCCATTTATCTGAGACAGTTTTATGCAGACAACTCTCCAATATCTCCAGAGCAATTGAATCATCCCAACCCGAGGAAAAGCCCTGCTCTACGTATTGACAACGCAGCCCTCTTGAATGGCTAATATCCCCCTCATGCTCATCCAGTAATTTTGCTATGCTGCGCAGTAACGAGCTCTTTCCAGAACCATTGTCACCAATGATACCTATTCTGTCTCCACTATTTATGGAGAAGTTTAGATTCGAGAAAATCGTTTTTTCGCCTAGAGATAACGACACATTATCGAATTTAACCAAAGACATCGTCAATCCAACTCCCACTCTCGCACGATGCTTCTACGTTTGTATGAGTTTTGCTCTGGGAGAGTGTCAACTTCGAAGTGCAAAAGATTGACCGTGTATCCGAATAATGAGGAAAGCCTGATTTTCAACTGCTCCAACATTGTTGGCATATTTTTGTTTGGCTCACCAATATATTTAGTCAACAACTCTATCGTGTCTGAACTTGTCTGAACCAAACGGAACGCTCCCAACGTTCTGTCGGTTGCAAGCAATATATCGTCTACTGCGGCAAGAATTGATGCGCTGGGAACGAGTTTGTGTTCGTAAGTACGGAAAGCATCATCTCGTCGACCATTTATTTCTTTAAGCGATGTACAAAGGCTACCGCACTCACAACATTTTTGATCTCGAACTCCCTTCGCAACATCACCATGGTCATATCGTATCAATGGCATCAATTCATTACTTAGGCCTGTGCAGATAACATTGCCAAAACCCTGTTCATCTTCATTTACAATCTCCAGGAAAACATTATCCTCTGCTACATGATATTGACCATGAGGACACTGTGTTGCAATCATGCCAATTTCCTCAGAACTATACTCGTCGAATACAGGAACCCCCAAGGCTTTCGAATAGTAGGTTCGTTCCAGCTGCGTGCTACTTTCAGAGTTAGTTAAAACGGCTTCAACGCCACTCATTATAAGCTCAGCCTTATGCCGAAGTATTATTGGAAGGTAGCTCGGTAAGGTGACGAGCAGTTTTGGTCGCAAGAAGAGCAAGTGCTCGCCCAATGGTGTGTCTGGAAGTAAATCTGGTAATTGAAACGTCCTGTACTTTCCATGAAGTGACGAAAATGCCAGTCCTGCGTGATGGATCATATAAATCCAGTCATGCTCCCGCAGGGGAGTTTGCAGGCATGAATTATAAAAACGCATTAAATGCAAGTGCTCCAGCACAATGTAATTATCATCTCTGTACACCGAAAAAGGCTTGCCGCTTGAACCTGATGTTCGAGCGATATGTGCTCTTTCAATAACGTCCGGATTGTTCACTCTAGTGCTGTCGTCGAAACTGTTAAGAATAGCTTTGGAGACGATTGGCAGCTGTTCGAAATCGGAAAAGCTAGATATACCACCCTCAACATACCCACATGCCCCATAAAACTCACGATAAAAAGGGACATTGTTATAAGCACTATCAACCAGGCTTTTAACTCTTGACAGCTGAACCTTTTTCATAGCTTCTTTAGACTTACATAAAAATTCCTTCATTGACTCCATGCTCGTTGACCATCTCTGGAGCGTTTCACCTTGAAGTCTATGATTATCGGTCGGTCGCTTAAACGCCTGCTTAGCTAATTCATTGATCAGCGTTAAATTGCCAGTCTCCAACTGCGAAGCATAGATTGTTTCTGACTTCTGAAAGCTGCTCACTTGAAACCCCTAATAAAATGTTGAAGTATGTCTATTACGAAGAAAAAGTATTTCAGGATGCCGGAATTTTCCGCCTTGCAAACAACGCGAAAATCATCAAAAACTTGAATTAGACCTTTCCAAAAACATCGTCAATAGTGATTGCGCATCACTACTATTTCTTCAAGGACGAAGGTACCCCTATGGTTTATTTCAACAAGCTCATACCAGAGCTGATCGTTTCAAACATAAAATCTAGTTTAAAATTTTATTGCAAAGTACTTGGCTTCATTGTTGAGTACGAGAGACCGGAAAATGGCTTTGCATTCATCTCGTATAACGGAAGCCAATTGATGTTAGAACAAGACAATCTCGATCCGTCACCTTGGCGAGTGGAGCCTCTGGAACAGCCTTATGGACGCGGGATGAACCTTTCAATCGATTGCCCGGATGTCGCTACGCTGGCGAAAGCAATAACCCTATCTGGATACAAACTGCACAAGCCCATAGAAACATCATGGTATAGAGAAAATAAATCCCTTCTTGGTGAAAGTAATTTCCTTGTACTGGATCCTGACGGCTACCTGCTGCGATTTGCTCAGGCTCTAGGTTCAAAACCTGTTGTGCGTGATGAGCTGTGACGTTTTAAAACAACTTCCACATTCTACATTTTAATATCAACCGATTTTTGAGCTTTCGCTACGGCGGGAGTTCAAAAACCGGTGACTATTCAGCCAACTTTTAAAAGTAGTCCATATTTTTTATCCAGCCCCAGCCGATCAACAATGCATCAATATAGATGCGCTACAGAGCTTTGGCCGAGTCCGATTTGACTATTTTAGTCGATCACAACCAAATTCAAGAATTCGCCGTACTGCTTGAGCAAACAACTTATTAACGGTTTCTTTTTCTTGCGCTGCCAAGTGCGATGTCACAATCAGACTTTTGCTGGGAAGCGTAAGCAAACCATGTGCATCATTATACTGGCCTTGATTTCGAACCCACTCACTATAATACCCATCCATAAAACAGAATGCTTCAGAATTGCACAAAAGGTACTTCTTCAAAGCAACGGGACAAATTATATTCGAATCCGACAAATTAAATATTTTCAACTCCGACGATGCCTTTTTTAAAACTGCCTCATCAATCAGATGGTAAGTCTCATCGCAACTCGTAATAAGAATGCATAAAACATCAACGGTGTTAACTATATGATCCAAAGATTCGTATCGTAGACCCAACGAAGTCTCCAACTCGACCTTCTGACTTCTAGACCAATAACTTATGTTTCTACACCCTCGCAGGTGAAGCTGGTGAGCCATTTCGCTACCGATACCACCCATGCCAACAAAACCGAAACTCAACTCAGACAATGAACGCCAGGGTGTTTGAATCCACTGTGTCCCGTCTTTCACGCGTTCGACACTTTCAAACACTTTTGCCAGGCAGGTTGTCATCATGGCCAGCGTGAACTCTACTACCGCCTGGATGTTCATATGCGGGGTATTGGCTATTCGAATACCTTTTTTCGTAGCGTATTCGATGTCCACGAAACTGGCGGTACCGGTTCCCATCACAACCAAGTTTTCTAGCCGAGTTGCGTGATCTATAAAACGAGCAGACAAATACTCCGGCCCACCCAAAATATAGTCCTGGACATCAGACAAGACGTCTAAAATTTGCTGCTCATCGATTGGACATCGAATATGAATGAGCTCGAAATCCTCTGGAAATACATTATCTCCAATGGAAAAATCTCCTGTAACCAGAATCTTTCTCAACACACACCCTCCACTAAACTCTTGCGGTCCGAAGCATTTGCATCTTTAAGCGCTTTGAGCGCTTTCTTTAAACGCAGAATTGAAGGGCCGAACTGGTCATCCGGTTTAAGAAGCGCAATTCTGATACGATTATGTCCCGCGACTTGATGACTATTCCAATAAAAATACCTGCCTGGCAAGACTGCAACGCTGTAGGTTGCAAGATATTCAGTCAATTCAAGATCAGATAGCCCGGTTTTCTCAATATTTAGCCACATGATTGTCATCGTGGAGTCTGGTTCCAGCGCTTCGATGGTGATCATCGAATCTTTTAGCTCTGACGTCGCGATTTCGATATTTCTGGAGATGATCGACTGGATGTAAGAAAGCCCTCCTTTTTTCAGGGTCGCATCAATAAATGCGATGATCAATCTCAATGAAAAATTTGAACAGCACAGGTATATCTCTTCATAAATATTACGGATATCACGCGCCAAATTTTCGCTATATGAAAGTAAGCTGGCTTTGGTATCCAATGTCGGCCACTGCTTGCCAGTGTCCTCCAGAATGATAAAGGAGCAGCCCTTTTCTATAAGTAGCGCATACTCATCTATGTCGGTCTTGTGGCAGAAGCGGAAAGAAGTGTCTAGTATCAATACCACGTCTAGCCGACTGCACAACTCGACAATGTTCGACATCGTGGCTGCATCGATAACTAAACCTGTTGGATTATTTGGGTTTACCATGAACAAAGCATCAAGCTGCTTGCTACAAAGCAACTCTTCCAGCAAAACCATGTCAGTAATCACAACTTCTGAAATGGCTTCCAACTCCACTTCCCTACGACGAAGCAACTGCGCAAGATTATCAAAAGCGGGTTCGACAAGCCCAACTTTGTAGTTCATTGATCGCGCCCAGGCACCGACGATATCTATGCTATTGGATGCCGTTGGGCATACCGAAAAATGTGTGTGCTTGCTCAAACCTTCCAGAGCGAAGTATTCTGCAAATTTATTCTTGAAGAGCTTTTCCATCTCTGGCACAGAAGTTTCAACAGCCGAACTCCATAACAAAGGCAATTCAGACAATACCGTACTGAAATGCTTCTCGGCTGAAATATAACTGTGTCCATCTGCAAGATTATATTGTGCCGACAGGCCGAAAACCTCGAGCTCAGTCAGATTGTTATTTTGGTGACTAGACAAAACTTTCATCTTGGATTGCGACCCCATCAGGTAGTTGGCATTCAGACAATAGCTATTCAGTTCCAGCCCCTGAATCCTAATAATCTGAAATCCACGTGTAAAGTTGATGAAGCTTGATACTGTCTATCCAGATATTTCCTCTCTGACTCCGCCCTTCATATTAATATTTTTAATTATTACTACCGCGACATTTTCGAGAGAAATCACCATCCACTTTAATTTATCAATAGATTTTTTATTTCTTAACTATTCTGGCCAAGCCTATCCTCGACATATCTGAAATATAAAATTGGGAATTAAACTCAAGGTATTTCCAGGTCATTTCCCATCAGTCGCATTACTTTACAAGTATGTGGAAACAGTTTGCACAAGGTTATCCGGCAAAGCATTCCATCATCTGCTACTCCTGATGAAAAAAAACGAGTGGATGGCCGTTTTCGAAAAGACAAACAAGCCGACGCTTCCCCAGTAATCACATCACAACAGAGTTCCAGAATCACAGTTTTGCCAAGGAGACCGCGCAAGACCTAGCAGATCTGATAGGTAGACATCATTCTCATTCCAGTGGAGTCTGCCTTCATAACCTAACTACCTGAAGTTGCCCCATGTCTCACGCCCCTGAAAGCTTATTAATTCACTACCATTACGATGCTCTCGACCGTTGTATCAGTTGCGTGCCCAATGGGCAGCTCCGTCAGGAACGCTTCTATCAAAAGGAGCGGCTGGCTACGGAAATCCAAGGCGATGTTCAGCAACAGATCTTTCAATTCGAGGACGTATTGCTAGCAGAACTGCATAAGGAGGGTAGTCAACGGACGGCACTGCTGATGACCGATAGGCAACGTTCGGTGTTACAGACTACCGACGGCGATTCGGCCTATACACCTTACGGTCATCGCACCGTCAATGAGGGATTGCCGAGTCTTCTTGGCTTCAATGGCCAACGTTCGGAACCGGTCACCGAACGTTACTTACTTGGAAATGGGCACCGTGGGTTCAGTCCGATTCTCATGCGCTTCGATCGTCCAGACAGCTTGAGCCCATTTGGAGAGGGTGGCTTGAATTGCTATGCGTATTGCGGGGGAGACCCGATCAATCGCACAGACCCCACAGGACGAAGCTGGTACGGATGGGCTTGGTTCGGAAATGCGGCCCTGGGTGCTGTGAGCGAATATTTGGTTCGCTTCACCCCCAGAGCACTTGTTTCTGGATTGAGAGGCAAGACATTTGGGCAGGTTACAAAAGCCATGGCAGGGGTAAGCGGATTGGCTGCGACTGCAATTTATCTGGTCATGAACCGCATTGAAGCCGGGCATCCTGAATCACCCGCTAATGACCCGCTCTTCTTCGCTTTTTTGACGGCCAGCACTTTCAGCACCGTAATGGGGGCTGGTTTTACCCTGCATAAAATAGCCCGGCGAGCGCCTAAATCGCCACCGCCACGACTGATACGATCCCAATCGCTTCCCAACATCGGCAGCTCCACGCCATCCCAGTTACCTGCGCGTCCCGTCACACGATCCGGGTCGCAACCCAACATTCATCAAGGATTCGGTGGTAGAACGTCTGACCCAGTCAAGATTTCGAATGAGCATAAATTCGACGTGATGATGAAGTTTGGTCGGAGCCCGTCAAGACCGGGATCGGGTGTTGCGCAGAACGCCACCACGATCCGGGAACCCAGTCGCTGATCTTCAGCCAAACAGATTGTCGAAGCCCGCAACGCCGAAGCGATTGCGTGTGTCGCATTGACTCACAACACCTGCCGCAAAAACGCCTGCGCCCGCAGGTCCTTCGGTGCATCGAAGAACTCCGCCGGCGAAGCATCTTCAAGCAACTTGCCGTGATCGAAGAACAACACCCGGTCCGCCACTTCCCGGGCAAAGCCCATTTCGTGGGTGACGCAGACCATGGTCATGCCTTCCAGGGCCAGGTTTTTCATCACGTCCAGCACTTCGCCAACCATTTCCGGGTCCAGCGCCGAGGTCGGTTCGTCGAACAGCATGACCTTCGGCTCCATGGCCAGTGCGCGGGCAATCGCCACGCGCTGTTGCTGGCCGCCGGACAGGCGCGACGGAAACTCGTTGGCCTTCTGCGCAATCCCGACTTTCTCCAGCAGCGCCAGCGCCTTGGCCTCGCGCTCTTTCTTGCCGCGCTTGCGCACGACCTTCTGGGCCAGGCACAGATTCTCCAGCACGGTCATGTGCGGAAACAGGTTGAAGTGCTGGAACACCATGCCGACTTCGCGGCGATAGGCGTTCACATCGGTTTTCGGGTCGGCCAATTGCAAGCCATCGATGCTCACCGAGCCAGAGTCGAACGCTTCCAGGCCATTGAGGCAGCGCAGGAAGGTCGATTTACCGGAACCGGACGGACCGATCACCACCAGCACTTCGCCCTTGGCTACATGGGTGGACACGTTATCCACCGCGCGCACCACCTGGCCACGGGTGTCGAAGACTTTTACCAGATTGCGGACTTCAATCACTTTGCGCGAGCCTCCGCTCAAGCCGGCCGGCGATTTTCGACAGCGGCAGGTTGATCAACAAATACAGTCCGGCAACGCAGAACAGGATTTCGAACGGCGAAAACGACGTGGTGATGACTTCACGACCGCTTTTGAGCAGTTCGGTAATCGCGATGACCGACACCAGCGAGGTGTCTTTCACCAGACTGATGAACTGCCCGGCCAGCGGTGGCAGCACGCGTTTGAACGCTTGCGGCAGGACCACGTGACGCATCGACTGGCCAGCGCTCAAACCCAGGGAGCGCGCGGCTTCGTTCTGGCCACGGGCAATCGACTGCACGCCGGAGCGGATGATTTCCGCTACGTAAGCGCCGGTGAACAGTGACAGCGCGGCAATCCCGGCGAATTCCCGGGACAGGTTCATCACCGTACCGATGAAGAAATAGAAAATGAAGATCTGTACCAGCAGCGGTGTGCCGCGCACCAGTTCGACGTAAATGGTCGAGAGGTCGCGCAGGGTCGGGTTGTTCGAAAGCCGGCACAGGCCGGTGGCGAGGCCGATCAGCAGACCGAGCACGCCAGACACCACGGACAACCACAAGGTCGTCCAAAGCCCCCACATCAATGGCCCTGCGGCCCAATGGCGGGTTACGCCGATCACATCGCCTTCAGCCACATCATCGCCCTGGGCGACTTGCAGGCTGTTTTCGTCAACGGTCAGGTGTTGCTCGTCGCCCGCGTCGTTGCGCAAGGTAATTTCAGCCTTGTCGCCCTTGCGCACCAGTTCGCTGACGGTGGAGATGTCGGCGGCGCGCTGGGACTCTTCGGCGTGGTAGGCGAAGTACTGCGGCACACGGTTCCAGCGCCATTCGTAGGACATCAGCGAGGTGGCGTAATACAGCGCGCCGGCCAGGCCGATCAGCACCAGCACGGTCAATACGTGCCAGGGCCATTGGGCTTTTTTATGCTTCATTGCAAATTCCGGGATTTGTGTTGCCTGTCAGGCCGTCATCGCGGGCAAGCCCGTTCCCACAGGGATCTGGCTGTGCACAAGATTTGTACTCACCGCAAAACACTGTGGGAGCGGCGGTGCGACGATTCGACTTGCCCGCGATTGAAGGCGACTCGGTCTAACTGACCGGGTTATTCCATGTCCTTGAGCCACTCGGTGCTCTTGAACCACTTGTCATGGATGCGATCGTAGGTGCCGTCTTCGTGGATCTGGTGCAGGAAGTTGTTGATGAAGTTGAGGCTGTCGTAGTCACCCTTCTTCAGACCGAAGGCCAGAGGCTCGTAGGTGAACGGCTTGTCGAGGAACACCAGTTTGCCATTACCCACCTTGTTCAGCGCCACGACGTTGTAAGGCGCGTCGTAGATAAAGGCATCAGCCTTACCGTTGACCACGTCGAGCACGGCTTCCTGCTCATTGTCGTAGCCGTGGTACTTGGCTTTGGAGATCAGCTTTTTGGCGACCATTTCGCCGGTGGTGCCGAGCTTGGAGGTGATGCGGTAATCGGCAGTATTCAGGTCTTTGTAGGACTTGATGGTGCCTTCCAGCTCCTTGCGGATCAGCAGCGTTTGGCCGACCACAATGAAGGGGTCGCTGAAGTTCAGGCGCAGGTTGCGCTCCTGGGTCAGGGTCATGCCGCTGCCGATCATGTCGAATTTGTCGGTCAGCAGGGCCGGGATAATGCCGTCGTAACCAGTGGACACCAGTTCCAGCTTGACGCCCATGGCCTTGGTCATGGCCTTGAGGATGTCGACTTCGAAGCCGATGATCTCGCCGCGTTTGTTGGTCATTTCGAACGGCATGTAGGTCGGATCCATGCCGACCTTCAATGTGCCGCGCTTGACCGCGTCATCAATGGCACCTGCCTGCGCCGCGCTGACTGCAACCAATGCCGTGACGCCGACCAGCAGCATCGACAGATACTTCTTCATCTTCAAGTCCCCAAAACCATTGCGTTTGCGGCGCGAAATCGACAGTTTTCCAGTGAAAACCGATAGATACGGACACAAAACGGTCCGGGCGCACCAATTCGGGGACGGATGCTAACGCACTCGCTCGATTGCACAAGGGTTTAGGCTGGATTTTGGACAATAAAAAACCCGCTTTCGCGGGTTTTTTATCATGCCATCTGAGGCTGTACGCTCAGCGGCCTGAGCGGCAGCAGCGGTGCATGGGGATCGGCCTTGACCGACTTGCGCCATGCGCCCAGCCACTCGGCGTGACCTTCGTTCCAGACCTGATCATGCAGGCGAGCCAATGCCACCGGGTCGCTCAGCAACTGCACACGCTCGTTGTTGGTCAGGCCTTCCGGTCCGACCTTCATAGCGTGGCGTACCCGATCCACCCGCAACCATTCGATCGGCTCGGCCTCGCGGTGACGGGACGTCGCCAGCGAACACGCCAGGGCGTTCTGCTGTGGATCGACCACCGAACGGATGAAGCCGTCGTTCAGTGCGTGCCAGCGATTTTCGTGGGTGTACTGGTCGGTCGCCAACAACGCCTGTGGCGGATTGTATTCCTCGGGGATGAGGAACAGGCTCTCGTCACGGGACTTGAGGCCCAGGCCGACACGACTGGAAATCACCGACACCGGGATCGACAGCATCAACGAACCGACGATTGGCACCAGCCACCACAGGAAGCTCGGGTTCAGCCAGATCACCAGCAAGGCCCAGAAGAAGCCCAGCAAGGTTTGCGGACCGTGGCGCTTGACCGCTTCGCTCCATGGCGTGGAGTCATCGTCACGCTGCGGCGAGTTCCAGGTCGCGGCCCAACCGAGGAACGCGGCGAGGACAAAACGGGTGTGGAAAATCATCCGCACCGGCGCCAACAGCATGGAGAACAGCATCTCCAGCAGCATCGACAGCGTCACCTTGAACTTGCCACCGAACTCTTTCGCGCCCTTGGCCCAGATCAGGATGATGCTCAACAGCTTCGGCAGGAACAGCAGCACGATCGTGGTCGAGAACAGCGCGATTGCCTTGTCCGGGTGCCATTGTGGCCACAGCGGGTAAAGCTGGCGCGGTTCGAGGAAGTACTGCGGCTCCATCAGCGTGTTGACCGCCAGCAGCGCCGTCGACAACACAAGGAAGAAGAACCACAGCGGCGCCGACAGGTAAGACATCACGCCGGTCAGGAACACCGCACGGTGCACCGGGTGCATGCCCTTGACCAGGAACAGGCGGAAGTTCATCAGGTTGCCGTGGCACCAGCGACGGTCGCGCTTGAGTTCGTCCAGCAGGTTCGGCGGCAGCTCTTCATAGCTGCCCGGCAAGTCGTAGGCAATCCACACGCCCCAACCGGCACGGCGCATCAGCGCGGCTTCTACGAAGTCGTGGGACAGGATCGCACCGGCAAACGCGCCTTTACCGGGCAGCGGCGCCAGGGCGCAGTGCTCGATGAACGGCTTCATGCGAATGATCGCGTTGTGACCCCAGTAGTGCGATTCGCCCAGCTGCCAGAAGTGCAGACCGGCGGTGAACAGTGGACCGTACACCCGGGTAGCGAACTGCTGCATGCGCGCATACAAGGTGTCCATACCCGACGCACGCGGCGCGGTCTGGATGATCCCGGCATCCGGCGTAGCTTCCATCAGACGCACCAGGCTGGTCAGGCACTCGCCACTCATCACGGAGTCGGCGTCGAGTACGACCATGTATTTGTAATCACCACCCCAGCGCCGGCAGAAGTCGTCGAGGTTGCCGCTTTTACGTTTTACGCGACGACGGCGGCGGCGATAGAAGATCTTGCCGAAGCCCTTGGCTTCGCGGCAGACGTCCAGCCAGGCCTGCTGCTCGGCGACGCAGATGTCGGCGTCGTTACTGTCGCTGAGGACGAAGAAGTCGAAACGATCGAGGTCACCCGTGGCCGCGACCGACTCGAACGTCGCGCGCAGACCGGCGAACACCCGCGGCACGTCTTCGTTACAGATCGGCATCACCAGTGCAGTGCGCGCGTCCTTCGGAATCGGCTCGTTGCCGGCGCTTTTGCCGGAAATGCGGTATTTGTCGTGACCGGTGAGCAACTCGAGGAAGCCCATCAGCGCCGTCCAGAAACCGGCCGAAACCCAGCAGAACAGAATCCCGAACAGGATCAGGATGCTGGTCTGCAACGCATACGGCAGCACTTGCGTGGCGGTTTGCAGGAGCGGTTGGTGCAGGACCTCTTCTAGGTCGACGAACGACCAGCCCTGGTAAGGCATGATGCCTTTCATGTACCAGCCGGCGACGATGGTCTGGCCGAGCATCAGCACCAGCAGGATGTAACGGCGGATCGAACCGACGGTGCGCCAGCGTGCCGCCGGAAGTACGTTTTCGTCTTTCGGCGGTTTGGGCGGATTGGTGCGACCGGTCAGGCGCCGCCAGCCGCGCACCAGAATGTTGGTACGCCATGGCTCCGGCACAACCTTGGTCCGGCGAATCGGTGGGGTTGCCTTGAGGCAGACCCGACCGCTGGCGTCGAGTGCCAGCATTTCGGCGTCCTGCAATTCTTCGGCGGTGCTGAGCGCCAGGCGCTTGCCGACCGAAGCCTGGGCGGCCTCGGTCGGCGCGTCGAATGTCGAAGACGACAGACGCTCATGCAGTTCACTGAAGGACCTGCAGCCCGCGAGTTCCGCGCGCTGCTGGTCGGTCATCGGCAGATGCGCCAGATACTCGGAAAGCGTCTCTGGCTGTACTTGAGAATTACTCATCGGCAGGCAACTGATAGCTCCAGGTCTCGGTCAGGACTTCTTCAGTCGGTGCCGATTCCGGTGTGGCTGGGGCCGCGTCGGCAGCAGCAGGCTGCTTGGCGTCATTGTTGTTCGCCTTGTCCTTGGCAGCTGCGACTGGCTTGGCTTCGGCCTGCTTGGCTTCGGCGGCTTTCGCTTCCTTGTCCGCTTTCTCCGCTTGCTTGGCAGCTACCTTGTCGGCCTTGGCAACGGAAGAGTTGGACGCAGGAATCGAAGTCTTGGCCAGATCGGCAGGCACGATGTTCTGCACCAGTGCAGCACGCATCTCGGTGGACTTGCTCGGGTCCTTGATCTTCATGCGCAGGGTCAGGCGCCAGCCCTTGGTTTCAGGGTTGTAGCGCACGCTGTTCTCGACCAGTTCGGCGTTTTCGCCGACGCTGACCTGACTGCGCACATCGGTGTCCGGTGCCAATGCCGCCAGGGACGGACCTTCGAAGTCCACCAGATAGGCAACGCTGCCGTCCGGCTGACGAATCAGGTTGGACTGTTTGACGTCACCGGTGGATTTCAACGTCTGACTGACCCAGGCACTGTCCGGTGCGTGCAGCGCCGCTTCGTCCATGGTCCAGTGCATGCGATAGGCGAAGTCCAGCGGCTGGCCTGGCTCCGGCATCTTTTCCGGGCTCCAGAAAGCCACAATATTGTCGTTGGTTTCGTCGGCGGTCGGAATCTCGACCAGATCGACGGTGCCCTTGCCCCAGTCGCCTTTCGGTTCGATCCAGGCGCTTGGACGCTTGTCGTAGCGGTCGTCGAGGTCTTCGTAGTGGCTGAAGTCACGGCCACGTTGCAGCAAGCCGAAGCCGCGCGGGTTCTCGACCGAGAAGTTGCTCACCGCCAGGTGTTTCGGGTTGTTCAGCGGGCGCCAGATCCACTCGCCGTTGCCGGCATGGATCGCCAGGCCGCTCGAATCATGCAGCTCGCGACGATAGTTGAGGATTTTCGACGGCTGGTTGGCGCCGAACAGGAACATGCTGGTCAGTGGAGCGATACCCAGTTTGCCGACCTTGTCGCGGAGGAACATCTGCGCCTTGACGTCGACAATGGTGTCGCTGCCCGGACGCAGGGTCAGACGATAAGCACCGGTCGCCCGTGGAGAATCCAGCAGCGCGAAGATCACCAGATGCTTGTCGCCCGGCTTCGGCTGCTCGATCCAGAACTCGCGAAAACGCGGGAATTCTTCACCGGACGGCAACGCGGTATCGATCGCCATGCCGCGAGCGGACAAGCCGTAAACATGCCCCTTGCCGACAACGCGGAAGTAACTCGCGCCGAGCATGGTCATGATTTCGTCTTGCTTGTCGGCCTTATTGACCGGATACAGCACGCGGAAACCGGCATAGCCCAGTTGTTCGGTGGCCTTGGGGTCGAACTTGACGTCGCCGAAATCGAAACGACTTGGGTCGTATTTGATCTCTTCGACGGTGTTCGCGGTAATTTCGTTGATTTTCACCGGCGTATCGAAGTGCATGCCCTGGTGATAAAAGGACAGCTTGAATGGGGTCTTTTGATCCGCCCATTCGGCTTTTTCCGTCAGAAAACGAATTTTCTGATAATCGGCGAACTTCATTTCGCGGAATTCGGTCGGCAGGTTACTGCGCGGCGCTTCGTACTTCTGACCGGCCAGCTCTTTTGCCTTGACCGACACATCATCCAGATTGAATGCCCAAAGCTGGCCCGCGCTGAGCAGGCAGAGCATTGCCGAGCCCGCTACCAGAGCGCTACGTAACCGTTTGGCAGACAATTTTGGTGCGTTACAGGGACTAACAATCACGAGCAACCCTCGCCGAAAACAGATCAAAAAACCAACGGCCAGTTAAAGGGTCTGTACGGTGTCCGGTGTGAAAAACCCGGCCTTGCAGACCACTCTTGCCAAGTTGGCGAGCATTGTTCCGACTCCGATGGGGCGAAATGATTCCCCAAACGGTTCAGGACAAGTCTCTACCTAAGTCAAAATGGACCAACGAACGCTGATCCCCGTAGCGCGCGATTATCTAGTAGGCCGCGTTACAACGCATCAGGGGTAACAAAGTATTTATCGGGAAAAACGCCTGTTTTCATTCGAAAAGCGCTTAAAAAGATGTTTCAAGCGCTTTCAGGTCTGTAACAGGAAGGTTACCGGGCCATCATTGACCAGGTGCACCTGCATATCCGCGCCGAATCTACCTGATGCCACAGTGCCATGCACCTGTTTCGCTTTAACTAATAGATAGTCGAAAAGCTCCTCACCCAAGGCCGGGGGGGCTGCGGTCGAGAAACTCGGGCGCAACCCGCTCTTGGTGTCGGCGGCCAGGGTGAATTGCGAGACCAGCAGCAACCCGCCGCCCACATCCGACAGGGACAGATTCATCTTGCCCTCAGCGTCGCTGAACACCCGATAGTTAAGCAGCTTATTGAGAAGTTTGTCGGCGCTGGCCCGGGTGTCCTCAGGCTCGACGGCCACCAGCACCAACAAGCCCTGGTCGACCGCACCCACCACCTCCCCCGCTACCTCGACTCGCGCGCCGCGCACGCGCTGCAGCAGTCCCTTCATGCTTCGTCGGGGGCCAGATCGAGCAAGCGCCGCGCCATCCGATCGGCAGCACGCACCAATGCATCGGTAATCCCCGGTTCAGCGGCGGCATGACCAGCGTCACGGATGATTTGCAACTCGCTATTCGGCCAAGCCTGGTGCAGTTCCCAGGCGTTATCCAGCGGGCAAATCACGTCATAGCGACCATGGATGATCACGCCGGGCAAATGAGCGATTTTGTCCATGTCGCGAATCAACTGATTGGCTTCAAGGAACGCATTGTTGGTGAAGTAGTGGCATTCGATGCGAGCGATGGATAGCGCACGCTGGGGCTCGGAAAAACGATCGACCACCAAGGGGTTCGGCCGCAGGGTCGCGGTCCGGCCTTCCCACGTGGACCAGGCCTTGGCCGCGTGCATCTGGGCGATCTGATCGTTGCCGGTCAGGCGCTTGTGGAATGCGGTGAGCAAATCGCCGCGCTCGTCCAACGGGATTGGGGCGATGTAGTCCTGCCAGTAATCGGGGAACAAGCGGCTGGCGCCAGCCTGATAGAACCACTCGATTTCCTGCGGACGGCAGAGAAAAATGCCGCGCAGGATCAGACCGTGTACACGCTCCGGGTGGGTTTGCGCGTAGGCCAGCGCCAGGGTCGATCCCCAGGAGCCGCCGAACAGCACCCACTTGTCGATGCCCAGATGTTCGCGGATTCGCTCAAGGTCGGCGACCAGATCCCAGGTGGTGTTGTTTTCCAGACTGGCGTGGGGTGTGGAGCGACCGCAACCACGCTGGTCGAACGTCACGATGCGGTACAGATTGGGATCGAAGTAGCAGCGACTCGCCGCATCGCACCCGGCGCCGGGACCGCCGTGTATGAAAACCACCGGCAATCCTTCCGGTGAACCGCTTTCGTCGACATACAGCGTGTGAGTCTCGTCGACGGCCAGATCGTGCCGGGCGTGAGGTTTGATCTGCGGGTACAAAGTCTGCATTGCGCGCTCCGTAAGGGGTCGAGGTCATCCCTGGGGGGACTTCTATTATTCTGCCGTCCGGCATCATAAACCCGAATTACGCCAATGAGCATGCCCTTGCAGAGTCAGAGTTTTGCCGCCAGAAAACCAATCAATGTTTCATACAGCGCATCGACCTCGGCCGCCTGCCCTCGCGCCCGTAAACAACCATGAACCAGTCCATTGCCGTAGTACAGCGTCGTGGGCACGCCGGCGGCGTTGAGTCGTTCGGCATACTGCACGCCGTCATCGCGCAGCGGGTCGAACTGCGCCACGGCTATCCAGGCCGGGGGTAATCCGCTCACATCCCCGGCCAGCAACGGCATCGCGTAAGCGCCCGGCTTTGGTGTGCCACGCAGATACAACGCCTGATAACAATCCAGATCGCTGCTGCCCAGCAACGGGGCGTCAGCGCATTCGCTGCGTGACGGTAACCGGTGATCACCACCGAGTCCCGGATAAATCAGGACTTGAGCGCATGGCACCGGCTCGCCGGCATCGCGTAGCGCCAGGCACAGCGCAGCGGCAAGATTGCCGCCGGCGCTGTCACCGGCCACCAATGTGCGCTCTGGGTCGAGCCGAAACGGCCCGGCACGCAACGCCCGCCAGACAGCCAGGCAGTCATCGAAGGCGGCCGGAAACGGATGCTCCGGCGCCAGGCGATAATCGACGGCGATCACCAACACACCCAGTGTCGAGGCCAATTCGGCGCAGATGAAATCGTGGGAATCAAGATCCCCTACCACCCACCCACCGCCGTGCAGGTAAACAACGCAGGGCACACCGCCAGCAGAGGGTGAATCCGGGGGTTGATACGAGCGAACGCAGACACCCGCCAACTCGAAATCGACCACGTACAGCCCGGCCGGACGGGGTGGCGTGAACGCCCGGCACATCTCGCTGTAGGCCTGGCGCAATCCCTCCAGACTCGTTTCAGTGCTGTTGAAACTGACGGTTTTCTCGACGAAAGCCTGCATCTGTTCAGAAAGCGGGTAAGGAGCCATGAGCCTGGTGCCCGTTGAGGGAAAATATAGGGGGCCAAACCGTGTGGGAGTGAGCCTGCTCGCGAAGGCGGTGTGTCAGACAACATCCATTTTGGCTCGCACACCCTTTCGCGAGCAGGCTCGTTCCCACAGGTTTTGCGGTTGCCGTCAGTTTTTCAAACTGGCCTGAACCGTGGCCACGCCGTCCTTGCCATCAAAACTGCTGACACCCGCCAGCCAGCGCTGCAAATCCTGCGGATGCTCGCGCAGCCATTTTCTGGCGACATCCTGGGGCGTCTGGCGCTCCATGATGGGCACCATCAACTGGCTTTCCTGGGCGGCGGTGAAGGTCAGGTTTTCCAGCAAGCGATAGACGTTCGGGCAACGTTCGGCGTAGTCGGGGGCGGTTACGGTAGAAACGGTCGCCGCGCCCTCGTTCGGCCCATAGACGTCTTCACTGCCGGTCAGGTACGCGATGTTCATGTTGATGTTCATCGGGTGCGGGGTCCAGCCGACAAACACCACGAACTCCTTGCGGTTCACGGCCCGTTGCACCGCGGCGAGCATGCCGGCCTCACCGGATTCGATCAGCTTGAAGTCCTTGAGACCGAAGTGATTGGTCTCGATCATGGTTTTGATCGTGGTGTTGGCACCGCTGCCCGGTTCGATGCCGTAGATCTTGCCACCGAGCTGATCCTTGAACTTTGCGATGTCGGCGAAGGTTTTCAGGCCCGCGGCCGCCACGTAATCAGGGACCGCGAGGGTCGCCTGGGCATCGGCCAGGCTTGGCCGGTCCATGACCTTGACCTGATTGGCAGCCAGGAACGGCGCGATGTTCTTGTCCATCGCCGGTTTCCAGTAACCGAGGAAGATGTCCAGGCGCTTGTCGCGGATACCGGCAAAGATGATTTGCTGCACGGCGCTGGTTTGCTTGCTTTCATAACCGAGGCCATTGAGCAGCACGTCGGCCATGCCGCTGGTGGCGATCACGTCGGTCCAGTTGACCACGCCCATGCGCACGGCCTTGCAGGAAGGGTCGTCAGCGGCCAGGACGCTGGCGCTCAGAAAAGCAGTGCCGCAGAGGATTGAGAGACAGCGGGTGAACAGACCTTTGATGCTTGTCATGGGGAGCATTCTCGTGCGGCAGCGGATTATTGTCGGGCCGGTGTCTTTGTGCACCGTGCCGGAAACATTACGCAGCAGACGAGCGGTAAAAGCGACCTGTGGCGACCGTGTTTTGCACGGTGGCGACTGTCTTGCCCCGCAATCAAGCGAACGCACAGCTAATGTGACAGCGGGCTTGCTCGCGAAGTCGGTGTGTCAGTCAATACATATGTTGATTGATCTACCGTTTTCGCGAGCAAGCCCGCTCCCACAGGGGTTATGCGTTGTAGTGCTTTTCGCCCCAGGCCAGCAGGCCTTGCAACAGTTCCTTGAGCACCACCCGCGTTGGCTCCGCCAGATCCGCGCGATAACGGAACGGCTCGAACTCTTCCATATACGTGCACTGGCCCAACTCCAGTTGCACCGCATGAATGTTTTCCGCTGGATTGCCGTAATGGCGGGTGATGTGGCCGCCCTTGAAGCGCCCGTTCAGCACATGGCTGTAGTCCGGGTGTCCTGCGCAGATCGCTTCCAGCTGCGAAGCCAACTGCGGATCGCAACTGGCGCCGTTGAAGGTGCCGAGGTTGAAGTCCGGTAGTTTGCCGTCGAACAGGTGCGGGATCAGCGAACGGATCGAGTGCGCGTCGAACAGCAGCGCATAGCCGAACTCGGCTTTGAGACGCGCCAGTTCCTGCTGCAAGGTGCTGTGGTATGGCGTCCAGATCTGCTCCAGATAAGTCACGCGCTCGGCTTTCGAAGGTTCCAGCCCTTCGCGAAACAGCGGCACACCGTCAAACAGTGTCGCCGGGTACAGACCGGTGGTGGCGCCCACGTACAACGGCTTGTCGTCGGATGGCCGGTTCAAGTCGATGACGAACCGCGAATATTCGGCGGCCAGGGTGCTGGCGCCCAGTTCGGCGGCGAAGTCGTACAGTTGCGGGATGTGCCAGTCGGTGTCCGGCAGGCTTTTCGCCTGGGGGATCAACCCGGCTTCGACCGCCGGGGTCAGACGCACACCGGCGTGAGGCATGCTGATCAGCAGCGGCACGCGGCCTTGTTTGAAGTTCAGAACCTTATCCACAACTGCTCTCCTACACGCTTGTTTCGACGCCGTGGCGCACGACGCGTTTTTCCAGATCGCCGCCCAGCCAATACGACAGATCGGCTGGACGATCAATTTGCCAGGCGACGAAATCCGCCACTTTGCCGGCCTCGATCGAACCGTGGGTGTCGGCCATGCCCAATGCCGTAGCCGCATGGATCGTCGCGCCTGCCAGGGCTTCTTCCGGGGTCATGCGGAAACAGGTGCAGGCCATGTTCAGCATCAAGCGCAACGACAGCGCCGGCGAGGTACCGGGATTGAGGTCGCTGGCGATGGCGATTTTCACGCCGTGCTTGCGCAGGGCGTCCATCGGCGGCAATTGGGTTTCGCGCAAGAAATAGAAGGCGCCCGGCAGCAACACTGCCACGGTGCCGGACTCGGCCATGGCGATGGCGTCTTCTTCTGTCATGAACTCCAGATGATCAGCGGACAGTGCGTGATAACGCGCCGCCAGTCTGGAGCCGTGCAAGGATGACAACTGTTCGGCGTGCAGCTTCACCGGCAAGCCCAGTTTCTGTGCGGTGATAAACACGCGCTCGACCTGCGCTGGCGAAAACGCCAGGTATTCGCAGAACGCGTCGACCGCATCCACCAGCCCTTCGGCGGCCAGGGCCGGGAGCATTTCGGCGCAGATGTGATCGATGTAATCGTCGGCGCAATCCTTGTATTCCGGCGGCAGGGCATGAGCGGCCAGGCAGGTGCTGCGCACGCTGATCGGCAGTTCGGCGCCGAGGCGTCGGGCCACTCGCAACATCTTGCGTTCATTGGCCAGGTCGAGGCCGTAGCCGGATTTGATTTCGATGCTGGTGACGCCGTCGCGCATCAGGCTTTTCAGTCGCTTGGCGGCGCTGGCGAACAACTCGTCTTCACTCGCGGCGCGGGTGGCGCGCACGGTGCTGGCGATGCCACCACCGGCAGCGGCAATTTCTGCGTAGCTGACGCCCTGCAGGCGCTGCTCGAATTCACCGCTGCGGTTACCGCCAAACACCGTGTGGGTATGGCAGTCGATCAGGCCTGGCGTGACCCAGGCTCCTTTCAAATCGTTGACCGCCGGGTATTCGCCGGACGGCAGTTCACTGCGCGGGCCGACCCACTCGATGTGCGCACCGGACGTCACGATGGCCGCATCCTCGATGATCGAGTAGACGCCTTGCGCCATGGTTGCGACGTGGCAGTGTTGCCAGAGGGTTTTCATCCCTTAGTCTCCACAGTAGTCAAAATCGAATCGCCAGCAGGCTGGCTCCCACAGAGGTACGCATTGCAACTGTGGGAGCCAGCCTGCTGGCGATGAGTCCATCACAGGCTAGGTAAAAGCTTGGTAGTGATCAGCTCATTCAGGCAACGCGAAGCCAACAAATCGCTGGCGGCATTGATGTCCGGCGCGAAGAAACGGTCCTTCTCATAGAACGGCACTTCCTTACGCAGAATCGCCCGAGCCTTTTCCAGTTTCGGCGAGGTCTTCAGACCGTTGCGCAAATCCAGGCCCTGGGCCGCCGCCAGCCATTCCACAGCCAGAATGCCACGGGTGTTTTCAGCCATTTCCCACAGGCGCTTGCCGGCAGCCGGGGCCATGGACACGTGGTCTTCCTGGTTGGCGGAAGTCGGCAGGCTGTCCACCGAGTGCGGATGGGACAACGCCTTGTTTTCGCTGGCCAGAGCAGCCGCAGTCACCTGGGCGATCATGAAACCGGAGTTCACGCCGCCATTGGCCACCAGGAACGGCGGCAGTTGCGACATGTGTTTGTCCATCATCAGCGAGATGCGGCGTTCGCTCAGGGAGCCAATTTCAGCGATGGCCAGCGCCATGTTGTCAGCGGCCATGGCCACCGGTTCGGCGTGGAAGTTGCCGCCGGAAATCACGTCACCTTCAGCGGCGAACACCAGCGGGTTGTCGGAGACGGCGTTGGCTTCGATTGCCAGCACTTCGGCGGCCTGGCGGAACTGCGTCAGGCAAGCGCCCATGACTTGCGGCTGGCAACGCAGAGAGTACGGGTCCTGGACCTTTTCGCAGTTCTCGTGAGAATCAGAGACTTCACTGCGTTCGCCCAGCAGATCGCGGTAAGCGGCGGCGGCATCAATCTGGCCTTTCTGGCCACGGGCGGCGTGGATGCGTGCGTCGAATGGCGAACGCGAACCGAGTACCGCTTCGACAGACAGACCACCCAGGGCCAGGGCACCGGCGAACAGGTCTTCACCTTCGAATAGACCGCGCAGTGCAAACGCGGTAGACACCTGCGTGCCGTTAAGCAACGCCAGGCCTTCTTTCGCGGCCAGGGTCAATGGTTTCAGGCCAGCGACTTTCAGGGCTTCGGTGGCTTCCATCCACTCGCCCTTGTAGCGAGCCTTGCCTTCACCCAGCAGCACAAGCGACATGTGTGCCAGTGGCGCCAAGTCACCGGATGCACCGACCGATCCTTTAAGCGGAATGTGCGGGTAAACCTCGGCGTTGATCAGGGTGATCAACGCGTCGATCACCACGCGGCGAATACCCGAGAAGCCACGGCTCAGGCTGTTGACCTTGAGTACCATGACCAAGCGCACCAGCGCGTCGCTGATCGGCTCGCCGACACCGGCGGCATGGGACAGCACCAGCGAGCGCTGCAGGTTTTCCAGGTCTTCGCTGGCGATGCGAGTCGACGCCAGCAAGCCGAAACCGGTGTTGATGCCATAAGCGGTGCGGTTTTCGGCGAGGATCTGTTCCACGCAGGCGACGCTGGCTTCGATCTGGGCCGAGGCGCTGTTGTCCAGGGTAAGTGTCACCGGCTGCTGATACACATCACGCAGTTGGGCGAGGGTCAGTTGGCCGGGAATCAGGTTTAGCGCAGTCATTTTGTTCTCCTTTTGAGAGTCTTCTATTAACTACCAGACGCTCCGGAAATATCCGTTGTCCGTCGCTTCCCCCTTTTTGAGGGGGCTGGCGCCTTGGCACGCTGGCTTTTTATGGAAATCAGTTCAAATTCGGCAACGTTTTTTGCAGCAACACAGGATCTTTCAATACACCGGCAGCGGCAGCAATGTCCGGCGCCAGCCAGCGATCCTGATCGTAGGCAGGAACGCGCTCACGCAACAGACGCCACGCCGCATCGGTACCGGCGCCGAAGCGTTGCTCTTTCAAGAACTCAAACGCCTGGGCCGCCAGCAGGTACTCGATGGCGAGGATCTGCGTGCAATTCTCCAGCGCGCGATGCAGCTTCAACGCGGCGTTGGTGCCCATGCTCAGGTGGTCTTCCTGCAAGCCCGAAGTCACGTAGTTATCGAGTACTGCCGGTTGCGCCAGCTGACGGTTCTCCGCGCACAGCGAAGCGGCGACGTATTGCACGATCATCATCCCGGAGTTCACCCCCGGGTTGGCCACCAGGAATGCCGGCAGACCACTGACGTGCGGGTTGATCAACCGGTCCAGGCGTCGTTCGGCGATGGAGCCGATTTCCGCCATGGCAATGGCCAGCAAATCCGCTGCCAGCGCCACCGATTGACCGTGCGGGTTAGCCTGGGACATGACGCGAAAATTGTCCGGCGTACCCAGCAGCAGCGGGTTATCGGTGCAGCCGTTGAGTTCGGTTTCGACTTGTTTGATAGCGTGTTCGAGCTGATCGCGAGCGGCGCCATGCACCTGCGGGATAGAGCGGATGCTCAGCGCATCCTGAGTACGGATGCCTTTACTCTGTGCAATCACTTCACTGCCATCGAGCAGCGCCCGCAGGTTGATCCCGACCTGTTGCATGCCTGGATGCGGCTTGAGCGCGATGATCTCGGCATCGAATGCAGCGATCTGCCCACGCTGGGCCTCGAAGCTCATGGCACTGATCACGTCGGCCCACTGCAACAGACGCGTGGCTTCGGCAATTGCCAGACAGCTGAGACCGCTCATGCACGGCGTGCCGTTGACCAGGCACAGACCATCCTTGGCGCCGAGCTGAACCGCTTGCAGGCCTTCTTCGGCCAACGCCTGTTGTGCGGAAATGACTTGCCCGCGATAGCTGACGTTGCCGACACCCAGCAACGCAATGCTGATGTGGGCCATGTGAGTCAGGTAACCGACCGAACCCTGGGAGGGCACTTGCGGGGTGATGCCGCGATTGAGCAGCGCCAGCAGGGCTTCGACCACCCGGCGATGCACGCCGGATTTGCCCTGGGTGAAATTGAGGATGGCCGCACACATGATCGCGCGGGTCTGCTCGTCGGCCAACGGAGCGCCAACGCCACAGGCGTGACTGAGCAGGGTGTTGCGCGACAGTTGGCTGAGTTGCTCGTCCTTGAGCGAGACATTGCACAAGGCACCCAGGCCGGTGTTCACGCCATAGGCGCGTTCGCCGCTGGTGACGATGCGCTGGACGATTGCCTGGGCATTCTCGATCCGCTCCCAGGCCTGCGCCGACAGCTCCAGCTGTGCGCCATGACGGGCGACCGCGACCACATCCTGCCAACGCAACGGGGCATCGGCGATAACGATTTTTTCAGCCTGGGACATTATTAACCTCATGCGTACAACCTGAATATTGATGCAGCTCTGCTCGCGAAGAGGCCAGCTCAAACACTGCAAATCTTTAAACCACCGCCGCCCGCCGCTGTACGAACCGGTCGACATACTCATCCGCCGGCGAATGCAGGATCTCTTTCGGTGTGCCGACCTGGATCAGGCGGCCGTCCTTGAGGATCGCGATGCGGTTGCCGATGCGCACGGCCTCGTCGAGGTCGTGGGTGATGAAAACGATGGTCTTGTGCAGGGTCTTTTGCAGTTCCAGCAACTGGTCCTGCATTTCGGCGCGGATCAGTGGGTCGAGGGCACTGAAGGCTTCGTCCATCAGGATGATGTCCGTATCCGCCGCCAAGGCGCGGGCCAGGCCCACACGCTGACGCATACCGCCCGAGAGCTGGTGCGGGTATTTGTTTTCGTAGCCCTTGAGGCCCACGGTGTTGATCCAGTGCAGCGCGCGCTCGGTACACATCTGCTTGCTCTCGCCGCGCACTTTCAAGCCGTAGGCGACGTTATCCACCACGGTTTTGTGGGGCAGCAGGCCGAAGCTCTGGAACACCATGCTGATCTTGCGCCGACGAAATTCGCGCAGGGCTTCCATGTCGTATTGCAGGATGTCCACACCGTCCACCAGGATCGCACCGCTGGTCGGGTCGATCAGCCGATTGAAGTGGCGTACCAGGGTCGACTTGCCGGAACCCGACAGGCCCATGATCACGAAGATCTCGCCACTACCGATACTCAACGACAGGTCGTTCACACCGACCACGCAGCCGGTTTCGGCCAGCACTTGGTCCTTGGTCTTGCCCTGGCCGACCATGGCCAGTGCATCCTGGGCGCGGTTGCCGAAAATCTTGAAGACGTTTTTGACTTCGATCTTGCTGATGGCTTCGTTGCTGTTCATTTGCTCACCTCATGCCGTGCGCGACCGTACGCCTGTGTAATGCGGTCGATCACCACTGCCAGAATCACGATCGCCAGACCGGCCTCCAGGCCACGTCCGACGTTGAGGGTCTGAATCCCCACCAACACGTCTTCACCCAGGCCACGGGCGCCGATCATCGAGGCGATCACCACCATCGACAGGGCCATCATGGTGGTCTGGTTGATCCCGGCCATGATGCTCGGCAGGGCCAGCGGCAGTTGCACGCCGAACAGTTGCTGCCAGCGGTTGGCACCGAAGGCGTTGATCGCTTCCATCACTTCACCGTCGACCTGGCGAATCCCCAGATCGGTCAGGCGGATCAGCGGTGGCGCGGCATAGATCACGGTGGCGAAAATCGCCGGGACCTTGCCCAGGCCGAACAGCATCAGCACCGGGATCAGGTACACGAAACTCGGCATGGTCTGCATGATGTCCAGCAGCGGCATCAGCACCGAACGCAGGCGATTACTGCGCGCCGAGAGTATGCCCAGCGGAATGCCGATGAGTACCGAGATGACCGTTGCCACCATCATCAGCGCGAGGGTTTGCATCAGCTTGTCCCAGAGGCCGACCGCGCCCACCAGGAACAGCAAACCGACGATGACCGCTGTGGTCACCACTTTGCGCGTCGCGTGCCAGGCCACGCCGGCAACGATCGCCAGCATCAGCCACCAGGGCGCGGCGCGCAGCAGCCCTTCAAGATTGACGATGGCCCACAACAGGGTGTCGGAGATGCTGCGGAACACATCGCCGTAGTTGGTGACCAGCGAATCGACCCAACCGTTGACCCAGTCGGCGATGGAAAAAGTAAAGCTTTCGGGAAACATAAGAGACTCTCAATCAAGGGGTTGCGATCAAGCATCCGACTGCCGTCGCCGGCAGTCGGTGAGGCTCAACCTACAAGGCCGCGTCGATCTTTTTGGCTGCGTCTTCGCTCACCCATGCGTGCCAGACTTCAGGATGTTCCTTCAAGAAGATCTTGGCCAGTTTTGGCGACTCGATTCGCTCTTTGCTCATGCGACCCAGGTTCTGGTTCAGCAGGTCGATTGGAACGTTGACCTTTTCCAGCACGGCCACCAGCTCCGGCGCTTGCTCGTGGAAAGTTTTGGACAGGCCGACCTTGATGGTCACGGTCTTGTTCACGCCGGGTTTCTCTTCGAGTTTCACTACGTCGACCTGGCCCATCAGCGGCGTAGGCGACCAGTAGTAGAACAGGATCGGCTCGCCACGCTTGTAGCTCGACAGCACGGCGGCATCCAACGCCGGGCCGGTGCCTGGGCGGAAGTTGGTGTAGGAGCTTTCCAGGCCGTAGCTTTTCAACATTTCGCTGTTGTCGAGTTCACAGGTCCAACCGGCCGGGCAGTTGTAGAAGCGGCCCTTGGAAGGTTCTTCGGCGTCCTTGAACACCGCCGAGTACTTGGCCAGATCGGCAATGTTTTTCAGGTCTGGCGCCTTGGCTTCGAGTTTGCGCTTGGCATCGCCTTCGATCACGTAACGCGGCACGTACCAGCCTTCGACGGCACCGACGACCGGAGCGCCGACACCGACGACTTTGCCGGCCTTCTCGGCCTTGTTCCAGACCTCGCTGCGGCCCACCCACTCTTCGGCGAACACCTGGATGTCGTTGCTGCTCAAGGCGTTTTCCATGGTGATGGAGTTGCCCGGCAGGCTGTCGGTCTTGCAGTCGTAACCCTTCTCCAACACGACTTGCATCACGTCGGTCAACAGCATGGCGCTTTCCCAGTTCAGGCCGGCGAATTTCACCGGTTTGCCCGACTCGCACCAACCCGCCGCCTGAGTGGCGCCGGCGCTGGCCAGCAGGCCCATGGAAAGCAATGTGGTCAGCAGGGTCTTGTTCGATTTCATTGTTGTGACGCTCCTAATCATGAGTTGGCTTACGGCAGTCAAGAGGCATCCAGCCCTGTCCACGTCCAGTCGGGCATTGCACCGCAGCGACGCGGCCTGCCCCACTCAGCTTTTGTTCAGTGATCGCGTCCTGCTCGACCGGCAGGATCCAACGGTCTGGTATTAGGTTATGCCACTGCCTGGCCAGTGAGAGCGAGCGTGCTCGCTCTCACATAAAAGCAGCTCTCACAGGTTTGGCATTACTTGCCGGTAATCATCGGCAGGTTCAGCCCTTGTTCCTTGGCGCAGTCGATGGCGATCTGGTAACCCGCATCGGCGTGACGCATGACGCCGGTCGCCGGGTCGTTGTGCAGTACGCGAGCGATACGCTCGGCCGCTTCGTCAGTACCGTCGCAGACGATCACCATTCCCGAGTGCTGGGAGAAGCCCATGCCGACGCCGCCGCCGTGGTGCAGGGAAACCCAGGTCGCACCGCTCGCGGTGTTGAGCAGGGCGTTGAGCAATGGCCAGTCGGATACGGCGTCGGAACCGTCCTGCATCGATTCGGTTTCGCGGTTCGGGCTCGATACCGAACCGGAGTCCAGGTGGTCGCGACCGATCACGATTGGAGCGGACAGTTCGCCGCTACGCACCATCTCGTTGAACGCCAGACCGAGCTTGGCGCGCAGGCCCAGGCCAACCCAGCAGATACGCGCCGGCAGACCCTGGAAGCTGATGCGCTCGCGCGCCATGTCCAGCCAGTTGTGCAGGTGAGCGTCGTCCGGGATCAGTTCCTTGACCTTGGCGTCGGTTTTATAGATGTCTTCAGCGTTGCCCGACAGTGCAGCCCAGCGGAACGGGCCGATACCACGGCAGAACAGCGGACGGATGTAGGCCGGTACGAAGCCCGGGAAGTCGAATGCGTTTTCCACGCCTTCTTCTTGCGCCATCTGACGGATGTTGTTGCCGTAGTCGAAGGTTGGAACGCCCATTTTCTGGAAATCCAACATCGCTTTAACATGTACGGCCATCGATTGCTTGGCGGCTTTCACAACAGCAGCCGGCTCGGTCTTGGCGCGAGCGCGGTATTCGTCCCAGGTCCAGCCGGCCGGCAGGTAGCCGTTGAGCGGGTCGTGGGCGCTGGTCTGGTCGGTGACCATGTCCGGACGCACGCCGCGACGGACCATTTCCGGGAGGATTTCAGCTGCGTTGCCGCACAGAGCGATAGAGATCGCCTTGCCTTCGGCGGTGTACTTGGCGATACGCGCCAGGGCATCGTCGAGGTCTTTGGCTTGCTCGTCGACGTAGCGGGTTTTCAAGCGGAAATCGATGCTCACCTGCTGGCATTCGATGTTCAGCGAGCAAGCGCCGGCCAGTGTTGCGGCCAGAGGTTGGGCACCGCCCATGCCGCCCAGGCCAGCGGTCAGGACCCACTTGCCTTTCAGGTCATCGTTGTAGTGCTGGCGACCGGCTTCGACGAAGGTTTCGTAGGTGCCCTGGACGATGCCCTGGCTGCCGATGTAGATCCAGCTGCCAGCGGTCATCTGGCCGTACATGGCCAGGCCTTTGGCGTCGAGTTCGTTGAAGTGTTCCCAGCTCGCCCAGTGTGGCACCAGGTTGGAGTTGGCGATCAGTACGCGCGGGGCGTTGCTGTGGGTCTTGAACACGCCGACCGGCTTGCCGGATTGCACCAGCAGGGTCTCGTCGTCGTTCAGGTTGGTCAGGCTTTCAACGATCTTGTCGTAGCATTCCCAGTTACGTGCCGCACGACCAATGCCACCGTAAACCACCAGTTCTTTAGGGTTCTCGGCGACTTCCGGGTCGAGGTTGTTCATCAGCATGCGTAGCGGCGCTTCGGTCAGCCAGCTCTTGGCGGTCAGCTTGTTACCGCGAGCAGCGCGGATTTCAACGTCACGAAACTTTGTAGGTTTATTGTCAGTCACGAAAAAGACTCCTCAGCGATCAATCCAAACCAACCCTGGCGGTAGGTAAGCCAGCCTGTGCGCATTGTTGCGCTACAAGCGAATCAGTGGACGTTGCGGGGAGTCTCGATCGACTCATACGCATACGTCTTTACTTGTACATACAAGCATATGCAATCAAGCGGCCAACTTGTTGGATGGGCATTCAAGAAAAATTCTGAAATGGCTGGAGAGCGCCTGAATCAAGGGTTCTGGCGTAGATGAAATTTTTTGAGGGGATCTGCTGGAGGGAGTGGGCGCTGTTACTTGAGCGTGTTTTTGCGCCACGCTGGGGCGTTCGGTAACAAAGTGGTGCGCTTTCGGGAACGGGTGTGTGTGTCGAAAAGCATCGCGGGCAAGCCCGCTCCCACAAGATCTTCACCGGACCTGTGGGAGCGGCGGTGCGGCGATTCGACTTGCCCGCGATAGTGTCACTTGAGTTTTGGATCAGCGTGCGGTGAGTTCGATCACGCAGCAGGCGCCGTTGCTGGCAACTTCCAGCAACCCGGTGTTACCCACCAGTTGCAGACAATCATGACGACCCAGTTGTGAAGCACTGTTACCGACCTTCACCTCCAGCGCATCGCTGATGCTGAACACCAGTACGGTCCCAGCCTCACTGAAAAACCGCTGCTCACCGCTCAACCATTGCAGCCGCGCGCTGTAACGCTTTGGCGCATAAATCAGGTTGAAATCGCGAATCGGTCCGCCGAGCAATGTGCAGGACACCTGGCTCTCGCCGCTGAAGGCAAACGGATCGATGGGTAACAACGGCCGCGTCACCTGACCGTCAACCGACAAGGTCATGCCGTCGCCCTGCAGTACGGTGATGATTCGCTCATATCCGGCGAAGGTGGAAAATCCGCCTGATTCGCCGATGTCGGCAATCGAGAGGCGCCAGCCGAAGCCGTCCAGGCCGGTGCCGGCGTCGCGGGTGATTTCTTCGGTGCTGCCGCCGCCGTTTTTCCACGGCATGCGCGGGTAATCAACTGCGCGTAAAACCTTCAAGCTGCTCATTTATGGAACCGACCTTCCAGACGATGACGGGAACCGGGGTGGATCAAACGGGCGGCGGTCACCGGCTGGCGGCCGGACCAGGTGCGGCGGCGGATCAGCAGGCACGGCTCGCCCTTTTCAATCTGCAACAACTTGCATTCGGAAGGTTCGGCCAGTATTGCCTCGACCACATGCTCGCCTTCGGTCAACGGCGCAACCTGATTCAGGTAGGCATAAGGCGTTTGCAGGGTGAAGTCCTGCTTTAGGTATTCCGGCGCCACCAGTGCGTTGACGAAACGGTCTTCGATTTGCACCGGGATGTCGTTTTCGAAATGCACGATCAGCGAGTGGAATACTTTCTGCCCTTCACGCATATCCAGGGCCAGGGCGCGCTCGGACCCCGCGGCCTCTTCTTCAAGCGTGATGACCTTGCACGTGTGGCGGTGACCACGGGAGGCGATTTCGTCGGCGATGTTGTGCACTTCAAACAGGGCGGACTGGCTTTTCGGCTCGGCGACGAACGTGCCGACGCCTTGCATGCGCACCAACAGGCCATCGGCGGTCATCTCGCGCAGGGCGCGGTTGATGGTCATGCGGCTGAATCCCAGCTGGCTGACCAGCTCGCTTTCCGACGGAACGCGGTAGTGCGGCGGCCAGTTTCCACTGTCGATTTGCTGGGTGATCATTTGTTTGACGCGGGCGTACAAGGGCGCCGGACTGTCGCCCATGTTCGCGGCCAACGGAGAAACTGGAGGCGGAGTCGGCACGGTGGATCCTTGTTCGTTGAAGAAAGATTGCTAGCTTGCCGGAGTTTACCGGGCAGGCAAACGTCTGTATATGTATATACAAATAACACACGATGGGGTGCTGAACCATGTCCGCCTTCTTTGCCGAACGCGCGCTGCTGCCTAGTGGATGGGCCAACAATGTACGTCTTGAGGTCAGCGCCGATGGCGTCCTGACCCATATCCAGGCCGATTCCCATGCAGATGGCGCCGAGCGGTTGAGCGGTCCGCTGCTGCCGGGCATGCCGAATCTGCACTCCCACGCCTTCCAGCGGGCCATGGCCGGACTGGCGGAAGTGGCGGGTAATCCGAATGACAGCTTCTGGACCTGGCGTGATCTGATGTATCGCCTCGTCGGAAAAATCAGCCCGGAACAACTCGGCGTCATCGCCCGTCAGCTGTACATCGAAATGCTAAAGGCCGGTTACACCTCGGTCGCGGAATTCCACTACGTGCACCATGACACCAGCGGCCAGCCCTATGCAGACCCAGCCGAACTGGCGTTGCGTATCAGCCAGGCGGCCAGTTCCGCAGGTATCGGTCTGACGCTGCTGCCGGTGCTCTACAGCCACTCCGGTTTCGGTGGCCAGACCCCGAATGATGGCCAGCGCCGCTTTATCAACAGCACCGAAAACTATCTCAAGCTGCAATCGCGCTTGCAGCCAATCCTGGCGCAGCAGAAAGCCCAGTCGCTGGGATTGTGTTTCCACTCGTTGCGAGCGGTCACCCCGCAGCAGATCAGTGAGGTGCTGGCGGCCAGCGACAAGCAATGTCCGGTGCACATTCACATCGCCGAACAGCAGAAGGAAGTCGACGACTGCCTGACCTGGAGTGGCCGTCGTCCGCTGCAATGGCTGTATGAAAACACCGAGGTCGATCAGCGCTGGTGCCTGGTCCACGCCACCCACGCCAACCCGGAAGAAGTCACGTTGATGGCCAGGAGTCGCGCCATCGCCGGCCTGTGCCTGACCACCGAAGCGAATCTGGGCGACGGGATTTTCCCGGCGGTGGACTTCCTCGCACAGGGCGGACGGATGGGCATCGGTTCCGACAGCCATGTGTCACTGAGCGTGGTGGAAGAACTGCGCTGGCTGGAATATGGCCAGCGTCTGCGCGATCAGCGGCGTAATCGCTTGTATGGGGCAGAGCAACCAATGGTCGGTCGCACGCTGTATGACGCGGCGCTGGATGGAGGCGCGCAAGCGTTGGGTCAACCGATTGGCGCGCTGGAAGTCGGCAAGCGGGCGGATTGGCTAGTGCTGGATGGAAACGATCCCTATCTGGCAACCGCCAGTGGTGACGGGATATTGAATCGGTGGTTGTTTGCCGGGGGCGATCGCCAGGTACGGGATGTGCTGGTCAATGGTCAGTGGGTCGTGCGTGACGGGCGGCATGCCGGGGAAGAGGAAAGCAACCGCGCCTTTACCCAAGTCCTGCGCGAATTGCTGGGCTGACACAAAACAAAATGTGGGAGCGGGCTTGCTCGCTCCCACATTTGATAGGCGCTAACCGCTAGTTCGAGGTCTTGGCCATCTGCGTATCCGACGCCCGCCAGATCAACCGCGTAGTGTCGTAACCCTGCTGACGCGCCTTGCTCAGCAACTCCTCCCGCACGACACCATTGACGGTCGGGGTGCGTGACAGCAGCCACAGGTAACGACGGCTCGGATCGCCGACGATGGCGGTCTTGTAGTCTTCGCTGACATACAACACCCAGTATTCGCCCTTCGCAACGCCCGGAATCAGCCTGGAGAACCAGGTATCGAACTCGACCCACAATTTGTCGGTCTTACCCGGCACCTGTGGATAAGCCGTGCCCTTGACCTCTTCCCACTCCCACTGCGGCGTCAGGCAACGGTTGAGCACCGCCACATTGCCGTCAGGCTTGAGCGTGTAGTGAGCTTCGGATTGCGCGCAGTTACGCTGGAAATACATCGGTAGCCGCGCCAATTCGTACCAGGTGCCCTGGTAACGCTTGAGATTGACGCTGTTGGCTGTCTTGGGCGCCAACGGATCCTGGCCAGAAGTGGCACAGCCGGCCAATACCAGGCCGGCAAAAAGCATGATCAACAACCGCTTCATTATTTTTCTCCCGTGGGCGCTCGGCCCCGGTTTACTTCAGGCCTTGGCCGGAAAACATCAGCACTTTGTCACCGGCATATTGCACGCTGATAAAGCTGTTCTTGTCGCCCCAGGTGCAGCTGGACATGCCGAGCGCGCCTGAACAATCGGCGGGTTTGCCCAGCAGGGTTTCAACTTCGGCCTTGTCCATGCCGGACGAGAGCTTCGAGTAGTTTTCCTGATTGACCTTGCTGCACGCAGCCAACAACACGCAGAACGAAAGCAGGGCGATGGATCGCAGCGACATGGTGTAACTCCAGGGGCAAAGGGGATTGGCATGGCTGCCAAGCAGAACCTTAGAAGAGAAAACCCCTTTCTGGTTCCATCACCCGCCGTGTATTTATAGGGCCGCTCGTCTGCCTGCGCCGATTAATCAATCACTTTGCAGGGCTATCGGACATTTCGTCGGGTTTCGTCAAAAAACGCCTAATCTTTGGCGCGACTCAGTCGACATACAGGGCAGCGCAATGCCCACTTGCGAGGCATTTGCCCCCTTTGTCGACGAGTCTTTCCGCGGTAGCTCATTTAATGACCAGAAACATGAAGTTCAGCCACAAGATCCTGTTGGCTGCTGCCCTCGTGGTGGCCGTTGCATTCGCTTGTTTCATCCTGTTCAACGACTATCGCCAGCGTCAGACGTTGCGTAGCAACACCGAGGCCTCGATGCAGGAACTCGGCAGCCTGACCACCAGCAACATCCAGACCTGGCTGGAAAGCCGCATTCAGTTGCTGCAATCGCTGTCCCAGCAAATCGCCGTGGACGGCAGCGCCCAGGCTAACCTCAAACGCGCCATCGACCTGCCTGCCTATACCGGCAACTTCCAGCTGAGCTACTTCGGCGGCACCGATGGCGTGATGTTCTCGATTCCGGCTGGCAACCGCGCAGCGGACTACGACCCGCGCGCCCGTGGCTGGTACAAAGCAGCCAACAGCGCACAGCAGACCATCGTTACCGAACCGTACATCGCGGCGTCCTCCGGCAAACTGGTGATCACAGTCGCCACGCCAGTAAAGCAGCAAGGCCAGATGATCGGCGTCGCCGGCGCGGACATCGACCTGTCCAGCGTCAGCGCGATCATCAACTCACTGAACTTCGGCGGTCACGGTCATGCCTTCATCGTCGGCGCAGACGGCAAAATCCTGATCCACCCCGACAGCAAACTGGTACTCAAGAACCTGACCGACGCATACCCCAATGGCGCACCGAAAGTCAGCCCGGGCATGAAAGAAGTCGAAATCGATGGCAAGCGCCAGTTCATCTCCTTTACCCACGTCAACGGCGTACCGTCGGCGGATTGGTATGTGGCGCTGGTTCTCGACCAGGACACCGCCTTCTCGATGCTCAGCGAATTCCGCACCTCGGCGATCATTGCCATGGTGATTGCGGTGGTGATCATCATCGCGTTGCTGGGCATGCTGATCAGCTTCCTGATGCAACCGCTGCTGACCATGGGCCGCGCCATGCATGACATCGCCGAGGGCGAAGGTGACCTGACCAAACGCCTGACCATTCACGGTCACGACGAATTCGGCGCACTGGGGCTGTCGTTCAATCGTTTCGTCGAACGGATTCACACTTCGATTCGTGAGGTGTCCTCGGCCACTGGCCAGGTCAACGAAGTGGCGCTGCGTGTGGTAGCGGCATCCAACTCGTCGATGTTCAACTCCGACCAACAGGCCTCGCGCACCAGCAGCGTCGCTGCGGCGATCAACCAGCTCGGTGCCGCCGCCCAGGAAATCGCCCAGAACGCCGCCCTCGCCTCCCAGCATTCGAGCGATGCCCGTTCGCTGGCCGAAGAAGGCCAACAGGTGGTGGATAAAACCATCTCCGCGATGCATCAGCTGTCGGCGAAGATCAGCGATTCGTGCGGCAACATCGAGACGCTCAACAGCAACACCGTCAACATCGGGCAGATTCTGGAAGTGATCACCAGCATCTCCCAGCAGACCAACCTGCTGGCCCTCAATGCCGCCATCGAAGCCGCGCGCGCCGGTGAAGCCGGGCGCGGGTTTGCGGTGGTGGCCGATGAAGTGCGCAACCTCGCTCACCGCACCCAGGACTCGGCGCAGCAAGTGCAAAAGATGATCGAAGAGCTGCAGGTCGGCGCCCGTGAAGCGGTGGGTACCATGACCGAAAGCCAGCGCCATAGCGAAAGCAGCGTGAACATCGCCAACCAGGCCGGCGAACGCCTGGGCAGCGTGACCCAGCGCATCGGCGAAATCGACGGCATGAACCAATCCGTGGCGACGGCGACGGAAGAACAAACGGCCGTGGTGGAATCGATCAACGTCGACATCACCGAGATCAACACGCTGAACCAGGAAGGTGTGGAGAACCTGCAGGCCACCCTGCGCGCGTGCTCCGATCTGGAACAGCAGGCGGCGCGGTTGAAGCAGTTGGTGGGTAGTTTCCGGATCTAAGGCGCTCTCACTGGCCTCTTCGCGAGCAGGCTCGCTCCCACACTGGATCTGTGTCGTTCACACACCCCCTGTGGGAGCGAGCCTGCTCGCGAAGAGGGCATCAGCCGCAATAAGGATTCAGAACCTTGAGCCCGGCTTCGAAAGAAACACTAATTCCTCAGCTGTAGATTCTCGTCCCAACACCGCATTGCGATGCGGAAACCGTCCGAACTGCGCGATCACTTTCTGATGCTGCTCGGCGTAATCCAGGTAATCGGCAAACAACGCCCTGTCTTCTTCCGGCTGCTGCGCCACCAGATCCATATAGCGTGAGACCGCTTCGTTCTGCACCGTGAGGTTTTCGCAGTGTTCGAACACCAGGTAGATAAACACCCGCTGAATCGGTTGCAACTGCCGATCGAAATCCGCCGCAATGCCTTGCGCCACCAGTGCCTGGGCCCGGGCATCACCGGAGTAAGTCTTGGGAGAGTCGCGAAAGATCATTCGAGGCAGTTGATCGAGCAGCAGCACCAGAGCCAGCCAACCTTCGGGGCGTTGCGCCCACTCGGTCAAACCGCCGGCCAGTGCCTGCTCGACCTGGCCCCCGAAACGCTCACGCGCTTCGAGGTCCTGGCTGTCACGCTTGCCGAACCACAACTTGCCCTTCTGTGCCGCCACTTCCTTCGATGATTCAGAGTTTCCGAACCACCATTCGAGCAACGGCTGCCAGGGCGCGTTCATGGTTTATTCCTTGTGGTATGCCGTGACGCGTGCAACTTCTTCTTTCGAGCCGAGGAACACCGCCACACGCTGGTGCAGGCCTTCAGGCTGAATGTCGAGGATGCGCTGGTGGCCGTCGGTGGAGGCGCCGCCCGCTTGTTCGACGAGGAACGACATCGGGTTGGCTTCGTACATCAGGCGCAGTTTGCCCGGCTTCGACGGCTCGCGGCTGTCGCGCGGGTACATGAACAGACCGCCACGGGTCAGGATGCGGTGCACGTCCGCGACCATCGCGGCCACCCAGCGCATGTTGTAGTTCTTTTTCAGCGGACCTTGGTCGCCTGCCAGCAGTTCGCTGACATAACGTTGTACAGGCGCTTCCCAGTGACGCTGGTTGGACGCGTTGATCGCGAATTCCTGGGTGGACTCAGGAATGGTGATGTCTTCGTGGGTCAGGACAAAACTGCCCATTTCACGATCCAGGGTGAAGCCTTTCACGCCGTCGCCCAGGGTCAGCACCAACATGGTCTGAGGGCCGTAGATGGCATAACCGGCGGCAACCTGTTGGGTGCCTGGCTGCAGGAAGGCCTTTTCATTCAGCGCTTCGTTCTGGCTCAGGTATTCATTCGGGCAACGCAGCACCGAGAAGATCGTGCCGACCGGGGCGTTGATATCGATGTTCGACGAACCGTCCAGTGGGTCAAATACCAGCAGGTACGCGCCCTTCGGGTATTTGCCCGGGATCTGGTAAGCGTTGTCCATTTCTTCGGACGCCATGCCGGCCAGGTGACCGCCCCATTCGTTGGCTTCGAGCAGGATTTCGTTGGAGAGTACGTCGAGCTTCTTCTGCACTTCGCCTTGGACGTTTTCAGTGCCCATGCTGCCCAGAACACCGCCCAGGGCGCCTTTGGAAACGGCGTGGCTGATCTCCTTGCAAGCACGCGCCACCACTTCGATCAGGAAGCGCAGATCGGCAGGTGTGTTGTTGCTGCGGGTCTGCTCAATCAAATAGCGACTCAAGGTAACGCGGGACATGGAAGGCTCCGGAGGAATGGGGGGCTTAAAAACCCGCGCAGTTTAGCGCGAGTCGGGGCGCATTTCCTCCTATCAGACGTGATCGGTCGAAGAGAGTTCATGCGCGGGGTTCAGCGTAGTAGGAAATGGATCGAATGTGGGCCCAAGAGTAGCGGTCATTTCAGCGTCTTTGTCGACTGATCGAGCGCTTTCGCGAGCAGGCTCGCTCCCACATGGGAACGTATGATCCTGCTCGCGAATGGGTGCAAAGCACCCGCCTTCAGGGCTTGACTGGTGGCTTGCGCAGCAAACTGAAAGCCATCGCCGCCAGAAAAAGCACGCTGAGCAATAACACTGCCCACAGGCCAAATTTCTTCCAGTCAGTGCCGGTCGGTGCCGGCACGGTCGCAGCAGCCGGGGTGACCACCGCCCCACCATCGACCGAAGCCCTGCCCAATGTCGCCAGCTTCGCTGCGCTGAAATCAGGAATCAGCGTCGACAACGGCAAATTCGCAGCCTTCGCCGTCGCACTACCCAGCGCCAGCGTAAAAGGTCCCGCCCCCCGCGCCAGAAACACCAATTGAGTGGCGCGTACGGCAAATTTCAGCGTGGGCGCCTGCCCCCCCAGGCCACCGCCGCGCTCGTCCACCACCAGTTTCAACTGCTGCACGGTTTGCCCCGACAACTGCAATTCGTTCTGCAGCACGTCCTGGCCGTTCTGGGTCAGGCGATACAACAAGCCGCTGCTCATCGGCTGCCACGGCAGGCTGCTCTCCCGGCGACCGGACAACACCACGGGCGCCAGGCTGTTGGGCTGGTCCAGTACGATCTGAACGCGCTCGACGTTCAGCCCCATCGGCAATTGCCAGATGTACTCCCCGGCCTTGACGCTGCTGCCGGCCAACGCTTGCGACCAGACCAACGGCAGCGGCAGGCTGCGTGGGCTGGCGCTCTGCAGCTGCGCCGACGTCAGGATCGGCGCCGCTTGCGGCGTGTTCCACAACAATCGCAGATAGCGCGCCGATTGCCCCGGCAGTCCGACTTCATGCTGCTCCACCCGTTCGTCGGCAAAGGTCAGCCGCGCCACTTGCCCTTCGCCCCAGGACTGCCAATGCTGCAAATCATCGCTGGCCTCGATGCTGAACCGCTGGAATCCGTCACGCTCGCTGGTCCAGTCGAGGATCAACTGCTGCAATGGCGCCTTGATGCCGCTGGCGTCGAGCAACCAACCGCGCAGTACTTCTTCACCCGCCTCCAGCTGACGGGACGGCTGCACTTCGACCAACGTGCCGTTTACGTTTGATTGCACTCGTACGCCCGGTGCACGCTCGGTGTCATCCGCCGAGTCGTACAGGGGGAACCATTTGACGTCGGTCAGCGTTCGATTGTCGTCGACCTGGGCAGTTTCCCGGGCCAGAGCATAGGCTTGCGGCTCGCCGGCAGCGTTGAACACGCGTACATCGCTGAGGTCGGTCTGCCGTGCATTCAGCTGAACCGCCAGGGGCAATTCAAGGCGATACCACGGACCTTCACCGCTCACGGACAATGGTACCTGCGTGGCGAAATCCGCCGGTTTTTCCTGAGCGCCGGCTGCCAGCGCCATACCCATTGCAACAGCGCCTAACCAGCCCAGGTTCAGCTTCTGACTCAAGACGACACTCCTTCGGTTTCCGGTGCCGGTTTTTCTGCTTCCGGCACGGCTTCAACGCGTTTGGGCGGCAACGGGGCGAAGTAGCCCACCACCAGCAGCAATACGCCAACGCCAATGAACGACACAATCCGCGCCAGCCCGCCGCGGTTGCTCAATTCGATAAAGAACAGCTTGGCCACGACTACCCCGATCAGCACGGCGCCCACCAGCCAGACCTCTCGACGACCACGCAGATGACCGCCGATCATCAGACTCAGGGCCATCAAGGTCCAGACGATGGACAGGCCAGCCTGCACCCGCATGGATTCAAGCAGCCGATCAAGCTCGAACGGCACGCCACTCCACTGGTGCGCCGTGCGCATGACCAATGCGGTGAAGAATACGAACAGCGAAACACCCGTGATCGCCAGAATGGCTTTGGCTGCGGATTCCCTGCCCACCCCAAGCTGTGTCACGGCACTGCGGGACCAGACATACACGCCGAATAACGCAAAGATCAGCCCCAACTCCAGCGGGTTGATCAGCGGCACGTAGGGCAATGGCTCGGCGCTGCCATCACTGAAGGCGTTCGCCAACCAGAACCAGGCAAGCATCAACAACGCCAGCGGTGCAGCAGCGTACACGCGGTATTCACGATTGCAGGCCGACACCGGCCACGGCCAGGCGCGCGGAGCCGCCATCAGCACCAGATACAGGCTTGGCAGAATCGCCCAGCCCAACCAGCGCCAGGCGTTGTATTGCTCGGACAACAGCAGCAAGCCGTAACGCAATTCCAGCGCCAGCACCCCGATCAACAACCAACAACCGAGTACATGAGCAGCACTCAAAACCCGCGCCGGCAACATCGGCCCCAGGCGCCGCAGGGAGATGAAATGCACCACGAACAACGCTGACCAGACCAGCCAGCCAAAATGGGCGGCCGGGTGATAGCGCGGGTACCAGACCCCAAGCAACACCAGTGCGGCAGCAGGGATCAACACCGTGCAGAGTACCCCCAGCGACGGCCATTTCAGACGCAGCGCCAGCACTGTCCACATCGCAACGCTTACGACCGCAACGATCAGTAGCAACGTCCCCTGCAGCGGCAACGGTGCAAAGCGCATCACATCACTGACCCACGCCAACATCCACCAAGCCGCGCCCCACACCAGCAATATCCGGGACAAACGCTGCAGACTCAAACCTTCAGACGCCATGGCAGGATTGCCGATGTGCAAACACCAGGCACCGACCAACGCAGCCAGCCCCAGCAAGAGCGGCGCCCAGAACCCACCATGGGTCAATGGCCTTAGCGCCTCACTGGACGGCGGCCAGGATACGAGGAACAGCACGCCACCCAACAATTGCACGGCAAGCGCGCTGAACAGGACTGCACGCGACTCAATGCGCAGACCGACAACTAATGTCACTAGCCCCGCCAAGGCCCAACTGATCACCGTGCCGTGGCTAAAGAAAAACAGCGGAGCCAGCAGATAGAGGAACACCAGACCAAGACAGGCCAACACCGGCATGCCCAAGCGCTCCCAAGGCTTGGTTCGCTCCGGCAACGCCTTATGCAACTGGTAGAAACTGAACAACAGGGCAACGCCCAGCATCAGAGCGCCCAACGGTGTGCCGTCGAGCAGGCTGCCCTCGCCGCCGCGCAGCTCGCTGAGAAACGTCAGCGCCGCCCCCAGTTGCAGCAGCAAGGCAAAGGCCCGGGCCAACGGCCGTTGCTGACGCAGGCCGAGCCAGAAAATCCCTGCGCCTTCCACCGCCCATGCTGCGGTGGTCCAACGCGCATCCAGCCCCAGCGGGATTGCCAGACTGGTGAAAATCACCCCCAACGCCAGGCAGGTTTCCCCCAACAACATTGCACGGCCAACCCTCAACAAACGGGCCAGCCCCATGTAGATCATGCCCAGCGCCAAAGCGCTGAAGGCAGCGGCAAACTCCAGATGCTGCACCAGGGCGAACTGCAACCCGAAGCCCACCAGTGGCGGGCCGAACAGCAGCGTGCCGTCAACGTAGTCGCCCTTGCGGGCCGACCAGCGCAATAGCGCTTCGCGATTCTCATCCGCAGGGGCGTCGCTCGTCCCTTGCAGCTTGCGACGGGCGAACAGCAACCCGATGGCCAGGTACATCAGGAAGAACAGAATCAGAAACGGCTCGGTACTCCACAGCAAATCCGGCGTGTAGGAACGCAAACCCCAAGCGAAACCGATGCCGAAGGTGCCGACGAAGCCGATAACGTTCAGCAAGCGCCAGGCCTTGAACCAGGCGATGGCCAGGATGCCGGCATTGAGCAAAGCGAAATAGCTGAACAGCGCAACGTGACTACCAGCGCCGGTGGAAGCCAGGATCGGTGCGGCGAACCCGCCCAGCGCGGCGACGGCCGCCAACCCCATGGCATTCTGGGTCAGGGCAAGAATCGACGAGAACACCGTGATGGCAACCAGGACGCCAAACGCCGCCGAAGGATCGAGCAACGGGTGCAGGCGCATCGCCGCAAACACCGTCAGGTACAACACCGCGATCCCGGCGCCTTGCAGCATCAAGGCGTAATTGTTGTTGCGCGTTCGCAGCCACCAACCCAGCCCGAGCAGTCCCAGTGACGCCGCCGCGACACCGGCGTAACGCAATTCGATCGGCACCACCATGCCTTCGGTGGCGTAGCGCAGCAGGAAGGCCAGACCGAGGAACAACAGGACCAAGCCCACCCGCAATACAGTGTTGCCGCCGAACAACCACGCGCGGGCAGCGCTAATGGCGCGTTCGATGAAATTGGGGCCGAGGGGGATCACGGGTTGTTGCGATTCGCGGGAAACCGGTTGCGGTTTCCAGGGGTCGACCGGCAACGGACGACTGGCTTCGGTGACGGGTTCGAGTTCGAGTTCGGGCGGGAGCTCCCAGACCAGCTCCGGGGTTTGCGCAGCGGTTTGCCCGACAATGCTGTCCGGGGCCGCAGTGGTTTCGCTGATGACAGGTTCAGCGTTTTCAGGGGCGGTGACGCCAGACACCTCCAGAAGCGCCAGCCGTTGCTCGACGCCATGCAGTGCCACCTGCGCCTGCTCCAGCTGACGGCGATGCTCATTGGCTTGCGAAGCCAACCGACTGATACGAATGGCCTGGCCAATCGCCAAACCGAGCAATGCGCCCAGCAGCGCGTCGCTGAACGACTCGTCGAGCATCCAGCCCAGCACCAGGCCAATCAGCATGAACATCCATTGCATGGTCGATATCCCTAAGCGGCCCCCTTCATGGGGCGAGTCCAGGCGGTACAGCGTCTGACCTGAGTCTAGTGCGCAACGGCACAAAACATGTGGGAGCGAGCCTGCGCAGTTTCCTGACTCTGGATGTACCCTGCCACCCGGTAAAACTGATGCTTAGTATATCGATCAGGCCCAACAAACGCCGGGCCTTGCTCGCAATTACTGTTGAAAGTCAGCCCAAAGCCTTCCAGATATCCGTGGCGTACTCGCGAATCGTCCGGTCTGACGAGAACCAGCCCATCCGCGCCGTGTTCAACACCGCCGAACGCCACCACTCCTTCGAATCATGCCAATGGGCTTCGACCCGCATCTGCGCGTTCCAGTAGGAATCGAAATCGGCGCAGACCAGGAAGCGGTCGTAGTCCACCAACGAATCGATCAGCCCTGTGTAACGCGACGGATCATCCGGCGAGAACACCCCACCGCGAATCGCCTGCAACACGTCGTTGAGACGGTGGGATGCAGCGATGTCCGGCACCGCACTGAACTCGTGGTTCTGCTTGCGTGCTTCGACCTGTTGAGCGCTGAGGCCGAAGATGAACATGTGCTCGGCACCGATGCGCTCGCACATTTCCACGTTGGCGCCATCCAGCGTACCGATGGTCAACGCACCGTTAAGGCCGAATTTCATATTGCTGGTGCCTGACGCTTCGAAACCGGCCGTGGAAATCTGCTCGGACAAATCCGCCGCCGGAATGATGCTCTCCGCCAGGCTGACGTTGTAGTTGGGCAGGAACACCACCTTGAGCAAGCCGCGCACCGTCGGGTCATTGTTCACCACCCGGGCGATGTCGTTGGTTAGCTTGATGATCAGCTTGGCCTGGTGATAACTGGCCGCTGCTTTACCGGCGAAGATTTTCACCCGCGGCACCCAGTCGATTTCCGGCTCCGCGCGAATCGCCTGGTACAACGCTACGGTGTGCATCAGATTGAGTAACTGGCGTTTGTACTCGTGGATCCGTTTGACCTGCACGTCAAACATGGCCGCCGGATTGACCGCCACTCCCAGCCGTTCGTGAATGATGTGCGCCAGGGCTTTTTTGCTGTGCAGGCGCTGTTCGGCAAAAGCCTTGCGGAACGCGGTCTTCTCGGCAAACGACTCCAGATCGATCAACTGCTGCTCGGGATTGTCCAGCACCTGCGGGCCGAGGGCGTCGACCAACATTGAGGTCAACTCCGGGTTCGACTGATACAGCCAACGGCGGAAGGTAATGCCGTTGGTCTTGTTATTGATCCGCTCCGGGTAGAGTTTGTGCAGTTCGGAGAACACCGTTTTGCGCATCAGTTGCGTATGCAGTCCGGACACGCCGTTGACGCTGTGGGAGCCGAGAAACGCCAGGTTACCCATGCGTACACGACGGCCGTTGTCCTCTTCGATCAGCGACACCGCACGCAGCACGTCGAAATCGTGGATGCCTTTGGCGCGCAACGAGTCGATATGCTGGGCGTTGATCAGGTAAATGATCTGCATGTGCCGCGGCAACATGCGCTCCATCAAACCGACCGGCCAGGTTTCCAGCGCTTCGGGCAGCAACGTGTGGTTGGTGTAGGACAACGTATCGACCGTGATCTGCCACGCCGCGTCCCAGGCCACGTCATAGACGTCGACCAATTGACGCATCAGCTCGGCCACGGCAATCGAGGGGTGGGTGTCGTTGAGCTGGATCGCCGCGTGATCGCCCAGGGTCAGCACCGAGGTGTGCATGTTGCGATGGCGGCGCAGCAAGTCCTGCAGGGACGCGGCAACGAAAAAGTACTCCTGGCGCAGGCGCAGTTCCTGGCCGGCTTCGGTGCTGTCCGCCGGATAGAGTACGCGTGAAATACTTTCGGCCCGAGCCACTTCGGCAACCGCACCCAGGTGGTCACCGGCGTTGAAACGCTCCAGGTGCAAATCTTCCATGGCCCTGGCGCGCCAAAGACGCAAGGTGTTTACGCTCGCCCCGCGCCAGCCGACCACCGGTGTGTCGTAGGCAATGGCCCGCACGGTTTCCGCCGGGTGCCAGACTTGCTTGGACTTGCCGGCGTCATCGGTCACGGTCTCGACGCTACCGCCGAAGCTGATCCGATATGCCACCTCTGGCCGCTCAAACTCCCATGGGTTGCCGAAATCCAGCCAGTTTTCGGTCTGCTCCTGTTGCCAACCGTCGACGACGGCCTGACGGAACAAGCCGTGTTCGTAACGAATACCGTAGCCATGACCGGCGATACCCAGGGTCGACATACTCTCCAAAAAACATGCCGCCAGACGCCCGAGGCCGCCGTTGCCCAGCGCCGCGTCGGGCTCCAGCAGGCGAATGCGCTCGATGTCGACACCGAGTTCCGTCATCGCCTCGCGGGCCACATCGAGCAGGCCGAGGTTGCTCAGACTGTCGTAGAGCAGCCGGCCGATGAGAAATTCCAGGGAGAGGTAGTAAACGCGTTTCTGACCCTTGCGGTAGATCTGCCGCGTGTGGTCCATCCAGTGCTCGACCATGTGATCACGCGCCGCCAGCGCAATGGCTTCGAACCAGTCATGGTCAAAGGCGTGATCAGGGTCTTTGCCCACCGCATAGGTGAGTTTGGTCAAGACGGCGTCGCGGAATGCGGCCACCTCTGCTTCGCGAACAAGTGGTTCTTGAGTCATCGATAGGACCTCGAGCGAGCTTGGAGTTGTCTGAGCCTAGACGGTCTGACAGGCGGTAGAGGCTCTGGTTCGGCAGTTTTCCTGATAAGCGAATTGATCGGCAATACATTGTCGGTTACATCAATCAATGCAGGGGCCGTGCCGGATTAGCGGTTTGCTGGACGACGCAGAAAAAAATCTGGCGAAAGGTTGTTCAAAAATCCACCAGTCCCGGTATGATCGCGCGCCCTGATGCATACGCCTGGTAAAACCCTCGATGATGAAGCCCAACCTGATTGCCGCAGCCGAGATCGATCGTCTCGATACCTGGGCCAAATATTCGGCCCCGATGTGCGGCTCGTGTATCTCCAGCTGCTGCACGCTGCCGGTGGAAGTCAAGATCAAGGACCTGGTCCGTATCGGCGTGGTCGACGAATTCGAGCTGGGCGATCCGCCCAAGAACATCGCCAAGCGTCTGCAGAAGGAAGGGTTGGTCGAACGCTTCAACCAGAAATCAGGCATCTTCACCCTCCAGCGCATGAGCAACAACGATTGCTACTACCTGGATCGTAAGAGCCGGCTATGCACCATTTATGACAAGCGCCCGGACACTTGCCGCAACCACCCGAAAATCGGACCACGGCCGGGGTATTGCGCGTACAAGCCCAAGGAAGTGGTGCGCGAGAACAGCAATAGTCACCGGACGCTGGAAAAGTTTTAACCACCGTTCAGGTGCATCCCTTAGTACGGGCAGCCAATCAAACCCGGCTAGCGGCCGACAAGCTGTACGGGGCTGGGCAAAAGTGCCTGCCCCTTACTTCATCTCAAGTAGCGAACACGCCTACTGCAAATGACCGCTATACATTTACTCCTACACTAAAAACCTTAAATGAATGTAGGAAACTTCCTGAAGTTTGATAGGAAGTTTAATACATGGCGCCCCTCAGATACGTTGTAATTCTCTCCCCGGACAACATTCAACATTGTCAACAAAGCCTGGCGCCTCTAACCACCGCCCGCGCTTCCCGCCGCCTTCCGCAGAGCAAGAGCCTTTCGCTGACACCTGCAACAGTGTGAATTACTTCCACACTAAACTTATGAATTCCTGATAACCAATCGTTAATGCACGACCAACAAGATCGGCGCACTCACCCTGAACTTGCATTATCCGTTGGCAATCAACCTTCCCCTGTTTCAACTTCAAAGAAGCTTGGTTCCTTACAGGATCGATTTCTCCGGCGAGAACTTCCAATATAAAGGGAATTATCACCATGCCATCACACAAAATACGCCGGACTTTGATCAGTGTCTCGTTGACTCTTTTCAGCATGATCATCGTCGGCAGCATGGCCTACTGGCTCTGGCCAGACAGTTCAACACCCACCCCGGCAACCGCTCCGGCAGTGCCGGTCACCGCAGTCGAGATCGGCCGCCGCGACGTTCCCATTCTTATCCATTCCATCGGTAACGTGCGCTCGGTGCGTAGCGTCGATATCCGCCCCCAAGTGGATGGATTGCTGCTGGAGCTGCCCGTCAACGAAGGGCAATACGTCAAAAAAGGTGATCTGCTGGCACGCATCGACGATCGCGGCATCGTTGCCGCCCTAGAGCGTGCCAAGGCCCAACAGTCAGTTGCACAAGCTCAGTTGGCGTCCGCACAGCGAGACCTCAGGCGCTATCGCACCCTGGCAAACACGCAAGCTGTCTCGGCACAAACACTTGATCAACAAAACGGACTCGTTGCCCAGCTGGAAGCCTCCGTAAAGAGCGAGAGAGCCACGGTGTCGGCCACTCAGGTGCAGCTGTCACATACCCGGATTCACGCGCCTGCCGATGGTCGCATCGGCATCCTCAACCGCCATGAAGGCAATTTCGTGAGAGCAAACGACGCACAGGCGCTGTTCTCGATCGTCCAGCTAGACCCGATCAGCATCGAGTTCTCCTTGCCCCAGGCCCGCCTTCCACAGTTGCAGGCGCTGATGGCCAATGCCGATAAATCGTCAATGATCTTGCGCGTTTACTCTGGCGACGGCGGAACGCTCCTGGGAGAAGGCCCCCTGGACCTGATCGATAACCGGGTGTCCGATGCTACCGGGACGGTGCGGGTCAAAGGAACCGTCGCCAACCCGCTGGGGCATCTGTGGCCGGATCAGTCGGTCGTGATCAACCTGCAGGCGGGCACCTTACTCAATGCCTTGGTCGTACCGCAGCGGGCGCTACGTCAGGGAGCGAAAAACCCGTTCGTCTGGCATGTCAGGGATGGCAAGGCGTTCCCCCAGCCAGTCCAGGTCACGTACTCCGACACGAACATCGCCGTGGTGGAGGGCATCCAGACTGGCGACCTGGTCGTCACTGATGGCTATTCGCGGCTGCGCCCCGGATCGGTTGTGAACCTTCTCGAAGCCCGCGATGCAGCGGTTACTCCCGTCGCCAGCCGGAGTACGCCATGATGGTCAACCGTTCTGTTTACACCTGGTGCATGGACCGCCCGGTTGGCACCATTTTGTTGAGTGTCGCCCTGGTTTTGCTCGGTGTACTCGCCTACTTGCGCTTGTCAATCGCGCCGCTGCCCGAGGCCGACTTCCCCACGATTCAGATTACCGCCACCTTGCCCGGTGCCAGCGCTCAAACCATGGCGTCCTCCGTAGCGACTCCCCTGGAGGTGCAACTGAGTTCAATCCCGGGCATCACCGAAATGACCTCGACCAGTTCGCTGGGGAAGTTGACGTTGACGCTGCAGTTCAGCCTGGAAAAAAGCATCGACACGGCGGCTCAGGAGGTGCAGGTGGCGATCAACACCGCTTCGGCTCGCCTGCCGAGCGACATGCCCGGCTTGCCGGTCTGGCGCAAGGTGAATCCGGCGGACGGCGCGGTCATGATTCTCGGTGCCTGGTCCGACACCCTTTCCCTGAGCGAAGTCAGCGATCTTGCCGAAACTGTGCTATCGCGTCGACTGAGCCAGCTTGACGGGGTCGGCCTGATCAACGTGATCGGCCAACGCCGCCCGGCGATACGAATCCAGGCTCGCCCCGAGGTACTCGCCGCGGCAGGCGTCACCCTGGCGGATATCCGTGAAGCGGTGCAGCAGGCCAGTGTCAACCTGCCCAAGGGGGCGCTGTTCGGCGGACACCGGGTATCGAATCTGGAAGTGAACGATCAATTGTTCGAACCTGCGGAGTACGACAACGTTATCGTGACCTATCGCAACGGTTCCGCCATCCGGGTGCGCGATCTGGCGCGTGTCAGCCTGGGATCGGAAGACGACTATGTGCAAAGCTGGCCCAACGGCCAGTCCGGTGTGTCGCTGCTGATCCGGCGTCAGCCGGGCGCGAACATCGTCGCCACCGCCGATCGCATAAAGCAAGCCCTGCCCAAGCTCCAGGCACTCTTGCCGGCGGACATGACGGTTCAGGTACTCAACGATCGCACCCGCACCATCCGCTCGTCATTGCATGAAGTCCAGTTGACGCTGGCCATTGCCATTTTCCTGGTGATTGGCGTGATGGCGCTGTTTCTGCGGCAGTGGTCGGCGACCCTGATCGTCACCACGGTACTGGGCGTATCCATCGTGTCGACGTGTGCAGTGATGTACCTGGCGGGATTCAGCCTGAACAACCTCACGCTCGTTGCCATTGTCATCGCCGTCGGGTTTATCGTCGATGATGCGATCGTGGTGATCGAAAACATCCATCGCCATCTGGAGCTGGGTGAGGGTAAGCGCACCGCAGCACTCAAAGGCGTTAGCGAAATCGGCTTCACGGTAGTGTCGATCACCGTGTCGCTGGTCGCCGCGCTGATCCCCTTACTGTTCATGGGGGGCGTGGTGGGACGACTGTTCAGTGAGTTCGCCCTGACCGTGGTCGCGTCGCTCGTGATTTCAGTCCTGGTCTGTCTGACCCTGGCGCCGACACTGGCCTCGCTGTTCATGAAGGCTCCCACACACCCCGCTCAAACCGACAAAGACGTCTTCAACCGGCTGATCGGTGCCTATGATCGCATTCTGGTTTGGGCGCTCGGGCACCAGCGCTTCATGCTGGGCGTGTTTTTCACCAGCGTGGCACTCAGCGTTGGCAGCTTCGTGATGATTCCCAAAGGGTTTTTCCCCTTGCAGGATACGGCCTTCATCATGGGATTCACCCGGGCATCCGCCGATATTTCCTTTGAGGAGATGGTCGCCAAACACAAGCAGCTGGAGGCGATTTTCAGCAAGGATCCGGCGGTGACTGATTACAACCATGCCGTCGGGGGCAGCACCACCGACTCAATCGGCAATGGTCGGGTGTGGTTGGTACTGAGCGATCCGGGGCAGCGCGACGTGACCGTCAGCCAGGTCATCGACCGACTACGCCCACAGTTGGCACAGGTGCCTGGCATCCAGATATCCCTTCGCGCGGTTCAAGACATCAACCTCAGTGCGGGCCAGCCCAGGGCTCAGTATCAATACGTGCTTCTAGCGCAGAACAGCGACGAACTGGCGACCTGGGCCAACGCCCTCGTCGAACGCCTTCGCACAAGCCCGTTGTTCCGTGATGTTTCTCACGACTTGCAACGAGATGCCAATATCACCCGAATCACACTCGACCGGGACGAGGCCGCTCGCTACGGTTTTTCAGCACGTGACCTGGATAACGCGCTTTATGATGCGTTCGGACAGCGTCAAATCTCCGAGTATCAGACCGAAGCCAATCAATACAAGGTCGTGCTCGAACTCAGCACTGCGCAACGTGGCAATACCGAAAGCCTGAGCTATTTCCACTTACGCTCGCCACTGACAGGTCATTTGGTTCCCCTGCTGGCGTTTGCGCGGATAGAACCTCCCAGCAGCGGTCCGGTTGTAATCAATCACAATGGCATGCTGCCAGCGGCCAATCTGTCGTTCAATCTTGCCCCCGGCGTCGCCTTGGGCCAGGCAGTGGCCACGCTTAAGAGCATCGAACTGGAGATCGGCATGCCGATTTCGGTGAGCGGCACCTTTCAGGGTTCCGCCCAGGCATTCCAGTCTTCGCTGGCCAGTCAACCATTCCTGATCCTCGCTGCGCTGGTTGCCGTCTACATCATTCTCGGGGTGCTCTATGAAAGTCTGGTGCACCCGCTGACCATCCTTTCCACTCTGCCCTCGGCGGGAATCGGCGCGATTGTATTGCTGTGGATGTGGCAACTGGACTTTTCAGTCATGGCGCTGATCGGCTTGATTCTGCTGATCGGTCTCGTCAAAAAAAACGGCATCCTGCTGATCGACTTCGCCTTGCAAGCCCAGCGCGAACACAACCTGTCGCCACGGGAAGCGATCCATCAGGCCTGCCTGGCGCGTTTTCGCCCGATCCTGATGACCACCCTGGCAGCCCTGTTCGGCGCCGTGCCGTTGATGCTGGCTTTCGGTACCGGCGCGGAGCTGCGCGAGCCACTGGGGGTGGTTATCGTCGGAGGGCTGATGCTCAGCCAGGTATTGACCATGCTGACCACTCCCGTGGTGTTCCTGGCGCTTGATCGCCTGTTCCATGGAAACAAACGCCGCAAGGTCGCCAATCTGGAGCATGCCAAATGATGAAAAAGACATCTCTGCTCACGTTGCTGCTGTTGTCTGCCCTGACAGGTTGCGCCAGCCAATCGGACTCCGCGATACCCCGGCAGGAAATTGCGCCGGTTAAAGAGTCCGGCCCCGCCCTGGCGTCCCTCGCACAGCGCTGGTGGGAAAGCTTCGAGGACCCGGTACTCAATCGCCTCATGACCGGTGCACTTCGCGATAACCTGGACCTGGCCTCAGCGGTTGAACGGGTCCGGGAAGTGCGCGCTCAACACAATCTGGCCGCCACCGGGCTGTACCCCGAGATCGGTATCGCCGCCAGGTACGGTCGATCCCGAACGGCACTGGAGGGTACGAACACTCAGTATTCCTACGGCGCGGACCTGGCCTGGGAATTGGATCTGCTCGGCCGCCTCAAAGCCCTGCGCAATGAAGCCAGTGCTCAGCTGGAAGCAACCCGGCAGGATTATCTCGGCCTGCGGCTCAGTTTGATGACGGAGGTGGCCAACAATTACCTTCAGTACCGACTGGCGCAGCAATTAATGGACATCGCGACCGAGACAGGCGTTAACCAGGCGCAAACCGCCCGTGTCACCCGTGCTCGACTGGAGCAGGGGTCGGCCAATCGACTTGATCTGGAACGTATCGAATCCCAAGTCGCGATCACCCAGGCCGAAATACCCACGGCGCGGCAACAGGCACAGGCTGCCAGCTACAACCTCGCTTACCTGCTGGCCAGCGATCAGGCTCGGATAGACAGTCTTCTTGCCGAGCCACCTGCCCCCTCCGTGGGATTTTCCGAGTCCGCACTGCCGCAGCTGCTGTCGATTCCCGCCGAGGTACTCCGCGAGCGGCCGGATGTGCGGGCGGCAGAACAACGGTTGCAGGCCGCCGGTGAATCCCACGTTGCCGTCAAGGCCGCACGCTACCCTCAGTTGACCCTGAGGGCATTGGCATTGTTTGAGCAAGGGGGTGCAGCGCCATGGTCATTGACCAGCCAATTGTTCCAGCCGCTGTTCGATTTCGGCCGGATCGACTCACGCATTGAAGCCAGCGATGCCCGCCATGAACAGGCCAGGCTCGCTTACCGGCAGAGTCTTCTGCAGGCTCTGCGGGACGCACACACCTCGATTCACGCTTATGGTCAAGGCGTCAGTCGACAAAACGAACTCGACAAGGCCACCGCTGCCGCCGCCCGCGCCGTCGATCTGACCAGACAGCAGTACCAGGCGGGCACAGTTTCCATGCTGGATGTACTGGATGCCGAACGTAGCCTGTTCAATGTGCAACGTAGCCAGGCTCAGGCAAAAGTGGAGGTCGCACTGCGTTGGGTGGACATCAATCGAACCCTGGGGATCGCCCCTGAAACGGAGAACGAAAACGGCGAGGTCGATTCCGATCAGAAAACCTGATCTTCAAACAAGCGCCGTGTTTCAGAGCGACGCCACCAGGCATCGCAAAAGAAGCACAAACAAAAACGCCCCCGGTCTTTCGACCGGGGGCGTTTTCATTCAGCCGGGGCTAGTTACGCCTTGGCTTTCTTGGCGGCGCGGGTACGCTCGCTTTCGTCCAGGATCTTCTTGCGAAGACGGATGGACTTAGGCGTCACTTCGCACAGCTCGTCGTCCTGGATGAATTCCAGAGCCTGTTCCAGGGTGAAGCGAACAGGTGGAACCAGGGCGATGGTTTCGTCTTTACCCGAAGCACGCATGTTGTCGAGCTTCTTGCCCTTGGTAGGGTTAACGCCCAGGTCGTTGTCACGGCTGTTCAGACCAACGATCTGACCGTTGTAGATTTCCTGACCGTGTTCAACGAACAGCTTGCCACGCGCCTGCAGGGTTTCCAGGGAGTAGGTCAGCGCCTTGCCGGTTTCAACCGAAACCAGAACGCCGTTCTGACGGCCGGACATGTCGCCGGACTTCATCACGTCGTAACGGTCGAAGATCGATGTCAGGATGCCAGCACCGTTGGTCAGGGTCAGGAACTGGTTACGGAAACCGATCAGACCACGAGCAGGGATGTTGTATTCCAGACGTACACGGCCTTTGCCATCCGGCACCATGTTGGTCAGGTCGCCCTTACGCAGGCCCATCTCTTCCATCACCTTGCCCTGGGATTCTTCCGGCAGGTCGATGGTGACGTTTTCGTACGGTTCGTGCTTCACGCCGTCAACCAGACGGATGATCACTTCCGGACGGCCTACAGCCATTTCGAAGCCTTCGCGACGCATGGTTTCGATCAGTACCGAGAGGTGCAGTTCACCACGGCCGGAAACCTTGAACTTGTCAGCCGAGTCGCCTTCTTCAACGCGCAGTGCAACGTTGTACAGCAGCTCTTTGTCCAGACGTTCCTTGATGTTACGGGAAGTCACGAACTTGCCTTCTTTACCGCAGAATGGCGAGTCGTTGACCTGGAAGGTCATGGAAACGGTTGGCTCGTCAACGGTCAGAGGCTTCATCGCCTCCGGGGTGTCCAGCTGGCACAGGGTGTCGGAGATGAACAGCTCGTCCATACCGCTGATGCACACGATGTCGCCTGCTGCAGCTTCTTCAACGTCTACACGGTGCAGACCGTGGTGACCCATTAGCTTCAGGATACGACCGTTGCGTTTCTTGCCGTCGGCGCTGATAGCCACAACCGGGGTGTTCGGTTTGACGCGACCACGAGCGATACGGCCAACGCCGATAACACCCAGGAAGCTGTTGTAGTCCAGTGCGGAGATTTGCATCTGGAACGGACCGTCGCGGTCAACAGCCGGCGCCGGTACGTTGTCGACGATCGACTGGTACAGCGGGGTCATGTCGTCAGCCATTTCGTTGTGGTCCAGACCGGCAATACCGTTCAGGGCCGAGGCGTAGACGACTTTGAAGTCCAGCTGTTCTTCGGTGGCACCCAGGTTGTCGAACAGGTCGAAGATCTGGTCCAGAACCCAGTCCGGACGCGCGCCTGGACGGTCAACCTTGTTGATGCACACGATTGGACGCAGGCCGGCTTCGAACGCCTTCTTGGTCACGAAACGGGTTTGCGGCATAGGGCCGTCTTGAGCGTCAACCAGCAGCAGAACGGAGTCGACCATCGACATTACGCGTTCAACTTCGCCGCCGAAGTCGGCGTGGCCCGGGGTGTCCACGATGTTGATGTGGTAGCCGTTCCAGTTGATGGCGGTGTTTTTCGCCAGAATGGTAATACCGCGCTCTTTTTCCTGGTCGTTGGAGTCCATCACGCGCTCGTCGTTGAGCTCGTTGCGCTCCAGGGTGCCGGATTGACGCAGGAGTTTGTCTACCAGGGTGGTTTTACCATGGTCAACGTGGGCAATGATGGCGATGTTGCGTAGATTTTCGATCACTTGTGTATCTCGATCAGAGGATTCGGTGTGCTGACAAGTCTTGGCAGCGATTAACAGTAGCGTCCGTGAAAGCCGTTACAGCTTGACGGTGGCATCGGGGGGCCGGTGACGCAGGCCACAGGCAAACAGCCCCGGGCACTTAGCTCGGTCGATAAACGCGCACATTGGCATGCCCCTCACTGAGCAAATGGTGGGCATGCAGGCGACTCATCACGCCTTTGTCGCAATACAGCAGGTACTGGCGAGTAGGGTCCAGTTCCTTGAAACGAGCGTTCAGAGCATAAAACGGCATCGTTTGTACCTCGATACCAGCGAGTTCCAGCGGGTCATCCTCGGCGGCATCCGGGTGGCGGATGTCGATCACGATCTGACCGGCCAGCGCTTCGCTGACTTCTTCAATCTGCAAGTCCTGGCCCAATTCATCGATCACGCGGTCGATCGGCACCAGCTTGGCGTTCTCGAGCGCACGCTCAAGGACTGCCATGTCGAATTCTTTCTCTTCGTGCTCCACGCGGTAGCGCTTGGCGGCGGTCTTCGGATTGACCGAAATGACCCCGCAATACTCCGGCATGTGCCGGGCAAAATCGGCAGTGCCGATTTCGTTGGCCGTGTCGATGATGTCCTGCTTGTGGCTGGCGATCAGCGGACGCAAGACCAGCTTGTCGGTCACGCAGTCGATCACGGACAGGTTCGGCAACGTCTGGCTCGACACCTGGGAGATCGCCTCACCAGTTACCAGCGCTTCGATGTGCAGTCGATCGGCAATTTGGGAGGAAGCGCGCAACATCATACGCTTCAATACTACGCCCATATGACTGTTATCGACTTTGCCGAGAATTTCTCCCAGCACTTCCTCGAACGGCACACTGACAAATAACACGCGTTGCGAGCTGCCGTACTTCTTCCAGATGAAATGCGCGACTTCCATGACGCCCAGTTCGTGGGCACGCCCGCCCAGGTTGAAGAAGCAGAAATGCGCCATCAGCCCGCGGCGCATGATCTGGTAGGCAGCGACGGTGGAGTCGAAGCCGCCGGACATCAGCACCAGCGTCTGCTCCAGCGCGCCCAGCGGATATCCGCCGATGCCATTGTGCTGGCTGTGGATCACGAACAACCGTTGGTCGCGAACTTCAATGCGGACTTCGATTTCCGGCTTTTTCAGATCGATCCCGGCAGCACCGCACTGACGGCGCAACTGGCTGCCGACATATTTCTCGATATCGATGGAGCTGAATGGGTGCTTGCCGGCGCGCTTGCAACGTACCGAGAAGATCTTCCCGGCCAGTGCATCACCGTAGTGCTGCTTGCATTTTTCGACGATGTCGTCGAAATCGCCCAACGGGTATTCGTCGATCTGCAGGAAGTGCGCGATGCCGGGCATGCAGCTCAGGCGCTCACCCATCTCTTTCAGGGCCTTGGGGTCGCTGATGCGGGTTTCCAGCTCGAGGTTGTCCCATACGCCGTTCACCACCACAGCCGGGTCCAGATCGCGGAGCACGGCACGGATGTTCTTGGCCAACTGGCGGATGAAACGCATCCGTACCGGGCGGCTCTTGATGGTGATCTCGGGAAAGACTTTTACGATTAGTTTCATGAAAACAGCGCGCGCTGGGCCAGCCGAAAAAGGGGGGCGCGGATTATAGCGGAAATTGCTCAAGGTTTAACCAGTTAATGTGCAGAAGGTTTTGCGCGCACCAAAACAGGTCACTTTTTGCTTTCCACGCTACATTAAGGGGCGAGAATTTCTGCTTTAAGACGCTTTGCACCTCTATAAGCGTGAAATTGGGGCAAAAAACCCATGCTGGGGCACTGGCATGCAATTTGCTCCCTTGTGAGGCAGGTTGCCTTGGCAGAGTATTCGCGCCGGCATCACAAACATTTAAGGGCATCCACTACCCGCCCTAATCCACCCGGAGGACACTATGTCGAAGTCGGTTCAACTCATCAAAGATCATGACGTCAAGTGGATTGATCTGCGCTTCACGGACACCCGCGGCACTCAGCACCACGTGACCATGCCGGCTCGCGACGCGCTGGATGAAGACTTCTTCGAAGTCGGCAAAATGTTCGACGGTTCGTCCATCGCTGGCTGGAAAGGCATCGAAGCCTCCGACATGATCCTGCTGCCGGACGACTCCACTGCCGTACTGGACCCGTTCACCGAAGAGCCGACCCTGATCCTGGTCTGCGACATCATCGAACCTTCGAGCATGCAAGGCTACGACCGCGACCCACGTGCGATCGCCAAGCGCGCCGAAGAGTACCTGAAAGCCTCCGGCATCGGTGACACCGTATTCGCTGGTCCAGAGCCAGAGTTCTTCATCTTTGACCAAGTGAAGTTCAAGTCCGACATCTCCGGTTCCATGTTCAAGATCTACTCCGAACAAGGTTCGTGGATGTCCGATCAGGACGTGGAAGGCGGCAACAAAGGTCACCGTCCAGGCGTCAAAGGTGGCTACTTCCCGGTTCCGCCGTTCGACCACGACCACGAAATCCGTACCTCCATGTGCAACGCACTGGAAGAAATGGGCCTGACCGTCGAAGTTCACCACCACGAAGTGGCAACTGCCGGCCAGAACGAAATCGGCGTCAAGTTCAACACCCTGGTGAAGAAAGCCGACGAAACCCAAACCCTGAAGTACGTCGTGCACAACGTTGCCGATGCCTACGGCCGCACCGCTACCTTCATGCCTAAGCCTCTGTACGGCGACAACGGCTCGGGCATGCACGTTCACATGTCCATCTGGAAAGACGGCAAGAACACCTTCGCAGGCGAAGGCTATGCCGGCCTGTCCGATACCGCTCTGTACTTCATCGGCGGCATCATCAAGCACGGTAAGGCCCTGAACGGCTTCACCAACCCGGCGACCAACTCCTACAAGCGTCTGGTTCCAGGCTTCGAAGCCCCGGTAATGCTGGCCTACTCGGCCCGTAACCGTTCCGCTTCGATCCGTATTCCTTACGTATCGAGCCCGAAAGCCCGCCGTATCGAAGCGCGCTTCCCGGATCCGGCTGCCAACCCATACCTGTGCTTCGCAGCACTGATGATGGCTGGCCTGGACGGTATCCAGAACAAGATCCACCCTGGCGACGCAGCTGACAAAAACCTGTACGACCTGCCGCCTGAAGAGGCGAAAGAGATCCCACAAGTTTGCGGCAGCCTGAAAGAAGCCCTGGAAGAGCTGGACAAAGGTCGTGCGTTCCTGACCAAAGGCGGCGTGTTCTCCGACGACTTCATCGACGCTTACATCGCTCTGAAAAGCGAAGAAGAAATCAAGGTACGTACCTTCGTACACCCACTGGAATACGACCTGTACTACAGCTGCTGATCCAGTGACGCCTGCGCAAGCGGCGTAAAAAAGAGGCCTTCTTCGGAAGGCCTTTTTTATGCCCGCGATTTAACGATCACTGAAGATCTCCTGTGGGCGCGGGCCTGCTCGCTCCCACAGGGGACCGCTGGCAAATCCATATCCGATTGTTTACAAGCTAGGCCAACCACGCCTCCTGCCCTATGCTGCACCCCATCGCTTTTAGTTTCCGGTCGATTTTATGGGTCGTGGTTTTCTCTTCATCCTGCTACTGATCGCCCTGCCCGCCTCAGCGCAGATCTATAAGTACACAGATGCCGGCGGCAACACCGCCTACAGCAATCAACCGCCGGATGGCGTGAAGGCTCAGCCGGTCGAGTTGCCACCGCTCAACAGCGTTGAAACCCAGCCACCTGGCAACCCCTCACCCGCCGCCGAAGCCCGCGAACAACCTCAGAGCGCCTACGAGGTACTCGAACTCACGGGCCTGCCCACCACCGAAGCCCTGCGCGCGAATAACGGCACGTTTACCGTCAATGTGCTGATCAAACCACACCTGGAAGGCCCGCATCTGTTCCGGCTTCTGCTGGACGGTAAACCTTACGGCCAGCCAGGCAACGTACCGGCCCTGCAACTGGTGAACATCGACCGTGGCCTGCACAGCCTCGCGGTGCAAGTGATTGACGGCGCAACCGTGATCCAGCAAAGCCCCACAGTGACATTTGCCGTGCAACGGGTACACAAGCGCTGAAGCCCTGACTGCTGATTGCCTGCCTGTTCGCATTGCCTGCGTCAGCGGTGGTCTTCACGTCCATTGACGACTACGGCCAACGGCCGGAATGTCCGCTCATCGATAAACCAGCCGAAGAAAAAGCCGGTTCCTGCCGATCTTCTAACTTTGCTTAGCTTTGCGCACTATATTGGTGCGAATGGTTGCGCCGCGCTCGAAATCCAACCCATTTTGGTTCGAAAGTACCCGCCAAGGCCGATCGAACGCCACGCAATCGAGCGTCAAACGCCCGTTTCAGGCGTTGAACGCTTCTTTTCGGAGCCTTGGTTTGGTTTTTGCAGTTTCCTGGCATCAGCTCTTTATCCATGCGCCAAAAGAGGTCCTGAATGACCATCAGCGACGCACTGCATCGTTTGCTACTCGACAACCTGACGACCGCCACCATCCTGCTCGACGCCGAGTTGCGACTCGAGTACATGAACCCGGCGGCGGAGATGCTCCTGGCCATCAGCGGCCAGCGAAGCCATGGTCAATTCATCAGCGAGCTGTTCACCGAATCCACCGAGGCACTGAACTCGTTGCGTCAGGCGGTTCAGCAGGCGCATCCGTTCACCAAGCGTGAAGCAATGCTCACCGCGCTCACCGGCCAGACCCTGACGGTGGATTACGCGGTCACGCCGATCCTGAGCAATGGCGACACGCTGCTGCTGCTTGAAGTACATCCCCGCGACCGCCTGCTGCGCATCACCAAGGAAGAAGCACAGCTGTCGAAGCAAGAAACCAGCAAGATGCTGGTGCGCGGTCTCGCCCACGAAATCAAGAATCCGCTGGGCGGTATTCGTGGCGCGGCGCAGTTACTCGCCCGTGAGCTGCCGGAAGAAAGCTTGCGCGACTACACCAACGTCATCATCGAAGAAGCGGACCGCCTGCGTAATCTGGTAGATCGTATGCTCGGCTCCAACAAGCTGCCGTCGCTGGCCATGTGCAACGTCCACGAAGTGCTGGAGCGCGTCTGCCATCTGGTCGAGGCCGAAAGCCAGGGCTGCATCACGTTGGTGCGCGATTACGACCCGAGCATTCCCGATGTTTTGATCGATCGCGAACAGATGATCCAGGCCGTGCTGAACATCGTGCGCAATGCGATGCAGGCCATCAGTAGCCAGAACGAGCTGCGTCTGGGCCGTATCAGCCTGCGCACCCGCGCCATGCGTCAGTTCACCATCGGCCATGTGCGCCACCGCCTGGTGACCAAGATCGAAATCATCGACAACGGGCCGGGCATTCCTGCGGAACTCCAGGAAACCATTTTCTTCCCCATGGTCAGCGGTCGTCCGGACGGTACCGGGCTGGGCCTGGCCATTACCCAGAACATCATCAGCCAGCACCAGGGCCTGATCGAATGTGACAGCCACCCCGGCCACACCACTTTCTCGATCTTTCTGCCACTGGAACAAGGAGCCACATCGACATGAGCCGTAGTGAAACCGTGTGGATCGTCGATGACGACCGTTCTATCCGTTGGGTCTTGGAAAAAGCCTTGCAGCAGGAAGGCATGACCACGCAAAGCTTCGACAGCGCCGATGGCGTAATGAGCCGCCTGGCGCGCCAGCAGCCGGACGTGATCATCTCCGACATCCGCATGCCCGGCGCCAGCGGCCTGGATCTCCTGGCGCGGATTCGCGAACAACACCCCCGGCTGCCAGTGATCATCATGACGGCGCACTCCGATCTGGACAGCGCTGTCGCGTCCTACCAGGGTGGCGCGTTCGAATACCTGCCCAAGCCGTTCGATGTCGACGAAGCAGTCTCCCTGGTCAAGCGCGCCAACCAGCACGCCCAGGAACAGCAAGGCCTGGAAGTCGCTCCGACCCTGACCCGCACCCCGGAGATCATCGGCGAAGCGCCGGCGATGCAAGAAGTGTTTCGTGCCATCGGTCGCTTGAGCCACTCCAACATCACCGTGCTGATCAACGGCGAATCGGGAACCGGTAAAGAATTGGTGGCCCACGCCCTGCACCGCCACAGTCCACGCGCGGCTTCGCCATTTATCGCGCTGAATATGGCGGCGATCCCGAAAGACCTGATGGAGTCCGAGCTGTTCGGCCACGAAAAAGGCGCGTTCACCGGTGCCGCCAACCTGCGTCGCGGTCGCTTTGAGCAGGCGGATGGCGGCACGTTGTTCCTCGACGAAATCGGCGACATGCCGGCCGACACCCAGACCCGCCTGCTGCGGGTATTGGCCGACGGTGAGTTCTATCGGGTTGGCGGACACGTACCGGTGAAGGTCGATGTACGGATCATCGCCGCGACCCACCAGAATCTGGAAACCCTGGTTCATGCCGGGAAATTCCGTGAGGACTTGTTCCACCGCCTCAACGTGATCCGTATTCACATCCCGCGGCTGTCAGACCGTCGTGAAGACATCCCGACCTTGGCCAAGCACTTCCTCAGCCGCGCCGCGCAAGAACTGGCCGTCGAACCGAAACTGCTGAAGAACGAAACCGAGGAATACCTGAAGAACCTGCCATGGCCCGGCAACGTGCGTCAGCTGGAGAACACCTGTCGCTGGATCACCGTGATGGCTTCCGGTCGCGAAGTGCACATCGGTGATCTGCCACCGGAGCTGCTGAGCCTGCCGCAGGATTCGGCACCGGTGACCAACTGGGAGCAGGCGCTGCGCCAGTGGGCCGACCAGGCCTTGGCCCGCGGCCAGTCAAGCCTGCTGGACAGCGCAGTGCCGACCTTCGAGCGGATCATGATCGAAACCGCCCTCAAACACACGGCGGGCCGCCGCCGGGATGCCGCGGTTTTGCTGGGCTGGGGACGTAATACCCTGACGCGCAAGATCAAGGAATTGGGGATGAAGGTTGATGGTGGGGATGATGATGAGGGGGATGAGGGTTAATTAGCCTTGGTTCTTCACTGACCGTCACATCCCATTCGCGAGCAGGCTCGCTCCCACAGTGGATTTGCAGTGTTCTCACTATTGAGTGAACACCACCGAACCTTGTGGGAGCGAGCCTGCTCGCGAATCTTTTGGGGCCACTGTGCACCGCACGAATGCACCGTGAACCGCAATCGCGCACGGTAACTGATCCGAAATCCCGCCTCCGTTCGCAATCGAACCCCTATCGAAAAAACACGAAAGCCCCGAATTACAGGGCTCTCAGCATTTCTATACGCCTTTCTGTTTCAACTTGTTAAAACCTGGCACGCCCCCTGCAATAGTCTCATCAGTGATTCAGTTCACTACCCAGTTTCGGGGACCTTGGTACAGGCAGGCCGGGGATTCCCCTCTTTACACCGGGCTCACACCGCATAAGCGACGAGCCCTGCCGTTTTGGGGTCCTTGGTACAGGCAGGCCGGGGATTCCCTCTTTACACCGGGTTCACGACGCCATGCGCGAACCCTGCCGTTTTGGGAACCTTGGTACAGGCAGGCCGGGGATTCCCTCTTTTATTGCTCCCGGAGATGGATCTCCAGCCGCCAGCGGTCATCGACTTCGCTGCCGGTCCACTCCCCTTGCAGGGGCCGAGCCGCCACCGCCGTCAGCAACAATCCCCCGTCACTCGAACGCACCCGCCAGTTCACGCTTTTGTCGTTGAGTTTGAGCTGGCCTTGCTGTGCCTTGCCTTGCGCTTCGAACAGCAATGCAACGCTGCCGTCGACGATCTCGCCGTGGGTCTTGGGTTCGTTGTTGAACCACACCACCAACCCGTCATTCGTCACCTCGACCTGCTGCAGTTCGCTAGGGTCGGGTGTGGTCAGGCGACCGATCATCAGCCCCACCATCACCCCGACAATCGCCAGCGATGCCATCACCCGCGGGAATAGTTTCGAACGAGGATCGGGTTGCGGCGTAGAATGCCGCTCATCTTTACCTTCGGAGCCGTGCATGTTTCACGTCATCCTTTTCCAACCAGAAATTCCGCCGAATACCGGCAACGTTATCAGGCTGTGCGCCAACAGTGGCTGCCACCTGCATTTGATCGAACCGCTGGGCTTCGAGATGGACGACAAGCGCCTGCGCCGGGCCGGCCTCGACTATCACGAGTATGCCACCCTGCAACGCCACGCGGACCTGGCCAGCTGCCTGGAAAGCCTGGGTAACCCACGAGTATTCGCCTTCACCACCAAGGGCTCGCGGCCGTTCCACGACGCCAGATTCGCCCCCGGCGATGCGTTCCTGTTCGGTCCGGAAAGCCGGGGCCTGCCGGCCGAAGTGCTGGACGCCCTGCCCGGCGAACAACGCCTGCGCCTGCCGATGCGTGAAGGCTGCCGCAGCCTGAACCTGTCCAATACCGTGGCGGTTGCGGTGTACGAGGCTTGGCGTCAAAACGGGTTCAAGTAGTCCCAAATCACTTTCGCCTGACAGAAACAATCGCGGGCAAGCCCGCTCCCACGGGTTTTGCATAATCCTGTGGGAGCGGGCTTGCCCGCGATTTTCAGCAGCGCAGATTATTGAACGGTAGGCGTCTCGCCAGCCGCCTGCATGCGTTGCAGTTCTTGTGCGTACAGCGCGTCGAAGTTCACTGGCGCCAGCATCAGGGCCGGGAACGAGCCACGGGTCACCAGGCTATCCAGTGCTTCACGGGCATACGGGAACAGGATGTTCGGGCAGAACGCGCCCAGGGTGTGGCTCATCGAAGCATCGTCCAGGTTCTTGATCAGGAAGATCCCGGCCTGTTGCACTTCGGCGATGAACGCCACTTCTTCACCATTCTTCACGGTGACCGACAGGGTCAGAACGACTTCGTGAAAATCGTTTTCCAACGTCTTTTGACGGGTGTTCAGGTCCAGACCGACGCTCGGCTCCCACTGCTGGCGGAAGATCGCCGGGCTTTTCGGGGCTTCGAAGGACAAGTCACGTACGTAGATGCGCTGCAAGGAGAATTGCGGTGCGGTTTCTTCTTCGCTAGCTGCAGTGTTCTGTTGGTCAGTCATCTCAGATCCTTTCTGATCTCGGGTCTTTTATTGGGTACGGAATTCAGGCCTTGAGCATCGCGTCGAGCTTGCCGGCGCGCTCCAGGGCAAACAAATCATCACAACCACCGACGTGGGTGCTGCCGATCCATATCTGCGGCACGGACGTACGTCCGGCTTTCTGAGCCATGGCGGCGCGCACCTGCGGTTTGCCATCGACCTTGATCTCTTCGAAGGCCACGCCTTTGTTCTCGAGCAGGTATTTGGCTCGCGAGCAATAAGGGCAGTAATCGCTGGAATAGACGACGACGTGACTCATATCACTTCACCAGCGGCAGATTGTCGGCTTTCCAGCTGGAAACACCACCGGACAGCTTGGCGGCGGTGAAGCCGGCCTTCACCAGTTCGCGAGCGTGGGTGCCGGCGGTCTGGCCCATGGCGTCGACCAGGATGATGGTCTTGGCCTTGTGTTTTTCCAGCTCGCCAACGCGGGCAGCCAGTTTGTCGTGAGGAATGTTCAGCGCGCCGACAATGTGACCGGCGGCGAAATCCTTGCTCGGGCGAATGTCGATCACCACGCCTGCGTCTTTGTTGACCAGGCCTGTCAGTTCGCCAGTGCTCAGGCTGCGGCCGCCGCCTTGCATCTGATAGGCAATCAGCAGTGCCAGCAGTACGACGAAGATACCGACGAGAATGTAGTGATTGGTGGCAAATTGAATCAGGTTAGCAACCATCGAAGGAGGTTCCAGGGCGTTAAAATGTCGGCCAGTATACACAGCCCCCATGGTGGGCCAAACCCCGTCCGGCGGTGACGTGGCCGGAACTTCGCTTTAAACTGCGACTCCCTTTTTCCATCGCCTCTTTTAACTTAAGCCAGAGTGGATTCCATGACTACCACGCCCAAACCTTTGGTCCTGATGATTCTCGACGGCTTCGGTCACAGTGAAAGCCCTGAATCCAACGCGATTTTTGCAGCGAAGAAGCCCGTGCTGGACCGTCTATGGGCCACCGTGCCGAACGGCCTGATCTCGGGCAGCGGCATGGACGTCGGCTTGCCGGATGGCCAGATGGGCAACTCCGAAGTCGGCCACATGAACCTCGGCGCCGGTCGCGTTGTGTACCAGGACTTCACTCGCGTCACCAAATCGATCCGCGACGGCGAGTTCTTCGAGAACCCGACCATCTGCGCCGCGGTGGATAAAGCCGTTGCCGCCGGCAAGGCCGTGCACTTCATGGGCCTGCTGTCCGATGGCGGCGTGCACAGCCACCAGGATCACCTGGTGGCCATGGCCGAGCTGGCCGCCAAGCGCGGCGCGAAAAATATCTACCTGCACGCCTTCCTCGACGGCCGCGACACGCCGCCGAAAAGCGCGCAATCGTCGATCGAACTGCTCGACGCCACCTACCAGGCACTGGGCAAAGGCCGCATCGCCAGCCTCATCGGTCGTTACTATGCGATGGACCGTGACAACCGCTGGGACCGTGTGTCCCAGGCTTACAACCTCATCATCGACGGCGCTGGCGAATTCAACGCCGCTACCGCACAGCAAGGCCTGCAAGCCGCGTACGAGCGTGGCGAGAGCGACGAGTTCGTCAAAGCCACGTCTATCGGCGAGCCGGTGAAAGTCGAAGATGGCGACGCCGTGGTATTCATGAACTTCCGCGCCGACCGTGCCCGCGAGCTGACCCGCGTCTTCGTCGAAGACGATTTCAAGGAATTCGAGCGCAGCCGCCAGCCAAAACTGGCCGGCTTCGTGATGCTGACCCAATACGCCGCCAGCATCCCAGCACCGTCGGCCTTCGCTGCCGGCAGCCTGGAAAACGTGCTGGGCGACTACCTGGCGAAAAACGGCAAGACCCAGCTGCGCATCGCTGAAACCGAGAAGTACGCTCACGTAACCTTCTTCTTCTCCGGTGGTCGCGAAGAACCCTTCCCGGGCGAAGAACGCATCCTGATTCCATCGCCTAAAGTCGCCACTTACGACTTGCAACCGGAAATGAGTGCGCCGGAAGTCACCGACCGTATCGTCGATGCCATCGAAAACCAGCGTTACGACGTGATCGTGGTCAACTACGCCAATGGCGATATGGTTGGCCACAGTGGTGTATTCGAAGCCGCGGTGAAAGCCGTTGAGTGCCTGGATCAGTGCGTCGGCCGCATTGTCGATGCCCTGGAAAAAGTCGGCGGCGAAGCGCTGATCACCGCCGACCACGGCAACGTCGAGCAGATGTCAGACGAAACCACCGGTCAGGCGCACACCGCGCACACCACAGAGCCCGTGCCGTTCATTTATGTCGGCAAGCGTGACCTCAAGGTTCGCGAAGGCGGCGTGCTGGCGGACGTGGCACCGACCATGCTGAAACTGCTGGGCCTGGAAAAACCGGCGGAAATGACCGGGACATCGATCCTGGTGTAACTCGCCCCTTCAAACGCAGCTAACCCTGTGGGAGCGGGCTTGCCCGCGATAGCAATCTGACAGCCGACATCACTGTTGAATGTTAAGACGCCATCGCGGGCAAGCCCGCTCCCACAGTGGTTTTTGGTGGTTTCGAAGATTTATTAACGCTGCTTTCCAGCCCAGTTATCACACAACCCCATTTGGGCGTTTTTTTTGCAGCGTGGGGCGGGCATACTAGGCTGTCCCTTTCTCTGGTGTCGCCCGCCTCTATGCTTCGCGTCCTGATAGCCCTTGCTCTGACTTGCCTGCTCCAACCGGCCTTCGCTGACGAGCGCGCGCAAACCCAACAACAGTTGGACGCCACGCGTCAGGACATTGCCGAGCTGAAAAAGCTGCTGGGCAAGCTGCAGGAAGAGAGATCCGGCGTACAGAAGGACCTCAAGGGCACCGAGACCGAGATGGGCAAGCTCGAGAAGCAGGTCGATGCACTGCAAAAGGAGCTGAAGAAGAGCGAGTCCGAGCTGCAGCGACTCGATGCGGAGAAAAAAAAACTCCAGAGCGCACGCACTGAACAGCAAAGACTGATCGCGATCCAGGCTCGGGCGGCCTATCAGAACGGTCGTCAGGAGTACTTGAAGCTGTTGCTCAACCAGCAAAATCCCGAAAAATTCGCCCGCACCCTCACCTATTACGATTACCTGAGCCAGGCCCGCCTGGAGCAGCTGAAGAATTTCAACGAAACGCTGCGCCAACTGGCCAATGTCGAACAAGATATCGCCCAGCAACAAGCGCAGTTGCTGGTGCAGAAAAGCAGCCTCGACAGCCAGCGCGAAGAACTCGACAAAGTCCGCCAGGAACGCCAGCAAGTCCTGGCCAAGCTCAATGACGACGTAAAAGCCCGCGATCAGAAACTGGCAGCCCGCGAGCAGGATCAGGCAGACCTGTCTAAAGTCCTTAAAACCATTGAAGAAACCCTGGCCCGCCAGGCTCGTGAGGCAGAAGAGGCGCGGCAGAAAGCGCTGATCGCCCAGCAGGAAGCCGAAAAAAAGCGTTTACGTGAGGCTCAGGCTCAAACAGAAGCCACTGACGCCCCACGCAAACCCGTCAAATCGACACCCGGCGCTCTGGTTTCAAGCTCAGGCGAAACCTTCGGCGGACCTTTTGCTTCAAGCCGCGGCAAACTTCCATGGCCTGTCGACGGTCGACTGCTTACACGCTTCGGTGAAAGCCGTGGCGACGACGCCCGGACCAAGTGGGACGGCGTGATGATCGGCGCATCCGCCGGCAGTGCGGTGCATGCGGTACACGGCGGCCGCGTGGTGTTCGCCGACTGGTTACGTGGCGCAGGGCTGCTGGTGATTCTGGATCACGGCAATGGTTTCTTGAGTCTTTACGGTCACAACCAGACACTGCTCAAATCGGCGGGTGACGTGGTAAAAGCCGGCGAGTCCATCTCCACTGTCGGTAACAGTGGCGGGCAGGACACGCCAGCATTGTATTTTGCGATTCGTCAGCAGGGTCACCCGAGTGATCCGGCGCAATGGTGTCGCGCGCAAGGATAGGCGCGCTACCTAATTCAGGAGTTCGTTCGACATGCTGCATTTGTCCCGCCTTACCTCGCTGGCCCTGACGATCGCCCTGGTGATCGGCGCGCCCCTGGCGTTCGCCGCTCAACCGGCCCCGGCGGTCGCGCCTGCGGGCACTGCCGCGACTACCAAGGCACCATTGCCGCTGGAAGAGTTGCGCACCTTCGCCGAGGTCATGGATCGGATCAAGGCCGCGTATGTCGAACCGGTGGACGACAAGACCCTGCTGGAAAACGCCATCAAGGGCATGCTCAGCAACCTTGATCCGCATTCCGCTTATCTGGGACCGGAAGATTTCGCCGAATTGCAGGAAAGCACCAGCGGTGAATTCGGCGGCCTGGGCATCGAAGTCGGCGCCGAAGACGGGTTCATCAAGGTAGTTTCGCCGATCGATGACACCCCGGCCTCCAAGGCGGGCATCCAGGCGGGCGACTTCATCGTCAAGATCAACGGCCAGCCAACCCGCGGCCAGAGCATGACCGAAGCCGTGGACAAGATGCGCGGCAAGATCGGCCAGAAGATTACCCTGACCCTGGTGCGTGACGGCGGCACGCCGTTCGACGTGACACTGGCCCGCGCGATCATTCAAGTGAAGAGCGTGAAGAGCCAGCTGCTGGAGTCCGGCTACGGCTATATCCGCATCACCCAGTTCCAGGTCAAGACCGGCGAAGAGGTCTCCAAGGCCCTGGCCAAGCTGCGCAAGGACAACGGCAAGAAGCTCAATGGCATCATCCTCGACCTGCGCAACAACCCTGGCGGCGTGCTGCAAGCAGCGGTGGAAGTGGTCGACCACTTCATCACCAAGGGTCTGATCGTCTACACCAAGGGTCGTATCGCCAACTCCGAACTGCGTTTCTCGGCCACCGGCAAGGACGAAAGCGAAGCCGTGCCAATGGTTGCACTGATCAACGGCGGCAGCGCCTCGGCTTCGGAAATTGTCGCCGGCGCCTTGCAGGATCAGAAGCGCGCAGTCGTCATGGGCACCCCAAGCTTCGGCAAAGGCTCGGTGCAAACCGTACTGCCGCTGAACAACGAGCGCGCGCTGAAAATTACTACGGCGCTGTATTACACACCGAACGGTCGCTCGATTCAGGCCCAGGGCATCGTCCCGGACATCGAAGTACGCAAGGCCAAGATCACCAGCGAGCAGGACAGCGACTACTTCAAGGAAGCCGACCTGCAAGGTCACCTGGGCAATGGCAACGGCGGTGCCGACAAGCCGACAGGCTCTAGCACCAAGGCCAAGTCGATGCCGCAGGATGACGATTACCAACTCGCCCAGGCGCTGAGCCTGCTCAAAGGGCTGAGCATCACGTCCGGCCGCTGAGGATGGCGTTGCGCTTCATCCTCGTCCTGTTGTGCTGCCTGGCGGGCACTGTTCACGCAGATCCCGCCGGGTCGACGCCTCACAAGGTCTATCTGAGCCTGATCATCGATGACCTGGGGCAGAACCTGCACCGGGATCGCCGCGTATTGGCCCTGCCCGGCCCGGTGACCACGGCGATCATGCCCGATACACCCCACGCCACCGAATTTGCCCGCGAAGCCCATCGCGCCGGCAAAATCGTCATCCTGCATATGCCTATGGACCCGGCCACAGGTCCGTTCGCCTGGCATCCCGAACTGCCCACCGAAGAACTCGAAAAACGCCTCAATGCCGCCTTCACAATGGTGCCTTACACCGCTGGTATCAATAACCACATGGGCAGCCGCATGACCACACAACCGGCCGCCATGACGTGGTTGATGGGCGAGCTTCAGCGTAGGCACAAGTTTTTCGTCGACAGTCGCACCAGCGCACAGACCGTGGCAGCGCAACAGGCACAGAAGATCGATCTGGCGAGCGTTTCACGGGATGTATTTCTTGATGACGAGCCCACCGAAGCAGCGATCCATATCCAGCTGCAGACGGCGATCAACCTGGCGCGCAAACAGGGGTCGGCGGTGATGATCGGCCATCCTTATCCACAAACCCTGGCAGTGCTGGAGCGGGAATTGCCGAAGCTCAAGGCGCAGGGAATTGAGTGGATCGATATCCGGCAGATGATCAGCGTGCGCGGCAATCGCGCAATGACCGCGCATGGCCAAAACGGCGTTTATCGGTAACACCCTGCAACGACCTATACATAGTTACCGCCAGGCGCCTCGCCCGCTTCCTGATAGTGAGACCTCCAACAGGTCACGACTCCTCGAGTCGTCTTTCGCAATCAGGACAGACTATGACTACGAATGAAAATGGCGCGCTGCCCACCAGGCAAATGGAAGCCATCAGGCTCGACAACCTACTGATCAATTTCACGACGGAATTCAATCGGGTTCTGGACACCAAAACCCTGCGCTCGAGTACCGCCGGTTTCTGGCGACCCGCACCGGCACCGGATGAATTGCCGGGCTATTTCCCCTTGGGCGATTTGGCTGTTTCCGGCGAAACCAACATCAATGGCCTTAGGGTAGCGGCCGTTGTTCGCGAGAGTGGTTCACCCAGTGCCGACAGCACCAAGGGCAATGCACTCAGCCGACCGGACGATTTTGAACGCGTCTGGACCGACGCTGGCTCCGGCGCCACAACGGACGCGTCGATATGGCGCCCGATTCCTCCTGCAGGCTACGTTGCATTGGGAATGGTGTGTTCCAACGACCACGTAAAACCTTCGCTTAACGCGGTACGTTGCGTGCGGGCGGATCTGGTCATAGCTTCACATGTCGGCAGTTTTATCTGGAGCGACGAAGGCAGTGGTGCACGGCAGAATTTCAGCGCCTGGAACATCGAGCCGCCGACCGCAGCAGCGGGTGAGATCTACTTTGCCCCAGGCACCTTTTTTGGTGTCCAGAGCCATAACAAACCCGCAACTCCCCTTGCCTACGCATTACGCATGCAGATCCCTCTGGAAGTTACCTCGGCGCCAACGGCTCCGGTGCTATACGGATACGAAGCGCCTTCAGCGGTCGAAACAGGCAAGATGACTCAGGCGGCCAAACTCCCGTGGTTTGCCGTTAGAGACAACATGCACCCTGTCGAGCAATTACGTACGTCCCCACACTATCGCCTGGAAAGAACAGACGAATGGGTTCTCGTCGGGCATGGTCGCAACACAAGCGACAAGGCCCGCCCCATCAAATGGACAGCATTTCGGGCTCAAGACACAACGAGATCGAAAGCCTTCAGCCTCCTTACCTCTATCGAAATCGGAAGTGCCTGGCCAAGCGAGTCCGGCAACTATGTCCGGGCGATAAGTTTCTCGGCAAAGCTGAACCAACGCTTCGCACACTCCGAAACGACCTTAAGCAGTTGGTGGAACACAGCCCCCAGGGACGTCATCGCCATGGCGGCGAAAAACAAGGCCGTGGCGGTTTATCAGATGCAGAGTACTTACGAGTTGCTGCGCGAAGACGGCACACCCGCGACCATCAGCATTGAGTACACAGATGACGAAAGCTTGCATTTGAGTGAGTTCCCGTCAGATGAAAACGGCAACCTCCCCCTTTCTCCTCCACTGACAACAGACTCGACAAGGGGCGAAGACACCCCTGAGCAAATCAGTGATATCAACGTCACTCCGCAACCTATGGAGCAATGGCCAACATCTACAGATACCGTGCCATGATGTCGTCCACCACGCCTTCCTTGCGCAGCTGATCCAGCGCAGCCTGCAGCTTGGCAACGGTTTCGTCCGGCACATCCTTGTTCAGCGCCAGATAAAGCTCGGCGCTGTTGAAGCGCAACACCGTCTTAAGCCCGGTCACGCCGTCCTGTCGAGCCAGGTATCGGCCGGCCGGGTCGCCTGTGGCCCACAGGTCGATCTGGCCGTTGACCAGTTTCTTCGCGTTGTCCTGGTCGCGCAGCACGACCACCGGGTTCAAGCCTTGCTTGGTCAAGGTCTCGGCAATCGCATCGCCCTTGTACGCACCGATCCTGTACTTGCGCGCGTCATTCAGCGTTTCGATGGTGATCTTGCTGTCAGCCTTGGCCAGCATGATCCAGTCGTCCGGGCCGATGGGACCGACCCATTTGAACAACTTTTCCCGATCGGGTAGCCGCGCCATGACGAACACGCCGTAACCGGGTTTTTCCAGGGTGAGTTTATAGATACGTTCCCAAGGAAAACGCAGCGTCAGGCTGTAGGTAATGTCGGCGCGTTTAAAGATTTCACGGACGATATCGGTGGCGATGCCATTGATGTTTTCGTCCTGAGCGAAGTTCTTGCCGTTCTTCGCCATGTTGTACGGTGGGAAGTTTTCCGTCAGCAACACCATGTCGGTGCCGGGATTGTCTGCAGCCTGCCCTCCACTAACGAACAACAGGGAAGCGCTGGCAAGGACGAGAAGAAGGCGTTTAAGCATGTCTGGCTACCGAAATCCATGGCGTACCCAAGAGTGCCTTGAGCCCGCCATGATGTCCACTGGCCTGCATCGGAATGTCTAGGTTCTTTACGAAAACTCGCCGAGCGGCGATCAGGCGAACCTGTTTTTAACGTAGCTGATCGTCGCGCAGGCAGTTTTCGTATGAGCCTAGCGCATAACGATGCCACGATGAGCCATATAGGCCTTGGCTTCCTGCACGGTGTATTCACCGAAGTGGAAAATACTCGCCGCCAACACTGCACTGGCGTGGCCTTCGAGAATGCCATCGGCCAAATGCTGCAGGTTACCAACGCCGCCGGAAGCGATCACCGGAATGCCCAGTGCGTCGCTGATGGCACGGGTTACACCGAGGTCGAAGCCGTTTTTCATGCCGTCCTGATCCATGCTGGTCAGGAGAATTTCACCTGCACCCAGACCTTCCATTTTCTTCGCCCACTCGACGGCGTCGAGGCCGGTCGGCTTGCGGCCGCCGTGGGTGAAGATTTCCCAGCGCGGGGTTTCGCCAGGACCGGAAACCTTCTTCGCATCGATGGCAACGACGATGCACTGCGAGCCGAAATGCTGCGCGGCTTCACCGACGAATTCCGGGTTGAACACCGCCGCCGTGTTGATCGATACCTTGTCCGCGCCGGCATTGAGCAGGTTGCGAATGTCTTGCACGGTACGCACGCCACCGCCGACGGTCAGCGGAATGAACACCTGGCTGGCCATGCGCTCGACGGTATGCAGCGTGGTGTCGCGACCATCGACGCTGGCGGTGATGTCGAGAAAAGTAATCTCATCGGCACCCTGCTCATCATAACGACGGGCAATTTCCACCGGGTCACCGGCGTCACGGATGTTCTCGAACTTGACACCCTTGACCACCCGGCCGTTATCCACGTCCAGGCAAGGGATGATGCGTTTGGCCAGAGCCATACTTAATCTCCGATTAAGAGTTGCAAGCTTCAAGCTTCAAGCTGCAAGTACAAGCGGATCGCGGTCGCGCCTTTAACTTGCAGCTTGTAGCTTACAGCTTGGAGCTGGTCGCGTAGCCATCACAGAAAGCTTGAGCCTCAGCAACATCCAGAGTGCCCTCATAAATCGCGCGACCTGTGATTGCGCCGATGATGCCTGGCGCCTTGGCGTCGAGCAGCGTCTTGATGTCACCGAGGTTGTGGATGCCGCCGGAGGCGATCACCGGGATCTTGGTGGCAGCGGCCAGCGCAGCGGTGAACGGCACGTTGCAGCCCTGCATCATGCCGTCTTTGGCGATGTCGGTATAAACGATAGCGGACACGCCATCGGCTTCGAACTGCTTGGCCAGGTCGATCACCTGAACGGTGCTGATTTCAGCCCAACCGTCAGTGGCGACGAAACCGTCTTTGGCATCCAGGCCAACGATCACCTTGCCCGGGAACGCACGGCAGGCTTCGGCAACGAAGGCCGGATCTTTCACGGCTTTGGTTCCGATGATCACGTAGCTCACGCCCGCTTTCACGTAGTGTTCGATGGTTTCCAGCGAACGGATGCCGCCGCCGATCTGGATCGGCAGGTTCGGGTAGCGTTTGGCGATGGCGGTGACCACTTCGCCGTTGACCGGCTGGCCTTCGAACGCGCCGTTCAGGTCGACCAGATGCAGACGACGGCAACCGCCCTCCACCCACTTGGCAGCCATGCTCACCGGGTCATCGGAGAACACCGTGGAATCTTCCATGCGGCCCTGGCGCAGACGAACACAGGCACCGTCTTTAAGATCGATAGCGGGAATAATCAGCATCTGGCAAACCTTCAAAATTGAATGTTCAGCTTGGCTCGGAAATCAGTTTTTCTCGAGCGCCCACAGGTCGCTTTCGATGCTTTCGAACCTCTCCTTGAGGTGCGCCTGCACATCGAAAATCGCCCTGTTGTAATAGTGCGGAGCAATTTCGCGGGTAAACAGCTCAAGAATTTCCGCCGCCTCGAATGAACCCAGGTCCAGTTCGAAGCGATCTTCCATGAACCGCTGAATCTTGTGATTGGCCTCACGCTCCTGTTCCGGCGTGAGGGTCAGGATCGGCGGTTTGGACTTCTTGACAGCCATTTACCAGCGACCGTCCCACGCAGCGAAGTTCTGCAAGAGTTGCAGGCCATGGGTATGGCTTTTCTCCGGGTGGAACTGCACGGCGAAACGCGAGCCGTCGGCCAGCGCTGCGGCGAAATCGACACCGTAATGACCGCCACCCACCACCTGGCGCGCGTTAGCGGCCGCGATGTAGTAGCTGTGCACGAAATAGAAACGCGCCAGGTCCGGAATGTCGTGCCACAGCGGGTGACTCACCTTCTGCTTCACTTCGTTCCAGCCCATGTGCGGGACTTTCAGGTGTTCGCCGTCTTCATGCAGGTCCTTGCCGAAGAATTTCACCGCGCCGGGAAACAGGCCGATGCAGTCGACGCCGTCGTTCTCTTCACTGGTGTCGAGCAAGGCTTGCATGCCGACACAGATGCCGAGGAACGGACGGTCCTGGCTGACTTCACGCACCAGCGAGTCGAAGCCGAGGCGACGAATCTCCGCCATGCAATCGCGAATCGCGCCGACACCGGGGAAAACCACCCGGTCGGCTTCGCGAATCACGCTGGCATCGCTGGTGATCAGCACCTTGCCGGCACCGACGTGTTCGAGGGCCTTGGCCACCGAGTGCAGGTTGCCCATGCCGTAATCGATAACCGCGACTGTCTGCATTACAGAACGCCCTTGGTCGACGGCATCTGACCGGCCATGCGGTCATCGAGCTCTACGGCCATGCGCAGCGCGCGGCCGAAAGCCTTGAACACGGTTTCGATCTGGTGGTGGGTGTTGTGGCCACGCAGGTTGTCGATGTGCAGGGTGACGTTGGCGTGGTTGACGAAGCCCTGGAAGAACTCCTGGAACAGGTCAACGTCGAAACCGCCGACGGTGGCACGGGTATAGGGAACGTGCATCTGCAGGCCAGGACGGCCGGAGAAGTCGATCACTACGCGCGACAGCGCTTCATCGAGCGGCACATAGGCGTGGCCGTAGCGACGGATGCCTTTCTTGTCGCCGATGGCTTGGGTGAATGCCTGACCCAGGGTGATACCGACGTCTTCCACCGTGTGGTGGTCATCGATATGCAGGTCGCCTTTGCTGACGATATCCAGGTCGATCAGCCCGTGACGGGCGATCTGGTCGAGCATGTGCTCAAGAAAAGGCACACCGATATCAAATCGGGCCTTTCCGGTGCCATCCAGGTTGATCGAGGCTTTGATCTGGGTTTCCAGAGTGTCGCGCTCGACTGACGCCTTACGTTCGGCCATCACCAGCTCCGCAAAATCATTGGGCGAAAAAGGCAACCATTATAGGGGCGCGGGCGCCAAACAGAAACACGGGAGGTGATATCGCTGACGGATAGAATCCCCGGCCGTCGGGGATAGACATGTCCATACAAGCCATTTGCATGGAACACAAAACAAATGTGGGAGCGAGCCTGCTCGCGAAAGGGACTGCACATTCAACATCTCTGTCGACTGTCAGACCGCATTCGCGAGCAGGCTCGCTCCCACAGGGTTTGGTGTTGGCCTGAAGATACCAGGCCAGACCCTCAGCTTCTTAGTGGAACAGAACCGCCGTTTTCTGCAGGGTCACCCAGACACCCCACGCCAACGGAAGACCGACCACCAGCCAGGCTGCCACTGCCAGCGGCTTGGTGCCCGCGGCCGCTTTCCACTCCAGTGAGGTGCTGCTATCAGTACCTTTGTCGTGGCCCAGCGCCTGTTCGGCGGCCAGCTCGGCATCGGTCATGAAGTACTTGTCGGCCACCGGGCGCACCAGCAGGTTGCAGATGAAACCCAGCACCAGCAGGCCCGCCAGGATGTACAAGGTGATGTCGTAAGCCGCGGCACGTTCAACGCCGATGCTCAGCTGATACTCACGCAGGTAGTTCACCAGCACCGGACCCAAGACGCCCGCCGCCGCCCACGCCGTCAACAGACGACCATGGATCGCGCCGACCATTTGCGTACCGAACAGATCCGCCAGGTAAGCCGGAACGGTGGCAAAACCACCGCCGTACATCGACAGAATGACGCAGAACGCCGCCACGAACAGCGCAACGCTGCCCAGATGACCGAGGTTCGGAATCAGCGCATACAGGGCAAAGCCCAGGGCGAAGAACACGAAGTAGGTGTTTTTACGGCCCAGGTAGTCCGAGAACGATGCCCAGAAGAACCGGCCACCAATATTGAACAGACTCAGCAAACCGGTGAAGCCGGCAGCAATGGCGGCGATCGAGGCCAGTTGCGAAGCGTCCAGTTGACCAAACGCCAGATCGTTACCCAGCAACTTGCCACCGAAGACTTCCTGCAACAGCGGCGAAGCCATGCCGAGGATGCCGATACCAGCCGATACGTTCAGGCACAGCACCAGCCATACCAGGCGGAATTGCGGAGTTTTCCAAGCAACGCTCACGTGCACGTGACGGTTGGTGATCATCGCATTGGAGGCTTTTTTCGCCGGAGCGGTCCAGCCTTCAGGCTTCCAGCCGGTTGGCGGAACGCGGTAGGACAAGGCACCACCGATCATGAACACAAAGTAGATCGCAGCCATTGCCACGAAGCTCTGCCAAACCCCAACGCCTTCCGGCGAACCGAAGTGGCTCATCAAAGCCGTCGCCAGGGGTGCACCGACCATCGCACCACCGCCGAAGCCCATGATCGCCATGCCGGTTGCCATACCGCGCTTGTCCGGGAACCACTTGATCAGGGTCGACACCGGCGAGATGTAACCCAGGCCCAGGCCGATACCACCGATTACCCCGGAGCCGATCCACATCAGCCAGATCTGGTGGGTATAGATCCCCAGCGCAGAAATCAGCAGACCGCCACACCAGCACAGTGCCGATACGACACCAGCCTTACGCGGCCCGGCATGTTCCAGCCAGCCGCCCCAGATGGCTGCAGAGCAACCCAGGAAGATGAAGAACAAGGTGTAGATCCAGCCGAGCATCGAGATCGGCCAGTCGCATTGCGAAGAAAAGACTTGAGCGATGAAGCTCATGTCCGGCGCGCAAGCTACCGCTTTGGTGATGCCCAAGGCCTTGGACAGTGGCAGCCAGAACACCGAGAAGCCGTAGGCCATGCCGATGCAAAGGTGGATGGCCAGCGCGGCCGGTGGCACCAGCCAACGGTTGAACCCGGGCTTGGCGATGATGCGTTCCTTGGACAGGAACGAGGGCTGGTCGGCATAGCCGTCCGCCGCGATACTCGTGGTCATTGTGTATCCCCCAATTATTAGTATGGTTCGCCAGCCACTCTTCACCCCCAGCCTTGTTGCACGCAGGCATGACTGTCTTTTTCAGGGCAAAGCTCCGTTTTGGTGCGACATCAGGTCGCAGAAGGACCGACGAACGGGCGAAGGTTACCATTTGCACGTGACAGAAAAACCAAACTGATATCACCTTTTTCAATGTTGTCTGTTCTCGTACCTCAGAAGGATTGTCCATGCCCATCGTTGTCGAGTCGCTGAACGAAGCCACCTGCCAGGATCAGCAAGATCTGCAGAAAATCTACCGTGACGCTCCACAGTGGCTGTTCGCGCCATTTACAGGGGATGCACAGCTGATTGAGGCCTGCCTGCAGGAAGGCTCGATGATCGCGGGGCGCTTCAACGATCGACTGTTGGGCGCGGCACGCCTGCAACGGCACCCGGACGTCTGGCATTTGTCTCAATTGTGTGTACGAAAAGTCACCCGTCGCCGTGGCGTCGCGGAGCGACTGGTGCGTGAAGCACAGGCCATGGCCGCGCAATCCGGCGCCACCCTGCGCTTGCTGGCACCTGCCGGGCACCTGGAAGCCCAGACATTGGCAGACAAGTTGAACGTGCCGCTGGATGCCACGCCAAAGTGATCGATGACCGGTCAAACGTTTCGGGGCGCTATACTCCTCGGCTAAATTTCGAATTCGACTAACTACAAGGACTCGCCCATGAAAGCGTTCGGCAAAATCCTGGGTCTGGTACTTCTCGGGTTACTGCTGATCATTGTGGCGCTGGGCTTTGCCCTGACCCACCTCTTCGATCCCAATGACTACAAGGAAGAGATCCGCCAGATTGCCCGCGACAAGGCCCACATCGAGCTGACGCTCAATGGCGATATCGGCTGGAGCCTGTTCCCGTGGCTGGGCCTGGAATTGCACGACGCCGCTGTGGCGACCCTGGCCAAACCCGCCGAACCCTTCGCTGATTTGCAGATGCTTGGTCTGTCGGTCCGCGTGCTGCCGCTGCTGCGCCGGGAAGTGCAGATGAGCGATGTGCGCGTCGAAGGCTTGAACCTGCGCCTGAGCCGCGACAAGGATGGCCACGGCAACTGGGAAGACATCGGCAAGGTCCCGGCCACTTCGAACACCGCCGGCACCCCTCCCGCCACCACCAGCGAGCCTGAACCGCAAACCACCGCTCAAGCAGAGAAACCGGCTCAGCCCGTCCGCCTGGACATCGACAGCCTGACGGTCAACAACGCCCGCGTCGAATACCGTGACGAGAAAACCGGCCGCCAATTCAGCGCGGAAAGCATCCAGCTGAGTACTGGCCCGGTGCATGACTCGACCAACATTCCGGTCAAGCTCACCGCGTTCCTGGGTACCAACCAACCGGTTCTGCGGGTCCGTACCGAGCTCAACGGCGAACTGCGTTTTGAGCGTGCGTTGCAGCGCTACAAGTTCGAAGACATGAAACTGTCCGGTGAAGTCGCCGGCGATCCGTTGCAAGGCAAGACCATGACGTTCGCCGCCCAGGGCCAGTTGCTGCTGGACAAGGCCGCCAATGTCGCTGAATGGACCGGCATCAAGATTTCCGCCAACCAACTGCGCGCACTGGGTGAACTGAAGGTCAATGACCTGGACAAGACGCCGCAGGTCAGTGGCGGCCTGTCGATTGCCCAGTTCGATCTGGCAAAGTTCGTCGACAGCATCGGCCAGAAACTCCCGGCGATGGCCGAAGGCAGCCTGAGCAAAGTCGAACTGGTGAGCCGTCTGGCAGGCACGCCCACCAGCATCGTACTGGATGACATCAACCTGAAAGTCGACGACAGCACCTTCAGCGGGCGCATTGCCGTCGAGGACTTCGCCAAACAATCGCTACGCGCCACCCTCAAGGCCGACACCTTCAACGTCGACCGTTACCTGCCGCCGAAGTCGGCCGAGGCCAGCAGCGTGAAACAGGTGCGCCAGGCCGAAGTCGCCAGCACCGAAGCCGATGCCATGGCGGGCGCCGGCAGCACCCCGCTGCCGCCGGCACCGACCAAAGAGGCGTGGAGCAATGAACGCCTGTTGCCGGTGGAACGCCTGAGCAAACTGGATGTGGACGCCGACCTGACTTTCGGCCAACTGACCCTGGAAAAACTGCCAATCCACAACGCTGTACTCAAGGCCAACGGCCAGGGTGGACTGCTGACGCTGGCAAACCTGCGCGGGGACTTGTACGAAGGCAACTTCGAAGCCAAAGGCACGCTCGATGTGCGCCAGCAAACTCCCGTACTGAATTTGCAGACGCAAATCAGCCGGGTGCCGGCGGAAAAAATCCTCGAAAGCCAGGGCAAAAATCCACCGGTCAAAGGCTTGGTCACATTCAACAGCAATGTGACCGGCAGCGGTAACAGTCAGAAAGCACTGATCGAAACCCTCAATGGCAACGCCAGTTTCGTCATCAACGATGGCGTGCTGCTCAACGCCAACCTCGAACAACAGCTGTGCAAAGGCATCGCCACGCTCAACCGCAAATCCCTCAATGGCGAGCCGCGGGGCAAGGACACGCCCTTCCAGGAACTCAAGGGCAACCTGAATTTGCGTAACGGCGTGGCCAGCAACCCGGACCTGAAAGTGCGCATCCCGGGCATGACCGTCAATGGCAACGGTGATGTCGATTTGCGGGTACTGGGCATGGACTACCGCGTGGGCATCATCGTCGAAGGCGACAAGAGCGACATGCCGGACCCGGCTTGCCAGGTGGGCGAGAAATTCGTCGGCATCGAATGGCCGCTACGCTGCCGTGGCCCGCTGGAACTGGGCGCCAAGGCCTGCCGACTGGATAACGAGCGCATGGGTCAGGTCGCGAGCAAACTGGCTGGCGAGCGGATCAGCGAAAAAATCGACGAAAAGCTTGGCGACAAAGTCAGCCCGGAACTCAAAGACGCACTCAAGGGGCTGTTCAAGCGATGAGAGCCGAGCAGTTTTCAATGGCGGTGCTGGATTGGTACGACCGCCACGGCCGCCATGATTTGCCGTGGCAACAGGACATCAACCCCTATCGGGTGTGGGTCTCGGAAATCATGTTGCAGCAAACCCAGGTCAGCACGGTGCTGAACTATTTCGACCGTTTCATGGCTTCACTGCCGACGGTCGAAGCCCTGGCCGCCGCACCGGAGGACGAAGTGCTGCACCTGTGGACGGGCCTGGGTTACTACACCCGCGCGCGCAATCTGCAGAAAACCGCGAAGATCGTCGTCGAGCAATACGGCGGCGAATTTCCCCGGGACGTGGAAAAACTCACCGATTTGCCGGGCATCGGCCTGTCCACCGCCGGGGCCATTGCCAGTATCAGCATGGGCCTGCGTGCACCGATCCTCGACGGCAACGTCAAACGGGTCCTGGCGCGCTTTACCGCGCAAGAGGGCTACCCCGGCGAGCCGAAGGTCGCCAAACAGCTGTGGGCGAACGCTGAGCGCTTTACGCCACATGATCGGGTCAACGCCTACACCCAGGCGATGATGGATCTTGGCGCGACGCTCTGCACCCGCAGCAAACCGAGCTGTCTGCTCTGCCCACTGGAAAAGGGCTGCGAAGCGCACATGCTGGGTCTGGAAACCCGTTATCCGATCCCCAAGCCGCGCAAAACCATCCCCCAGAAACGCACGCTGATGCCGATGCTTGCCAACGGTGAGGGCGCGATCCTGCTTTACCGCCGCCCTTCCACAGGCCTGTGGGGCGGTCTCTGGAGCTTGCCGGAACTCGACGACCTCGATGACCTGCAGCATCTGGCTTCGCAGCATTCGCTGGAACTGGGCGTCCAGCAGGCATTGCCGAGCCTGGTGCACACCTTCAGCCATTTTCAGTTGTCCATCGAACCCTGGCTGGTTCAGGTCCAGGAGGCAGGCCATCACGTGGCCGAGGCCGACTGGCTCTGGTATAACCTCGCCACCCCGCCGCGCCTGGGCCTCGCCGCCCCGGTCAAAACCTTGCTCGAACGCGCGGCCGTCGTATTGAACGCAGGAGAGTCGTCATGACCCGCACCATCATGTGCCGCAAGTACAAAGAAGAATTGCCTGCCCTGGAGCGTGCACCGTTCCCGGGTGCCAAAGGCCAGGACATTTTTGACCACGTCTCGGCCAAGGCCTGGGCCGATTGGCAAAAGCACCAGACCCTGCTGATCAATGAAAAGCGCCTGAACATGATGAACGCCGAAGATCGCAAATATCTTCAGGGCGAGATGGACAAGTTCTTCTCCGGCGAGGATTACGCCAAGGCTGAAGGCTACGTGCCGCCCGCTGAGTAACCCTGTGAAATCGGGGGTCGGATCGTAAGCGACGGTAATAATTAAATTTTTTTTGAAAACTTGCTTGACGACCCCCTGAAAAACCCGTTTAATGCGCCCCGTTGCCCAGATAGCTCAGTCGGTAGAGCAGGGGATTGAAAATCCCCGTGTCGGCGGTTCGATTCCGTCTCTGGGCACCAAATACCGAAAACCCTGAATCGAAAGATTCAGGGTTTTTTTATGCCTGCAGTTTGATGTTCGCCAAATCCGGTCCTGCCTGTTGCGCAGAAAAAACCCGCCATCACTTGAACAGTGATCGCGGGTTTTGTCGTTTCAGGGAATGGTTACTCAGCGTCATTCCAGTGGAACACAAGATTGCGGGCACCGCCGGTACCCACATCCGCTGTGTCACGCCGCTCTACCCCATTACGCGTCGCGACCACGGTGTATTTGCCGGGAGGCAACTGGGCATAAACCAGTGGTCCGGCCTCGCTGAGCGCCAGCACCGTTTGCCCCGGTGCTTTCTGTATGACCAGATTCACATCGGGCACGTATTTGTTCTCCGGCCCGATAGAGAAGGTCATGTGCAGGTTGTAGCCCGTGGTTTGCTGGATAGCTCTCGACTCATCCTCGCCGATACCTCCGGACAAGTAGGCAATCCCGTTCTGCTCCTGCCGCTGAACCTGCACGCCCGTGCTGTCGATCGGTTCAAGACTGGCGGCTAGCGAGATGGCGGGAAACATCAAAACGCCGACCGTGGCGAGGGGGAACATCAGTGAATGTAAACGCTTCATGATGACGACTCCCGGGCTCCACAGAACCCAATCGTTACTTAATTGGGATTTCGGGCCGAGCAGTCGGGTTTTAGATCGATTTGTACTTGGGTCAACTACGAAACGTACTACGTGATTTGTTCTTGATGCCTTATCCGCTGTCAGGCTGGTCCTGCCGACAAGTCCGGCATTTCCTTCCTGTATCTCGGCCACACCCTGCATCCTCGGCCAACACTCTTTTGCCATCCTCTTGTGCCTGTCCAGCCAACCGCGGAAGACCAAATGAGCGCTCTAAGACCCGATGACACACACGATCCACAAATAGATTCATTACTTGGCAATCTGGGCGAGTTGATCCGCCAGGCGCGCCTGAAGGTGCAGCGAACGGTCGATGCTACTCAGGTACAAACCTATTGGCAGATCGGGCGACACATAGTGGAGTTTGAACAGGAGGGTTCCAGGCGCGCGGGTTACGGCAAACAGTTGCTGGTAAAGCTTGCCAAGGTGCTGACAGTGGAGTTTGGCAAAGGCTTTGACGAGACCAATTTGCGGAAAATGAGACTGTTCTATCAGGCGTTTCCAATTCGAGACGCACTGCGTCTCGAATTGAGCTGGACGCACTACCGCAGGCTTCTGCGAGTGGACAGTGAAAAGGCACGCAAGTGGTACATGGACGAAGCCGCGAACCAGAACTGGTCAAGCCGCAGCCTGGAACGCCAGATCAACACTCTCTATTACGAACGCCTACTGATGAGTCGCGACAAATCTCCCGTCATGGAAGAAGCCGCCACCAACATTCATGCAATGAACAACGGTCCTCGGAATTTCATCCGGGATCCTGTGATGCTGGAGTTTCTTGGCCTGCCCAATACCGGAGTCGTTTTGGAAACTAGACTCGAACAAGCGCTCATAGAGCAGCTTCAGGGATTCCTGCTTGAACTGGGAAAGGGGTTCGCTTTCATTGCACGCCAGCAGCGTATCAGTACTGAAGGTAGAGACTTCTACATCGACCTGGTGTTCTACAACTATTTGCTCAATTGCTTTGTGATCTTCGACCTCAAGCGCGGTGAATTGACCCATCAGGATGTGGGCCAAATGGACATGTATGTGCGTATGTACGACGACCTCAAACGTAGAGAAACTGACGGCCCCACTGTCGGCATCATTCTTTGCGCGCAGAAAAACGATTCTGTGGTGCGCTACTCGGTACTACAGGGTCATGAACAACTCTTCGCCAGCAAGTACAAGCTGGTATTGCCGAGTGAAGACGAACTGCGGGCGGAACTGGATCGAGAACAGGCAGTGATTGAGGAGCGGCTGCTGAACCAGATGCCTGAGTAGAACGGACAGATTGTTCATCCGCAGCACGAAGACTATCGTGGGTAACCACCGCAAAGGTCCAACGCCGATGAGTTTGCAGGAAATGTCATCACTGGCCCCTACACAAATCGAGCTGCAACTGACATCTGACGTATCGGGCGAACCCTTCAAGCAACCCGCCGCCGACGGCTTCATCCTCGGTGGTTTTACCTGGCGACACGCTGTCCGAGACACCTCGCGCCCGGTCGTTATCATCAACGCCGCCACTTCGGTCCGCTGCCGACACTATTCGCGCTTCGCCGACTACCTGTTCGCCAACGACTTCGATGTAATCACCTACGATTACCGCGGCATCGGCGAATCACGTCCGGCATCGCTTAAAGGGCTTCAGGCCTCATGGACCGATTGGGGCGCGCTGGACTTCGAGGCGATGCTGCAGCGTGCGCAACGCGACTTCCCGGGCCAGCCCATCAATGTAGTCGGTCATAGCTTTGGCGGCTGCGCAGCGGGGCTGGGAGCCTCCGGGCAAATGATCCGTCGTCTGGTGACAGTCGGCGCGCAGTTCGCCTACTGGCGCGATTACGCGCCGGCCCATCGCTGGCGGATGTTCGCCAAATGGCATGTGGTGATGCCGATAGTGACGATGATTTGCGGTTACTTTCCCGGCAAGCGCCTCGGCTGGCTTGAAGACACGCCTGCGGGCGTGGTTCGTGACTGGAGTACGCCCACTGCACACTATGAAACACGCCCCAGCGGCCGCGTAAGCCACGCAACCACCGGTCTCCTGCCCTTCGCCGCGGTCAACGCAAAAGTCCTGGCGATCAGCATCAGCGACGATCCCTACGGCACCATCCCGGCCATCGAACGCCTGCTCGGCTACTTCACAAGCAGCACCAACACCCACCTGCGCATCGCTCCCGAAGACATCGGCGAAGCAGAAGTCGGACATTTCGCCTTTTTTCGCAGCGCATACCAAGCCACACTATGGCCCATTGCATTGTCCTGGCTGCAAAACGGCGAACTGGCCCCCGACACACCCGGGCGGACAGTGCCACGCAGCTGAGCCACTGCCCTCTCAACGAATTACGGAACGACGCCCATGGCCTCCGCCAACAAGCAGCAAAAACGCGCCTCCCGCGCCAAGGCCAAGGCCAAGCAAAACCGCACCCAACGCGCCGCCGCGCCGGTCGAACTGGACCCGAACGACGATCGCATCGATTTCGAATCGGTGGACCTGACCGAACTGTTCAAGAAAATGATCGACGCGCAAAAAGTCAGCCAGCAGGCCATGTGCGTAGCCTTCCTGGAAGACCCGCTGCTGGAGCTGGTGTACGAGCAGGAGGGCGAAGAAGGCGCGATGGACTTCATCCTCGCGGCGTTGATCGAATACCGTCAATGGTCCGCCGAAACCGACGAAGCCGGCGCCCTGGCGTGGATCGAATCCCCAGCCTTCCAGGCTGACTACGTGGCAGCGTCCGACGCTATCGCAGCCCAAACCCAACAGAAACCGAACTGAGTTCCCATGGCCTCCCTGAACAAGCAACAGAAACGCGCCAAACGCGCCAAGCTCAAAGCCAGGCAAATCAATATCCACGGCAGAAAACCTGCCGCGCTGGACGATGACCTGGGTGAAATCGGCGAGCCAATCCCGGAATACACCCTGGCGATGTTCAGCAAAATGCGCGATGCGGAAGCTGTCAGTCGCAGCGAAATGCTCGCCGTGCTGCTGACGAACCTCGCCTTTATCATCATCGACCATCCAGAACTGCTGGACATGGAAAACGCCGACGACGAAGGCATGGCCGCCACCCACCTGGCCGCCGACATGCTGATCGACTACCGCATGTGGGCTGACGGCATGGACCGCGACGCCGCCCATGCATGGCTGACCGACCCACAGTTCATTGCTGACTTCGGCGACGCACTGGACGTCTACCGGCAGTCGGTGGATGTGCCCGAAGAAAAAGCCGAATAAGGTTTTCGACTCAAACAAAAACGGCCGCTTGTCATCACTGACAGCGGCCGTTTTTTTCAGATGCAAGGCTTCTAGCCCTTCGTCAGGGGCAACGTATATCCCATTGACATATCCCATTTGAAAACTATGCTTGGTCCACATGGCGCCACTAAAAGCGCAGGAGATTCAAATGGAACAAACCACTCTTTTCATGAGCAATCGAAGCCAGGCTGTTCGCTTGCCCAAAGCCGTTGCAATGCCGAGCGACGTAAAACGCGTCGATGTGATCGCCGTTGGCAGGGCACGCATCATTACCCCCGCTGGAGAAACCTGGGACAGCTGGTTTGATGGCGAAAGCGTTAGCGCAGACTTCATGACCGATCGCGAGCAACCCGCCGATCAGGAGCGCGAATCGTTTTGATGATCAAGTACATGCTCGATACCAATATCTGCATCTTCACCATCAAGAACAAACCACAGATAGTGCGCGAAGCATTCAATCGCCGTCACGACCAGTTGTGCATCAGCGCAGTCACTTTGATGGAATTAATTTACGGAGCGGAAAAATCAGCAACCCCGGAGAAGAACCTGGCAGTCATCGAGGGGTTCGTTGCTCGTCTTGAGGTCTTACCCTTCGACAATGAAGCTGCCGCGCATTCCGGAATGATTAAGTCTGAACTGGCAAGAAATGGAACACCCATCGGCCCCTTTGACCAGATGATCGCCGGACATGCACGCTCAAGGGGATTTATCGTGGTTACAAATAACACAAGGGAATTTGAACGAGTATCGGGGTTACGCATGGAAGACTGGGTTAACCCCAGCTGAACCAAACCATCACCCGCAAACAAAAACGGCCGCTTGTCATCACTGACAGCGGCCGTTTTTTATTTCAACAATCTCGATTGAGCCAGAAGACTCAGCGCGCGACTGCCGCCACGCCGCGCTCGATGCGACGACGGCGAGCAACCAGCAAGCCGGCAGCCACCACCAGAGCGCTGAGCAGGCCGGTCGCAAGGATTTCCACGCGATGGGCATCCTGGAACAGCATGATGGTCAGGGCCGCGACGATGAATACGATCACCGCATAGGTCAGGCCCGGGAACAGCCACATACTGAAGACGATTTTCTCGCCGCGAGCCATGCGCTGTTTGCGCATGCGCAGTTGCGAGATCGCAATCACCAGGTACACCAGCAGTGCGATGGCACCGGAGCTGGCCAGCAGGAACTCGAACACAGCAGCCGGGGCCACGTAGTTGGCGAAGGTTGCCAGGAACGCTGCGCCAGTGGACAGCATGACCGCCCAGTACGGGGTGCCGCTCTTGTTGGTGCGGGTGGACACGGCCGGTGCATCTCCGCGCTTGCCCAGGGAGAACAACATGCGCGACGACGTGTAGAGCGCCGAGTTCAGGCAGCTGGTCACGGCGACCAGTACCACAATGTCGACGATCATCTTGGCATTCGGGATGCCCATGCGTTCAAGCACAGTCTGGTAGGAACCGACGCTGGCCAGTACCGGATCGTTCCATGGCACCAGGGCCACGACGATGAAGATCGATACGAGGTAGAACAAGCCGATCCGCCAGATCACCGAGTTGGTGGCCTTGGAGATTTGCTTGCCAGGGTTCTTCGATTCCGCGGCCGCGATGGTCACGATCTCGGTGCCCATGAAGGAAAACATGGTGGTCAGGATGGCACCCAGTACCGCGCCCATGCCGTTTGGCAGGAAGCCTTGGGTGTCAAACAGGTGCGAAACGCCGCTGACCTGGCTGGTCGGCAGGAAGCCGAAGATCGCCAGAACGCCCAGGACGATGAAACCAATGATCGCCACCACCTTGAGCAGGGCGAACCAGAACTCGAACTCACCGTAGTTCTTCACACTGAACAGGTTGGTCACGGTCAGTAGCATGGTGATGACCAGGGCAAAGGCCCAGATATCCACACTCGGGAACCAGGCGTGCAGGATGGTTGCGGCGGCGTTGGCCTCCAGCGGGATGACGAGCACCCAGAACCACCAGTACAGCCAGCCAATGGTGAAGCCGGCCCAGTGACCGATTGCGCGATCGGCGTAGGTGGAGAAGGAGCCGGTGTCAGGCGAGGCAATCGCCATTTCACCCAGCATGCGCATCACCAACACCACCAGCATACCGGCGGCGGCGTAGGCCAACAGCACAGCCGGGCCTGCTGCAGCGATGGCGTGGCCCGAGCCGACGAACAGGCCGGCGCCGATAACCCCGGCGATCGACAGCATGGTCACATGACGCGGTTTAAGCCCCTGTTCGAGGCCGTTAGAGCTTTGGGTACTGCTCATTGAAACTACCTTTGTAAGGAAAAGCGAATGCATGCATCCCGTTTGAATTTCCCTTCTGTAAAAAGAAACCAACGGGGCGTTCCGGAATCTGCACGCAATAATTGCGCCAAAATGTTTCAAAACCCTCTACCCCGGCGATCTCGCCCTGACCGGACAGTCATCGCAACTCATTGATAATACTGGCACTTTGCCAAAGCGTTACCCTGCGACTCACTTGATGAACGAAACCGCGCACCGGAAACACACCCCGCAATCCCTCAACGCACAATAAAAGTGCGGATCGGCAACCTTTGGCCTGTTAGCGCTTCCAACCCCCCGCCAAAGCTGGCAACATCGCGCCCTTTTTTACGCGACAGCCACCGCGCTTTTACCTGCAAGCAGGGTTCAAACGGCTGTTCGGTTGTTGATGGGGCGACAGTCTGCTGCGCCGATGCGACAACCTGTCACATGCCACCCGCTTACTGCCCGTAGCGCTGTTGGCTGCCTTTGAAACGCTATGCTAGCTTGGCCGCCTCGCCAGGAAGGCCACCAACAGCAGGAGCGAATACACAATGAGGAACGCACATGGCTGAGGCCACGCCCGCGCTTGAAATCCGCAACTTGCACAAACGCTACGGCTCGCTGGAGGTGCTTAAAGGCATCTCGCTGACCGCCCGCGACGGCGACGTGATCTCGATCCTGGGTTCCTCCGGCTCCGGCAAGTCCACGTTCCTGCGTTGCATCAACCTGCTGGAAAACCCGCACCAGGGCCAGATCCTGGTGGCCGGCGAAGAACTCAAGCTCAAGGCCGCGAAGAACGGCGAACTGGTCGCTGCCGATGGCAAGCAGATCAACCGCCTGCGCAGCGAAATTGGTTTTGTGTTTCAAAACTTTAATCTTTGGCCGCACATGAGCGTACTCGACAACATCATCGAAGCCCCGCGCCGCGTACTCGGCCAGAGCAAAGCTGAAGCCATCGATGTAGCCGAAGCCCTGCTGGCCAAAGTCGGCATCGCCGACAAGCGCCACGCCTACCCGGCGCAACTGTCCGGCGGGCAGCAACAACGCGCAGCCATCGCCCGCACCCTGGCCATGCAGCCCAAGGTCATCCTGTTCGATGAGCCGACCTCCGCGCTTGACCCGGAAATGGTCCAGGAAGTACTTAATGTCATCCGCGCACTGGCCGAAGAAGGCCGCACCATGCTGCTGGTTACCCATGAAATGGGCTTTGCCCGCCAGGTCTCCAGCGAAGTGGTGTTCCTCCACCAGGGCCTGGTAGAAGAGCAAGGATCGCCACAGCAGGTGTTTGAAAACCCACTTTCGGCGCGCTGCAAACAATTCATGTCCAGCAACCGCTAACGGAGCTACCCGCATGCAGAACTACAAAAAGGTCTTCCTGGCTGCCGCCGTCACCCTGGCCTTCAGCGCCGGTGCCATGGCTGAGAACCTGAAGATGGGCATCGAAGCGGCCTACCCGCCGTTCAACAACAAAGATGCCAGCGGCAACGTCGTTGGCTTCGACAAGGAAATCGGCGACGCCCTGTGCGCCAAGATGAAAGTCGAGTGCACCGTGGTCACCTCCGACTGGGACGGCATCATCCCGGCCCTGAACGCCAAGAAATTCGATTTCCTGATCTCGTCGATGTCGATCACCGACGAGCGCAAGCAAGCGGTGGACTTCACCGAACCGTACTACTCCAACAAGCTGCAGTTCATCGCCCCGAAAAACGTCGATTTCAAGACCGACAAGGCTTCGCTGAAAGGCAAGATTATCGGTGCCCAACGAGCGACCCTGGCCGGCACTTGGCTGGAAGACAACATTGGCGATGACATCACCATCAAACTCTACGACACCCAGGAAAACGCCTACCTCGACCTGACTTCCGGTCGTCTGGACGGCATCCTGGCCGACAAATACGTCAACTACGAGTGGCTGAAAAGCGACGCCGGCAAGTCCTACGAATTCAAGGGCGACCCGGTGGAAGAAAGCGACAAGATCGGTATCGCTGTACGTAAAAACGACCCGATCCGCGACAAGCTGAACACCGCGCTGAAAGAAATCGTCGCTGACGGCACCTACAAGAAGATCAACGACAAGTACTTCCCGTTCAGCATCTATTGATACTGACCTGCCGGACCGGCGTCGCCTTGTGATGACGCCGGTCCCCGGCCTTGCCTGCCGCGATTTGAAAAGAAATCCATGATTATCGACCTCTACGGATTCGGCCCGGCGCTCGCCGCTGGCGCGCTGATGACTGTGAAACTGGCACTCTCGGCCCTGTGCCTGGGGCTGGTATTCGGTCTGCTCGGCGCCTTGGCCAAGACTTCCCCGTACAAGCCGTTGCAATGGCTTGGCGGTACTTACTCGACCCTGGTTCGCGGCATCCCGGAATTGCTCTGGGTACTGCTGATCTACTTCGGCACGGTCAACCTGATGCGTGCCCTGGGCGAGTTCTTCGGTAACCCCGACCTGGAACTCAACGCCTTCGCCGCCGGCGTTATTGCGCTGGGCCTGTGCTTCGGCGCCTACGCCACGGAAGTGTTTCGCGGCGCGATCCTCGCCATTCCCAAAGGCCATCGTGAGGCCGGTGTGGCCCTGGGCCTGTCGAAATGGCGGATCTTCACCAAGTTGATCATGCCGCAGATGTGGCGCATCGCCCTGCCCGGCCTGGGCAACCTGTTCATGATCCTGATGAAAGACACCGCGCTGGTATCGGTGATCGGCCTGGAAGAAATCATGCGTCACGCACAAATCGGCGTGACCGTGTCCAAACAACCGTTCACCTTCTATATGGTGGCCGCGTTCATGTACCTGGGTCTGACGATTCTGGCCATGACCGGCATGCACTTCCTGGAAAAACGCGCCGCTCGCGGCTTCGCGAGGAGCACCCAATGAACTGGGAAGTCATCATCAAGTGGCTGCCGAAACTGGCCCAGGGTGCAACCCTGACCCTGGAACTGGTCGCTATCGCCGTGATCGCCGGCTTGCTGCTGGCGATTCCACTGGGCATCGCCCGCTCGTCGCGCCTGTGGTGGGTGCGGGCATTTCCCTACGGCTACATCTTCTTTTTCCGTGGCACACCGCTGCTGGTTCAGCTGTTCCTGGTCTACTACGGGCTGGCGCAGTTCGACGTCATCCGCAACAGCTCGATGTGGCCTTACCTGCGCGATCCGTTCTGGTGCGCCACGGCGACCATGACCCTGCACACCGCGGCCTACATCGCCGAAATCCTGCGCGGCGCCATTCAGGCGATTCCACCGGGCGAGATCGAAGCAGCACGCGCGCTGGGCATGTCCAAGCCCAAGGCGCTGTTCTACATCATCCTGCCACGGGCGGCACGTATCGGTCTGCCGGCCTACAGCAACGAAGTGATCCTGATGCTCAAGGCCAGCGCCCTGGCCAGCACCGTGACCTTGCTGGAACTGACCGGCATGGCCCGCACCATCATTGCCCGGACCTACCTGCCGGTAGAGATCTTCTTCGCTGCCGGCATGTTCTACTTGCTGATGGCTTATGTGCTGGTGCGCGGCTTCAAGCTGCTGGAGCGCTGGCTGCGCGTCGATGCCTGCCAAGGGCGTTGATTCCCGCGTGTTGACGGGCGAGGCCCTGCTCGCCCGCTTCACCGCGCTGGATGCTTTTCTGACAACGCATCAGGCGCTGTGGAAACCACGGCCGTTCACGCACCTGCAACTTCCCTGGGAAACTTCCTACCCTGAGTTGGCCGCGTGGCTACGCGGACGGTCGCTGGAAGATGCGGAAAACGCGCACAACCAACCTGCCCTTTTGGATGCGCCGGAGCCTTTTGCGACCTTGGCGGCGAAGTCTCTTGCGCTGAGTACCGTGGATGAATTGCCCACCCACGCACTGGAAGCGGCGGGCCATCGATTAAATGTCGATGTGCCGGGGCGCAAGTGGCAGCAAATCGAAGCCTTTGCCAGTCGCCTGCTGTTCACCCATGCGCCCAAGCATTGGCTGGACTGGTGTTCGGGCAAAGGGCACTTGGGAAGACGCTTGCTGCAAACCGGCCAACAGCTGACTTGCCTGGAATATGACCCGGCACTTGTCGCCAGCGGCCAGGCTTTAAGTCAGCGTCATCAACTGCATGCGCTGCATGTCGAGCAGGATGTACTCGCTGTCGATGTGGCCACGTTATTGAACGCCGAACATACCCCCGTCGCACTGCACGCCTGCGGCGATCTCCACGTGAGGTTGATTCAGCTCGCCAGCGCTGCAGGCTGCAAACAACTCGCCATTGCTCCTTGCTGTTACAACCGGATCAGTCTTCCCCGGTACTCGCCACTTTCCTCGGCCGCCATGGCCTCCGACCTACAGCTGTCTCTCGATGATCTGGCGTTACCGATGAGTGAAACCGTCACCGCCGGTGCACGCGTCCGACGCCAACGCGACACTTCCATGGCCCGACGCCTGGCCTTCGACCTGCTGCAACGGCAACTGCGCGGCGTTGACGAATACCTGCCAACGCCATCCCTGCCCAGCGCCTGGCTGGACAAGCCCTTCGCCGATTACTGCCAGCATTTGGCCCAACTCAAAGAGTTATCCACAATCGGCCCGCAGGATTGGCCGGCTCTGGAAGCCGCTGGTTGGCAGCGCTTGGCTGAGGTGCGCAATCTGGAGCTGCTGCGCGGACTTTTCCGACGCCCGCTGGAGCTTTGGTTGGTGCTCGATCGCGCACTTTTCCTCCTCGAGCAGGGTTACAAGGTTCGTCTAGGCACTTTTTGTGAAACACCGCTCACACCGCGTAACTTCCTGATGTTGGCAGAACGCGCCTAACGCATCCCAACCTGTGGATAACTCTGTTGATTAAATAACGTGGATCCAATATTTTACAGCTGTTTCAGGGGTGAAACGTCACTGTTCAGTTTTCGTACACTTGGATAAAAAACCCGAAAAACAGTGATTTGCGAACAGTTGAGAACGGATCCACAAATTCGTCATATGCCCCGTGCATTGCGAATCCCGTTGTGCATAAGCATTTGAGCAAAAGACATATCTGTTGAAATTTGGGCAGAACGTGAGCGTAGGAATCGTGATAGCCAGCAGCTACTATCAAAGGCCTCACAACACGAACAATCAACAGGGCCATGTTTTGAATCTTGACACCTTGGTAGAACATTGGCGGTCGGAAGTCTCGAACAAGAAAAAACGCGGAAGCCGCACAGGGCTCATCAGCAACATCCTCAAGCGGACTCGCAAGAACAACGCTCTGCGCTACTTGTTCATGTTTCGACTGGCCCAGTACTTTTATTCCGGAAACGGTTTTGCGCGCTGGTACGCCAAGCGTCTTGAGAGAAAACTCAACCTCAAGTACGGCGTCGACATCAGCATCAACGCCCAAATAGGCCCGGGCTTTCGCATCGGCCACCTGCCGGGCGTAGTGATCACCGGCGAAGTCAAAATCGGCCGCAACTTCTTCATCCGGCAAAACACCACGATTGGCATCAAGACCCTGGGGCTGGACAGCTATAACCTGGTCATCGGCGACAATGTCAGCGTGGGCGCCAACAGTTGCATCATCGCGGACACCCTGACAATCGGCGACAACGTCACCATCGGGGCCATGTCGTTCGTCAACAAAGACATCCCGTCAGGCGCCACGTTTTACAACGCTCGATGAGGCTCAACGCGCGCCAGAAATCTTCGACAAGGGCCTGCGCAAAAATAGTCAGAATTCAGGGGTTTACAGAACCAACCCAATCGCTATAATCGTCGCCCTGACACGCCGGTATAGCTCAGATGGTAGAGCAACTGACTTGTAATCAGTAGGTCCCGGGTTCGATTCCTGGTGCCGGCACCATATAGAATAAGGCTCGCAGCGATGCGGGCCTTTTTCGTTTCTGATCCGGGGTTACACCGGGGTTACGTTTTAGATAAATCGTCAGCTGTTACGATTAGCCATTTCCCCCCTTTCGAAGTCGCCCAGGCTGAGCCATGCGGCGCTCACAAGACGAGCCGCCGCGATTCAAGCCCGCTGGAGAGTTCAACGTTGTGTTTCGTGGTGGCGAGGGAGCGCTGGTACAGGGATTGCCCGGATGCGCGAATCGCTTCTGCTATTTCTCCCACGCGCGTATTGATTAAGAAACTCAGAGTGCCGGGTTTTCCGTACGATTGGCATTCATGCTCAATCTGTCGTAAGCGTATGGCGCAGCTCGTGATTGTTCCGACAATAGTCGCCCACCACAGCTACCGATTTCGGTATCGGGAGATCGTTAAGCGAAAAGTCGGTTCGGATACAAAAATGAGCAGGGGGGAGTCGCAAAAAGCCCGGAGCTTTGCCGGGCTTAGGGGGAATGGTCAGCTGATCACGAAAAAGTTGGCCATCGATGAGGGGTTGATTGGCGCGATGTTATATTTTTCGGGTTGAACGGCACCCGTTTTGACCAGACGATCAAAACGATCGTTAATCTGATCTAGACGTTGCGCCCGCTCACCTGCGCGACTGGCCGCTTCCTTTGCAAGCGTCTCTGCGGTTCGTTTGTCGAGCGTCATCATTGTTCCCCTCACAGGTTCGTCATGTGTAGTGAAGCATGAAAGCGGACTGCTGTCGTTCAGCATGCTCCGTGAGTAGCTCCGAATAAACGCGCAGATTCTGCCTTAGCCCAACATCCTGCGTATAGTCTTCGATTCTTAACTTCAGACCGCTGGTCAGGGTGTTGATTCCGATCATCCGGCCATGTGAGTGCCAGCGGTTATTGTCACTCAGATCCTTAGCTATCTGCTCTGCGCGGGCTTCCTTCTCTTGGGCGGTGACCGGCTGCCCAGCTGTAGTGGTTAAATGATGCGTCCAATCCTTGAATTTATACTTAACCAGCCACTGCTTTAGCAGGCTAACCGAAAGATCCCGTGCCTGCTCGTATCTGCGAAGCGTCGCCAAATCAAGGCGCTGAAGCATCATAAATTCGGCGTCTGTCATCTTCCCTTGTGCGGATTTATCGATCAGCTCGTTAACTTTGTCGATGTAGCCCAACGCAGGCACAAGCTGGCCATCTGAAAGGGGAACCTGGGGATCGATCGGCCCAAGAGATGACGCGTAATCCATAAATATCTTGTCCCCCGACATGCAAAAAATAGTGCCAGCGGACATGGCAGCAGTGGGGACTACGAAGAAAACCTCTGCAAAATGATGTCGAGTGACCTCGACCATTTTTTCGACCGCCTCTACAACGCCGCCAGGCGTGGAAAGGATGATGCAGATCCTCCCTTCGGCATGGGTCGGCCGTACCTGCTTCACTACCTCCTCGACTGCGGACACATACGCGTTCAACACCGCTGGGTGAATTGGCCCCGAGTAGGCAAGAACAGGGCAATTAAAATGCCCGGAGATCAAAGTACGATAATGAGTGAGCGCGGCGAATACATGATTATCAAGACTTGGCACAATCCTCTCCTTGGTTCTGTCTAGGCGCGTTCACGTACATGGTGTGTTTAGGCTAGATTTTCGTTAATGTCAATTAGCCACTGAAGGTATGGCTTAATAGATTGACCGGCGCGCGCCAACTGCCATTTCCAGTTTTCAACCTTCGAGATATGAGTCCCACATGTACATCCTGGAAATTATCTGGCGAGCAAGTGGCTATGCTCAGTTTTCTGACACCATAGCCGTGACACAAGGAAGAAGATGATGCCGATAAAAAGTGATATGAGCAGACTGAAGACTTTGGCCGATAACGCGCGAAAGCTCGGAGAGACAAAACAGGTATTGCTCTTGGATCTGCTTAATCCTGAGTTCATTTCCAAACATACCGAAAGCCCGGACTTTCTTTCGTTTTGCGAATCCGCTGGCTATAAGGTGGAGACATCCGAAGATCTTCAGGCAATCCCAGATGAGCCTTGGGATGCGTACATAGCGGCAAATTCGGACTTCGATAATTGGCGGGAAATGCAGGAGAAAGCTATCGCGGCCTGGAGCGCGGCAAAACTGATGAAAGGGCTAAAAGGCTAAAGGTAGAACGTGACGGCTGTCGTAGATCGGGGCCGCTACATCACTGATCGCCATCATTCGTCAGCCATCAGCCATCAGCTTCGCGATTAAAGGCCTGAGGCTCGTGTTCCCAGCACTCAACGCGTCTGTATGATCCAGAGAAGCCGCACCGAGTCTTTCAACTGGAAACGGAATCAAGGAATGTATCAAGCGCAATATTGGGTGGAGCTGCAAACTCTTAGAGCACATGTCTACTATCTCGAGCTCTACCAGATTAGATCTGAAAACATTGAACGGGGAATCGGCATCGTATTGGCCGTAGCGTCCGCCGGCAGTATCGGTGGCTGGGCTATTTGGAAAGAATACGCTTTTGTCTGGGGCCTTTTAATCATGCTCAGCCAGGTCGTTTCGGTCGTATACAAGTTCCTTCCATTCAAGGCCCGTATCAAGCCTCTCAGTGCTGCAGGGCTAGAGCTATCTGTGCTCGCCGACGATGCAGAAAAAGGCTGGTTCGATGTCGCGCAAGGGGAACTGACCGAGCGAGAAATCAACGAAAAACGTTTCGCGATACGAAAAAAGAAAGCGGCGGTAATGAAAGCTGCCTTTTCTGGAATGGCCGTACCTGAAAACGCGGGTCTCATGACCAAAGCCGAATCGCAGATGAGACGATATTTCCAAAGCCACTACACGGAGTTAACTAATGAGTGACAACAAATCGCAACCACCACGCCAAACCCCATCTAGGCAAGTATTTAATGATCGGGGACTACCACCTGTACAAAACACCCTTCCTATGCCGAAGGTACAGCCTCCGAAAAAGGAGAAGTGATCAGGTGATCTAGTAATATCGAAGGAGTTGATCCGCTCAGTCGCTAGCTTTCGATTGGGCGAATCCCCATGCTCGTGAACGATGAAGCATGGTGAGAAGCAGACATTCCTCGGTTGAACACCATCAACATAAAGCCCATCACTAGGCCCATTCCGCGCCGCCGCGAGAATTATTCAGCGACCTCTGAAAATCGGCATATTTCGCTTTGGGGACTCGATTCCCTTGACAGCTCGAAGCGCCAATAACCAACGTCATGCCACTTGCCGAGCCTGTAGACAACTTCGGGAAATGTCCCTATGTGATTGAATCCCAGGCTTTCCTGTAGCCCCAAGCTCCCAGCATTCGACAGTGAAATACCGGCTTAGACTGATCGAAATCCTTGTTGAGCCAGGATGGGCAACAACGATGCGTAGAGCCTCCTACCGACACCGGCACGACGTTCGTTTTGGTCGATGTACACCGTGACATCCAAGGCCTAGCGATGCGCCGCGCGAATCTGGCACCACCCGGCAGCGAGCCAAGTAGCACTTCATGACATCTCTCAAATGAAAGCTCAGGGCTGGTCTATGGTTAAGGATCGTAGCCCCGCTTAGCCAAGGGGTTCGTAAGGCGGTCATATAGGGAAATAATCATGCGCCTCAAGTCCATCAAGCTCAGCCACTTTCGGGGCTACCGCACCACCACTCCCATTCCCATCGATGACGCCATGACTGGCTTTGTCGGCCGTAATGACTATGGCAAATCGACCATACTTGAAGCGTTAGCCATTTTTTTCGAATCGGAAGGTGCAAAAGCCGATAAAAGCGATATGAACTGCTTCAGCTTAGCTGAGGGCATCGATCAGTTCGAAATTGCTTGCGAGTTCGACGGCTTTCCCGAGGCACTTGTGCTAGACGAAAATGCCGAAACGTCTTTGGCGCAGGAGTATCTACTCAATGCCGATGGGGTTCTGGAGATTGTCAAAGCCTTCAAGGCTAGCACCGGCAAGTTGGAGCGCACTGCAATCCGCTGCCAGCACCCCGCCGATGGAGAGCTGTCAAAGCTACTGAGTCTCAAGATAGCGGAGCTGAAAAAGCTCGGCGACCAGCGTGGTGTCAGCGAGCACGTAGCGGATAAACGTGTAGCTTCACTTTGGCGGCAATCTATTCGTGCTGGGGCAGAACCTATTGCCTGCCAGGAAACCCTCCTTGATGTAGGCAAAGGAATCTCGACAGACAACAAATCCATTTGGGACAAGATTGAGGATCTTCTACCGACCTTCGCTCTTTTCAAGGCAGATCGGGAAAGCAGTGATGGGGATGCTGAAGCCAAAAACCCCCTGCAACAGGCTGTGAAAGAAGCACAAGCCGCCCTTCAGGATCAAATCAGCGCACTGGAGCAACAGATCGAAGCCAGTGTGATGGATGTAGCAACCCGCACCCTCGACAAGCTGCGGGAAATGGCACCTGAGCTGGCAAATGAACTTACTCCGCGCTTCAAGGAAAAACCCAAATGGAGCTTCAACTTCACCCTGGATGGTGAAAATGGCATCCCCATCAACAAGCGAGGCAGCGGTGTTCGCCGTCTAATCCTGCTCAACTTCTTTCGTGCTGAGGCAGAGAGAGCCGTCATTGGCACACAACGTAATGTTATCTACGCCATAGAAGAGCCAGAAACCTCTCAACACCCAAACTATCAGATGATGCTGATGAAGGCCTTGCTAGAGCTTTCAGTTCAACCGAATCGACAGATCATTGTCACTACCCATGTTCCCGCCCTTGCTGGTCTGATGCCCATCCACGGCATCCGCTTCGTCTCCAAGGATGAAAATGGCACACCTTTCGTCAAGATGCCCAACGATGAAGTGCTCAAAGAAGCAGCTGAGAGCTTAGGTGTGCTTCCAGAAACGGGCATGGAACGGGCAAAAGGAGTAGTACTGGTTGAGGGTAAGTCAGACGTGACCTTTCTCCGTCACGCGGCCAATACCTTGCAGGCTGGTGGATATATTGCGTCCACTTTGGAGGAGGTAGGAATCGTTCCAATTCTAATTGGCGGCTGCGGCAGCGTGAAACACTGGGTAACCCTTAATCTGGCCGATGATCTAGGCCTGCCTTGGTGCGTTTTTTTAGATTCCGATATCGGTGGCCGACCAGAACAGAATCTGAAACGGAAAGAAGAAGTCGAGGGAAAAGGCCGAGCGTTTTATTCAACCCGAAAGCGCGAAATTGAGAACTATCTATGCCCAGACATGCTGTACGCCCAAACTGGGATAAGGGTGGACTTCACCGACCTCTCCGACGCAAAGAAGATCATCGGCCAAGCACTTAGCGTCAAAGCGGATGACGTGATCGATAGGTTTTGGCCACTGATGAATGCCGAACAGATCCTCCAGCGTTCGATGTACGACGATGGTGGTCAACAGCGCCCGGAGCTTAAAGAGTTGCTTGAGAAACTATTAGCGCTTGTTGCCTGAGCCTCGGCCACGAAGGCCTATCTGAATCACCAAGACCAGACACACGGTTGCAGATTCTGGGAGTCACTCACTCCGATTTCTCAATCAATCAACGATAACGCTCAAGAGTTTTCGGAGCAGTACGCGCGCGCGTGCGCGCGAGGGAAATTTTATAAGCGAATGGGTCGCGCACGGAACACTTTTTTGATGGGCCATGAAGGCGAGTTACGCACATAAAAAAATGCGGGACTGCGGCTCAACCAGAAAGGGCTGACCGCAGTGGCTCGCATGGTGATGGGGGATTTTGGTAGCTACAGATCAGTATGTGTTTTCTTCCGTCTCTGAACAGTAAGCAGCCAACCATTCCTCGTCTGTTTGTTCTTCCGGAGGTTTGCGTGAATGGACAGGTTCAGTAGTTGCCGTGTACACGTTTGTACTGATTAACGTTTTTACGCGGATTTCTGAACACGCACTTGGTTTTGGCTGGAAGCCTTGATTTTTCTGGGGTGGCGCGGAATCCTTATCCGGCATCCTTATCCGGCAGTTGTCCGTCACTTGTCCGGTAGTTATCTGTCCGTTGTCCGGGTGAAAGGCTTTGCGCACCTCAGCAGTAGTGATGAAAAGGGGGCGCAGAGTCCCAGTGTCCAGTCGGTTTTTCCGGCCGGCTACTAGATCTGCTGCAAACAGGATGCCCCGCAGGTTGCCCAGATAATCATGGAGCGAAGAAAGACTCTTGGGCGTGGAAAGCCCGGTTGATTGCCAAAACTGAAAGAGATGGCTTCGTGGGCTAATGCGAAAGTGCCCCTTCGGCAGAGGAGAGCCTTTTGCCCCTGCCTTGGTGGTACGTTCACGACTCAAGTCCGCGTTGAAGATGGCATGAGTTTTCATACCATCTACAAACGACGGAAACTGTACCGTCACGCCACCTGCCTTGTGAGGGCCATACAAGCCAGTCGAATAGCCGCCATACTCATAAGCTTCCATCCCGAGAAGGAGCAGGATTTCGCGCAGAAGAGCTGGAGAATGCTTGTCCTGCCAATCCAGGGGTACAGACTTACCACTGGACGGGCGAATGACGAGCCGGCCACCCTCGATACTGATTTCGTCCCCTCGGGCGAGCAATTTCTCGACGGTGACGGTCATTAGAGCGCCAATGCTTTGATCAGGTTGTCCTCCAACGCGATCAGGCCAATAACGGCGGCCAGCATCAGCAACTCAACGACCTGCGAGTGACGATGAATCCAGACTGCGACCTTCATCAGAAAAGCCGGGGCCAGCCCGAACAAGAGGGTGCGAATGTTCGACATTGGACTAACCCTCCGTGCTGTAGCGGGCGATGCGTTTCAGGTAAGCCAGCACCTTGTAGGCGTTCTCGCGTTCACTGAACGGCAAGCTATAGCGCTTCACGCGGCAAGGCTTACCCCAGCGGTTCGGGACGCGCTCGTAGTGACGCTCAATGATCAGGCCGAAACGTTTGCCCAGTACGGAGATAGTGGTATTCAGGCAATGGTCGCCCAAGTCCTCAGCCTCGAAGCGATTAAGGCTGGCACCCATCGCCATGTGGATCAGAATGCGGCCGATCTTGCACGTAGCTTCGGTGATAGACTGGCCTTGCGACGGGCTGCTCTGCTGCGATTGGGGGCGGCTCTTTTTCATTACGCGCGCACCTCACCGGTATGGCTGGCGGTGCGGCTGGCCAAGAACTCGGCAAGATCGCTGATGCGGTACTTCACCAAGCGGCCTACCTTGAAGAAAGGCAGGTTGTAACGCCCCGTGGAGCGCCAGACCGCGAGGGTAGGCGTCTTCACGCCGAGCACGAAGGCCGCTTGCTCATCGTCTACGTTGACGGGCGGGTTCTGCGGGTCGAAACCAAGCTGTACGCTGATCTCAACTTTAAGTGCTGCAATGTCGAAGGGTTTGTTGGTATTCACTGATGTTTCCTCGTTTAAGTTCAACAACAACGAGAAAAGAATCGGGCAACCAACCATACCCACGACAAGTAGGCCCCCTTACCCAATTTTTGGGTAAGGTTCTATTTTTTAAAGCCGGTCCAGGCATTGGAAAACGCCTTGCTTTTGGCTTCGCCACGTTGTTTCGCGTTGCCAAACAGCCGACCTTCTTCTGTGTAACCATGGACGCACAACCAGTCCCAGCAGGCTTGGCGTGCCCAGGGTTTCCCCCGCTCGCTTTCCGGTACCCTGAGGTTGTCTTTCGTGAATTTTTGCTGCGAATCGAGCCATTTGTGGATCACCTCAATTCGTTGCTGCATTACCGACTTGTGCCGTACGCCCTTGGCCTGAGGTTGCCCCCCCTGCGCCTCAATCACCTCAAGCAGCGCGGCCTCATTGATGGGCACGTCGTAGCCAACACTCGTTGCCCAATCAAGAAAAACCTTGAGCTCCCTTAATGTAAACGGGAAAGCGAGTACCGGCTCATATGGCCTTCCTTTGGGGTGCCGAAGAAGGTCATCCCTCTCAAGTGTTGTCAGGCAAGCCAGTACCCTTTCATCCGGCAATTTCAGATAGACGCCTTCTTTTCTGATCTCGAACCAGCCTCCGAAGTCACTCAGAGGAAGTCCGCCATATTGGTCGGGCTCCACAATCCTGATGAAGTTGTAATAGTCGATCCCAACGCCTTCGAACTCAGTGCTTTCTAAATCCACTTCAAGCTCAACGCCTTCCAGTTCGTAAAGACTCATAACATCCTCAGGTAGCATGTTGAAAAAGGTGCCCCTAAAGCGGGTGGTGGTTCGGTTATTTACGACCCTGGTTCGAAATCAAAACCAGTGAGGCGGTCTGCTTAACCCCCGCAGCTTCCAACATGGCTTGCGTCGCCGTCTCGACGGACTGACGCACCGGGTCGAGGTCAAGGCGCGCATAGATCGCAGTGGCTTGGTGGGTCTTGTGGTTGAGCGACTTCCCGATGATTGCCAACGATGCGCCAGTCTTGGCTTGCCAACTCCCAAGGGTGCGCCGCAGATCATGGATGCGCAGGTCAGTCATGTCGTAGAGCGCCGGGTCGATTTTCAGCACGGCAGCAATGGACCGATAATGCTTCTCCGCGGCAGCTGGCGCGGTTGTGATCTGCTGGTCAGCTTGTTTACGCTCCTTGGCAGACAGCTTGCCGAGTCCGCTCAGATGATCGAGAAGGCGGCGCAGACTAGCGCGCAGCAGGACAGCGGCCCATGCCTTCTTCGGCTCAACCAGATGGCCAGTCTTACCCTCGCCGGGAAACACAAAAGGAGATATGCCTATCGTGCGCTTGCGGGCCTTGAGTACGGTCACCGCTTCAGGCGATAAAGTGACGTTCTGCGGCGTACCGTTTTTGGTCATCTCGATGCGCCAGACGCGGGCCTCCAGGTCGAGGTCGCGCCAGGCCATTGCTTGTAAGTTTGAGCGGCGGGCGCCAGTAAGCAGCGCCAGCAAAAAGAAGTCACTCAAACTCGACTCGCCGATGGCTGCAAACAAATATGGCAGCTCGGCACCCAGGGCGAAGCGGTCACGCGACACCACCATGTTTTTCTGAATGCGACTGGCCGGGTTTGTGCCGCTGAAATGTTCATGCTCAGCGGCGTAGTTGAAGACTGACGAAATGATGGCAACGGCTTTGTCCGCTTGGCGTGCGCTTTTTTTGCTCACCTTGCTGTGTATCGCTTTAACCTCGGATCGAGATATATGCGACAGCTTATTATTGGCAATGGCCGACATGTGTAGCCGCGCGGTATCGAGGTAGTCCTTTTTCGTACGCGCGATGATCGGGGAGCCGTCACGTTTTTTCTTCTTATCCAGCATCTCGGCCAGCATCTCGACAAAGGTTGGCTCTTCGCGAATGGCACGGCGAACGGCTGCCGGATTAGCGCCGGCCTCAATCTCGGCATTGATGGCAGTGGCTTGCTTGCGGGCCTGTTCGACGGTCATAGTCGGGAAGCGGCCAAGCGTGACCCGCTCCGGCTGGCCTCCTTTCATGCGGCGATACACGGAAAAGGTTTTGATGCCGGTGAACGACACTCGCAACTGTAGGCCCTGAATCTTGGTGTCGTGATAGGTGGCGCGCTTGCCGGCTTCGGGGGTCGGCAATGCGGTCAGTCGTTCCTTGCTGAATGAGATATGGCTTTCGCTGCTCATGTCTTCCTCGCCAGTTACGGGGGTTACGCTGGGGTTACGTTCCAGGTCGAAAATGGTGAATTTTCGTGTAACCCCGTAAAGGCAAGAATAGGCTGAAAGCCCCATTCTGTATAGGCTAATGTAGATTCGTAAATCAGTGGGTATCGTCGAACCCTCTGACTTGTAATCAGTAGGTCCCGGGTTCGATTCCTGGTGCCGGCACCATATAGATCAACAACTTAGGCTCACCGAAAGGTGGGCCTTTTTTGTTTCTGGGGTTTGACGCCAAATTTGGTCACAGCTTTGGTCACAGCTTCTCTGTTTATCGGAGCTGGCGGCAGATATTTTTTGACCGGCACCTCGCTTTACTGCTGAGTTGGCTCCCGCGCTTGTTTTATGCCAAAAGGACTCCTCACGTTCGACAGAGTGTCGCCGACAATGCGCGGCGCCCTGGAAGCCGTCGACACGAATGAGGAATTCATCAGGATGACGCTCGCGGTCATGATGGCGCCGGATTGACTGAAATCGGCCATTTGCATTTGACTTGACCAGCACTCTTCGTGGTCCTGACCGGCAAAGAACGCCCCATAGCGGCCCTCCGTGAGGGGCAGAAACCGGCCGATTCTGTTGAAAAAGTCGGCCTTGGTTTGCGCATCAGAAAAGTACGCGTCCGAGATTGAAATCTTTATATTTGGCAAAGGCTTCCGGACTCGGATTTCACGTGGCGGC